>MGVS01000034.1 GCA_001800605.1 Elusimicrobia bacterium RIFOXYD2_FULL_34_15
GGAAGGAAGCATGTCAAAAGATGCTGATTTTTGACAGAGGATACTATTTTCTTCTTGACATGCTTTTCCATAGATGACATCTAGAGACTCTTTAAAATATAATTATCTTACTTCTTCTGTCTGAAGAAGTTCAGGAGAATGCTTTTTTAAATATTTTATAACTAATGCCGTTACAATCGCTTCAATCCATCCAAAAATCAAAAGATGTTCACTTGTCATAGCGAAAATTGCAACTTTTAAATTATATGGACAGTATAAGGCTTGCCCATCAGCAGTGTGATATAAAAGTGGCTGTAGTCCGAATTCAATTCCGGCTAAAAGCGCCGATGCATTTATTCCTATATATCCTGCAATAAATGCAGCTATTACTCTTCTTTTTGAACCTATGGTTTTATAAACATAATAACCGGTAAAAGGTAATACAAAAGCTATATTGAAACAATTAGCACCTATTGTTAAAATTCCACCATCACCAAACAACAATGCCTGGACAACCAATGCAACGGTTATTGCAATACTTGCCGCCCATGGTCCAAGAAGAATTGCAACCAACACACCGCCTACTGCATGACCTGTAGAACCACCCGGTATAGGGATATTAAACATCATAACCACAAAGCTAAATGCAGCACCTATTGCTAACATCGGCACTTGTTTTATTTTGAGAGTTCTTTTAACTATTTTTGATGCGGCTATCCATATAGGCAACATTATTACATAAAAGAAACCGCATGTTGTAGGGCCTAAATATCCGTCCGGTATATGCATGGTTTAAAGTCAGCTCTCAGAATTCAGTATACAGTACTCAGTTATAAGTCAAAAGTTAAAAGTAATAATTTGTTTAAGCTGTATTCTGTGAGCTGTATCCTGTGTACTGCCTCTCTATGCTGCTGTTACGCTCAACGTGCTATGATTGACTCCATTCATTGCTTTTAACATATCTGCAAGCTTTTTTATAGCTGATGAATTTCCGCATACTGCGATTATCTCAAGACAATTATCATGGTCGAGATGTATATGCTGTGTAGATACTATAGCTTTTTGAAAATCATGCTGTATATCCATAAGTTTATCAACCAACTCCCGCTTGTGATGGTCATAGACAAGTGTTATCGCTCCTGCAATTTTCCCGCCTTTTGTCCATTGTTCTTTTACAAATTCCTGACGAATCAAATCTGCAATTGCCTTGGAACGGTTGGTATAATTTCTCTTTTTAGTAAGTTCATCAAATTTTTCTAACAATTCTGAATCCAACGAAACACCAAATCGATGTAATTTTTTCATAAGACCTCTTTTTGAGATTTTGCCACAATGTCATTACTTATTTGTAGTTTGCAACCTTCAAGATTGCCACGAGCCAATAAATAGGCTCTCACAATGACACCATTGCTTATTCGGTAAAATATTTCGTGCTACATATATGATTATTGTAGCACATATTAATAATAAATGTCAAGTAAATATAATTGACGAATTCATCGTTACTGTTTAAATATTTGAATTACTTATTGGATGGTTCAAGACTTTGAGCAATTGCATTTTCTTTTTTTGCAAAATCATAATTTTCAAGTTTCATATATATAAGAGCCAAATTAAAATGTACTTCAGCCTGATTTGGATTAATTACTATACTTTTTTTTAAATACTTAATTGCTTCCTGCAATTTGTTTTCTAAATTATAAATCTGTCCTAATACATTATATGCTTCGTAAGAATTCGGATTTTTAAACAATACTTTTTTACAATTCATTATTGCTTTTTCATATAAATTATTTTCAGCATAGAATAAAGATATTCCGAGAAGCGCTTTTTCATTAGTAGGATCAAGTAATAATATTCTTTGATATTCTCTTTCTGCAATATTTAATAATTTTACCGATAAGTATATTTCTGCAATATGTTCATAAGCATTAATATCATTTGTTATGTCATATACAAAAATGGTGTTTCCGATAATTTTAATAGGATTATATTTTTTAAGCCATTGGAAATCTGTTTTATTACTATTGTTTACTCTTAAGTTTAACATTTGCATAATAGAAGCACTTATGGCAAAAAGACGTCTTTTTGGATGAATTGAGTTAAGGTAATTTTCATTGTGGGCTTCCGAAACAATACAAAGATATTGTGGTTTTAGACCATAATATTCCGGCTTTGCATTCCCGTAATATGATAAAATTAATTCTTCGTCTGGTTTTAGAAACTTTGCTAGTCCTTTCAAATCCTGCCCTATATCTAAATCGGGCCCAACAAGATACTTATACCCGTTTTTTGGGCCACCTGCAAACTCATTGAAAAATGTTAAATAATTTGGATAAACTTTAATATTATTTATAACTATCCAAACGATTAGCAAAGGAATAATATATTTTGTTTTACTATTAAAATTTTTCAAAGTAATCCCTATAAACACAAAAATAAATGGATAAATTGGAAGAATGTATCTTAATCCTAACTGGGTCTTACTCAAAGAGTTAACAATTATCCAAATGATTGGAATCGTAACTAAAAAAATAATATTTAATTTAATATTCATATCTTTTTTTAAAGAAAAACCTTGCCATATTGAAAAAGAAATTAGAAGTAATAGCGAAATCGGAGTTTTTATTAAAAATGCAAATAAATAGTAATACCACACACCAAACTGATAGTATTTTCCATTTATAAATATGTTCCGTCCTTCTTTCATTGTAGTTAAAATTGCTTTTACACCAATAAAATAATTCGGTAAACCAAAAAACATATACGTTAAAGCAAGAACACCAAAACCAATAATGAATATTTTGAAAACAGATTTGATGATTTTAAATGAAGTGTTTTCTTTTTTATAATAAGTCCAAAATATTCCAAAATACAAAAAAAGTAAATATAACAAAATTGCAGAAACTTTTGAAGCTTGTGCTAACCCAAACAATATGCCGGTCAGAAAAAGTTTTGTCGTTGAGGGTTTATTAAGATATGCCCAAAATGCAAAAACTGATAAAAATACAAAAACAGTTAATCCAAAATCTGTACTAATAAGTCCTGCCCATGCACTTATATTGGGACAAAACATATAAAAAATTAAACTTAAGAACGCACCAAAATAACCCCATAGAAGATAAGACCATTTAAAAATAAAAAAACCCAGAATGATAGCACCAATTGCATTTGTTGCTCTTCCAATAAGTAAAATCTTATCTGCTGAAATTTTATTACTATAAAGAAATTTATTTCCTATTTCATATTGATATTCATTCAGTTTATCAGGAATATTTAATTTTAAAAGTAAAAGTGGTGCGGAAACAAAAAGTTTCCAAAATGTCAAGTGCTCCGGATTTATTTGAAAATTCCCTGTTCTCCAATAAATATATCCTATAGATAAATCTACGGCTTCATCATACGTAGCAGATTTATTTCTATAAGAAGAAAAAACAACAACAGAAAAATTAATGGTCAATATCAAAATTATTAAACCATTAATAAACTTTATATTCTCAAAAAATTTTTTCATTTTTATAAATCGATTATTTCGGGATTGAGGGTTTTTGTGTCGAGAATTGCCACGGTGCTTTTTCCGTAAAGCCAGCCACCGCATTCACCGGGGTTAATTACTAAAGATGTGCCTTTTCTTACATCTACTTTATGTGTGTGGCCGTAAATTACGATATCGTATCTTTTATCTTCTAAAAGTTCATCAAGAAACTTTGGGGCATGCATTAAAACAACTTTTTTACCGTCAATTTCAAATGTAAATGGATCGTCGTGTAATTCACCGATATCTTTGAATCTGCGTATTAAAAACGGTTTATCTCCATCGTTATTGCCAAAGACACCTATAAATTTTGCTTTTAATTTTTCAAATTCGTTTGCTGTAAATGGTGAGACTAAATCGCCGGCATGTAAAACAATATCAACTTTTCTTTGATTGAAAATATTTACCGCTTTTTCTATATTATCGAGATTATCATGGGAATCCGACATTATTCCAATTAACATATCTCACCTTTTTAATGTTGAGCGAAGTAGAAATTTGCTGATTTTGACTTTAATGGTGAACGAGCAAGAAACTTTTGCAGAGCCTCAATTTACGACCTATACCCTGCAGGAGTAAATTGCAGAGCGACTTCTAAGGAGCGTCTCAAAAAAGTTTGCTTGCGAGTGAATGTTATTCGCCTATTATTTTAACTACTACTTTTCTCTCACGTGGACGGTTGTCCATATCTACAAATATTATCTGCTGCCACTTACCCAAATTCATGCTACCCTTATCGATTGGAATAGACAAAGAAGGACCTAAAAGTGAAGCTCTTAGATGCGAAGAGGCATTCATATCATCATGTGTTTTGTTATGTGAATAATCTTTATCTTCTTTTACAATTTCCTGAAGAAGTTTTTTAAAATCACAAACGGCACCTGGCTCATATTCAATTGTTGTAATTGCGCCTGTAGCACCTGGGATAAAAACATTTAAAATACCGTTTTTAATCTTGGATTTTTTTAAAATATCCGTTGTTTTACCGGTGATATCAACAATTTCACAATTCCCTGCCGTTTTAAAAGTAACTTTACCCGTAAATATTTTCATAAATATCATTCTATTTAAAAACTTGCAAAAGTCAAACTAAAAAGATAAAATACTATTATGAAAAACAAAGAAATTGCCGATATTTTGTTCGAGATTTCTGAACTTTTGTCTATTAAAGGCGAAAATGTATTTAAAATACGGGCTTATGAAAAAGCTGCGTTAAACATTTCATCACTTACTGAAGACGTAACAGAAAAAGTAAAGAAAGGAGAAAAAATAAGCGGTGTTGGTGAAAGTATAGCTGAAAAAATAAAAGAATATCTTGAAATCGGAAAGCTAAAATATTACGACGATTTGAAAAATTCATTTCCTCAGGGATTTTTGGAAATAATGACTGTTCAGGGTGTTGGGCCAAAAAGAGCAAAACTTTTGTATGATAAGCTTAATATTAAAAATATAGATGATTTAAAAAAAGCTGCTGAGGAAGGAAAAATTAGAAAAATTGGAACTCTTGGCGAAAAAAGCGAACAAAATATTTTAAAGGGTATAGAAATTGTCAAAAAAGGCAGCGAAAGAATGTTAATTTCTACAGCTTTTAATATAGCAAATGAAATTATAGAAAAATTAAAATCAACCCATTCGACTTCACTCAGGGTTGATACTGAGCGGCGATTTTCATCGCCGCCGAATGTATCAAAAGATGTAATACAAATTTCTGAAGCCGGAAGTTTGAGACGAAAAAAAGAAACCGTAAGAGATATCGATATATTATGCTCGTCTAAAAATCCGGAGAAAATAATTGAAAAATTTTGTTCTTTTGGAAAGCAAATTCTTGCAAGAGGTGAAACAAAAGCAAGCGTTTTAATACCCGAAGGTATTCAGGTTGATTTACGGATAGTAAAAGAGAGCGAATATGGCGCTGCTTTACAATATTTCACGGGTTCACAGCAGCATAACGTTGCCTTAAGAGGTCTTGCTAAAGATCTTGGTTATAAAATAAACGAATATGGAATTTTTGAAACAAAAACTAACAGGAAAGTTGGCGGAGTTACCGAAGAAGAAATTTATAATAAACTTGGACTTAAAATAATGCCTCCTGAAATTAGAGAAAATAACGGTGAAATTGAAGCAGCAAAAAGTAATACACTCCCAAATCTGCTTGAACTAACTGATATTAAAGGTGATACACATGTTCATACAAAATATTCCGATGGGAATATGAGTATTGAGCAAATTGCCGACCATGCAAGAAAAAGAGGTTATGAATGGGTTGGTATTTGCGATCATTCACCTTCATTAAAGGTTGCGGGCGGGTTGGAAGTAAAAACTCTTAGGAAAAAAATTGACGAAATTAAAAAATTTAATGAAAATTCCAAAGATATAAAACTTTTATGCGGGACCGAAGTTGATATTTTAAATGATGGTCAAATTGACTATCCGGATGAAATATTGAAAGAATTGGATTTGGTTCTTGCATCAGTTCATTCTGGTTTCAAGCAAGCCGAAAAAATAATTACAGAACGGATAGTAAAAGCAATGCAAAATAAGTATGTAAACATTTTCGGCCATCCTACGGGCCGGTTAATAAATAAAAGGGAAGCTTATAATGTTAACATAGAAGAGATTATTAAGGCCGCTGCAAAGAATGAAGTTGTACTTGAAATAAATGCGTATCCGGAACGGTTAGATTTACCGGATATCTGGTGTAAAAAAGCAATGGAAAAAGATGTTATGCTTGGGATAGGAACCGATTCCCACTTTATTGAACAATTGGATTTTATGAAATATGGAGTTTTTGTTGCACGGCGCGGCTGGCTTGAGAAAAAAAACGTACTAAATTCGTTGAACTATGCGCAACTAAAAAAGTTTCTATCAAAAAGAAGATAAGTATTAAACATCAAGTTAAAAGTTATAATTAAGACTTTCATTTTAACTTTTTATTTTAACTTGCCTTTATTGTCCGGATTCTTTTTTCACTTCATGCTGTTCTTGCTTTTTTTCAGCTTTTTGGCCGGCGACAGTCTGAATCCATCGATTACCTACTCTTTGCCAGCCGGTTATATCCCATTTTACGTTACGTACATTTGAAATTCCTTTCAAGGCTAAATCCGTCATCTTAAGAAAGTTAAGAACTGCTGTTCTATCTCTATCTTGTGCGAGTTTCCCTGTAAATTCAATTTCTCCTTTAATTTCAACATTACCTTTCATTGATGAAATGCTAAGTTTTTGAACATTTATCCATCTTTTCACGAGTTCAACTTTTACGTTATTATTAATTTGCCAATCCATTTTTCGAGAGAATTCTACCATTTTATCCCCCTGATATATTTCATATATCTGATTACACCGATTTCTAACATTGATTACACAGATTAGAAACCTTACCATTTGGATGTAAAATCTGTGTAATCTGCCTTTTAATCTGTGTAATCAGTCATTTTTTATTAACCGCCAATCTTTTCTTTACCAAAATATTTTACTAAATTCTTTGGTATTGTAATAGATCCATCTTTATTCTGAAAATTTTCCAAAATTGCAGCAAATGTTCTGCCTACCGCAATTCCTGAACCATTTAAGGTATGAACATATTCCAACCTGCCTACCGAGCAGGCAGGTTTTTTTTCTTTACGATATTTACAGTTGATTCTTCTGGCTTGGAAATCTTTGCAGTTGGAAACTGACGAAATTTCACGCCATTTTTTCTCACCTGGCATCCATACTTCTAAATCATATGTTTTCGAAGAAGAAAATCCCATGTCACCGGTACATAATTTTACAACCCGGTATGTAAGTCCTAGTTGACTTAGAATTTCTCCTGCATCTTCTACCATGCTTTCAAGTTCGGCCATAGAATCTTCCGGTTTAGCAAATTTTACAAGTTCAATTTTGTTAAACTGGTGATTTCTTATAAGTCCTCTTGTATCTTTACCGTAAGAACCTGCTTCCCTGCGGAAACAAGCAGTATAAGCAACATATTTTATTGTAAGCTGGTCCTCGTTTAAAATTTCTTCACGATGCATATTGGTAAGTGGCACCTCGGCTGTTGGAATTAGATACTCTTCTTCTTTTTGTTCTTTATCACCATCGTTCCCTCCGCATTTATAAAGCTCTTCTTCAAATTTTGGAAGTTGGCCGGTACCAATCAGGCATTTTTTATCAACAATATAAGGCGGAAATATTTCTTTATAGCCCTTTGCTGTATGAAGATCAATCATAAAGTTAATTAAGGCACGTTCTAATCTGGCACCGTCACCTTTAAGCATTGCAAATCTACTGCCGGAAAGTTTGGATGCGGTTTCAAAGTCAAGAATTTTTAATCCTTCACCGATTGTCTGATGGTCTAGCGGCTCAAAATCGTATTTTTTTACTTCTCCTATTTGTTTCACTACTTCGTTATCTTCTGCTGATTTACCGATTTGAACAGAATCATCGGGTAAATTTGGCAGCATCAATAAAAGCTGCTGAAGACTTTCATCTTTAGTATAATCGCATTTTTTAATTGTTTCTTCCGTTTCCTTTATTTTTTGTTTTAATTCCTGCATTTCTTTTATTAGATCTGCTTTATTTGGAGGGTTCTTGGAAATATTTTCTGTTACTTTATTTCTCTCTGCTCTGTATTTTTCCAATTCTAATAGTTGTTTTCTATATTGAAAATCTTTATCTAATATTTGATCTATTAAATTTGTGCTGCTATTTCTTGCAACCAATTTTTGCTTTACAAAATCAAAATTCTCTCTTATAAGTTTTATATCAATCATAAAATTACCGCTTTTGATTACACAGATTTCTAAAGTCGATTACACAGATTTAACAACATGCCCTAATCTGTGTAATCTGTGTTCCTAGTCGGTCTAATCAGATATTGTTGGGTTTTTCGACAATATCTTATTTTAATATAATTTCGCTAAATCGTCAATATTTATTTTCCTAAAATTTTTGATTATTAAATCAGCTTTTGATAAATTTTGGTTTCCTGAATTTTTATTTTTGTAGCCGATACATTTCATGCCTGCAGATTTTGCTGCTCTTACTCCTTTTTCCGAATCTTCTATAACTATGCATTCTTCGGGTTTGACTTTTAAAACTTTTGCCGCATTTAAAAATATGTCCGGTGCGGGCTTGCTTCTTTTCAGATTTTCGCCGCTTACAATTGCATTAAAATATTTTTTTATTTTAAATATTTTTAACACCAATTCTATATTTTCAAGCGGTGAAGACGATGCCAGTCCGATTAAAATATTATTCCTCTTCAAGTTTTTAAGTAAATTTACTATTCCAGGTATTGGTTTTTCATTACTATGTTTTAAGTCTTCTATTGTTTCATCAACTTGTGTTTTAACTAATTCCGGGATGGCTTGCTGCAGTCCGTATTTTTTCTTAAAAAATGTCCACATTGCGGTATTTGTACTGCCGATAAAATTTTTATATTCTGTATTAGAAATTTTTAAGCTTAATCTTTTAAAAATGTTTCTATTAACTCTTAAATGTGTTGGTTCGCTGTCGATTATTACACCGTCCATATCAAATATTACCGCTTTCATTTTACTCATAAGATTATTTTAATAAGAGACTCCTGATGATTTTTTAAGTTGTTCCAAAAAACCCGGATTTACTCTATACTCCAAACTCCGTAATTTAGTTACATCTTCCCATGACTTATTATATTCTTTTTTCATAAAGTAAGCACCACTTCGATTCTGGTATGCCTCTGCATAATAAGGATCTATTTCAACTGCCTTGCTATAATAAAATATCGCTTTGTCATAATCGCTTCTTGTAAAATATACGTTCCCCAAACTGTTATATGCTTCCTTGAGTTTTGGATTCATATTTATTGCCTGGTTAAAATCTTCCACTGCTATGTCATATTCTTTCTTATTCCAGTAAGCGATACCCCGATTACTATAGGCCTTTGCATAGCCGGAGTCTATTTCTATTGATTTAGTGTAATCATCAATGGCGTTGTCATATTCACCTCTATTAAAATACGCCATGCCTCTATTATTATATGCCTCGGCATATAACGGATTTATTTTTACCGCATGATTATAATCTTCAATCGCTTTTTCATATTCTTTATTATCTCTATAAGAATTCCCCCTGTTATTGTAACTTACGGTTACCGTTTCCGGGTAATTTTCTATTACATCGCTCATTAAAGTAAAACTGCTTTCCCATATTTTGCATCTTTGAAAAGTTAAATATGAAAATGCAGGAATTACTATAATTAACAAAATCACGATAGAAATTTTGATCATTTTTTGAGTTTTCTGCGTATATAAGTAGAAAATTCCTTCTCCTAAAATATAGAGTAACCCTATAAACGGAATATATGTATATCTATCGGCGGGGATTACTCTGCCTACCGGGATAATATTAAGAACCGGCAATAAGGTTATTAAGAAAAATAAACTGCCAAAAATTATTTTTTTAGAATATTTTTTTGAGAAAAATATAACTATAACCAGGACTACGATTATAATAGGTGAGATTGAAAAAACTTTAGAAAGTATTCCCCCTATTCTTTCAAGAAACGGATAAACAGCCGAAAGTTTTAAAGGCAAAAACAGTTTAGTAATATAAAATATCAATTCATTGCATACATTAAAAACTATATCAAAAAATGTCAGCACCTGTCCTTCTTTAATATTTTTTATTGACCGTTGAGCAAAAATAGTGATGATACCAAAAATAAGTGATAGTACAAAGAAAGGTAGTTTTTCTATTATTTTTTTTCTTATACTGAGATCCTTCGCCTGCGGTTCAGGATGACTGCTTTGTTTTATATAGTCAATTAAAAGTAATACCAGGGGAAGCGTTACCGCCATTGTTTTTGACATGAGCGATAAAACAAATGTAAATAATCCAAGAACATAGTATTTTTTGTCTTTATTTTTTACATAATATAAATAACTAATTATTGATCCTAAATAAAAAAATGAATATAGAACATCTTTCCGTTCTGAAATCCAGGCCACCGATTCTACATGCAGCGGATGTATTCCAAATAATAAAGAAACAAAAAATGAAACAAAGTTATTTTTGGTAAGTAAAAACATTAACCAGAAAACCAATAAGCAATTAAGTAAATGTAATGTTAGATTTGTTGTGTGATAAACACGTGGATTTAATTTAAAGAATTTATATTCTAATGCAAGAGATAATGAAAACATGGGATCATAAAGTCCGACATTATATGAAGTAAAAATATTTTTAATATTTTCAAAAGACAAATCTCTAATTTTCCTGTTATCTTTAACTAATACTCCGTCATCCCAATTTGTAAAATCATTTTTAAGAGAAGGAATATACGAGACGAGTGTGACACTTAATATAAAAAAGATTAAAATGTTTTTTTGCCATTTATTAAAAAATGAAACCTTTTTTTCAGTTACAATATTTTCAGTTTTCCACTTTTTTTTACTCATAAATTTCAATATTTGGGATATTAACCTTTAATCACTCCGAGAGGTTTCATTTTTGCTACTTTTTTCGAAATGCCGGCATTATGGCAAACATCAACAACCAAATTAACATCTTTATAAGCGCCAGGGGCTTCTTCTGCAAGTGTTTTCATTTTTTTTACCTGTACTGTTATGCCTTCACTTTCAAGTTTTTTTATCAATTCGTTTCCCTGGATGCCCTTTAATGCCTGCGTTCTTGACATAGTTCGTCCCGCTCCGTGACAGGTGCTTCCAAAAGTCTCTTTTAACGCCTGTTCAGTACCAACCATAACATAGCTTGCAGTACCCATGGTACCGGGTATTAAAACCGGGATATTCGGGAGCGAACGTGTAGCGCCTTTTCGATGTATAAATATTTGTTTGCCGGCGTGTTCTTCAAACTTACCTATATTATGAGCGACATCGTAGACTAATTCAAGCCCCAAATCTTTTGGGGATTTTGCAAGCACGTGCATAAATGTTTCTCGCACCCAGTGAGTAATTATTTGTCTATTTGCCCAGGCATAATTAGCTGCCGCTGCCATTGCGGAAAAATATGTTTTTCCTTCTTCCGATAAAACGGGTGCGCAGGCAAGTTGTTTATCAGTTAGATTTATTTCATATTTTCTTGCTGCATTTAACATAACCTTTATATAATCATCGCATACCTGATACCCAAGCCCGCGACTTCCGGTATGAATCATTACAGTTATCTGTCCTAAAAAAATTCCGTGTTTTTGAGCAAAATCTTCATCGTAAATTTCTGTTATTTCCTGAATTTCTAAAAAATGATTGCCTGCACCAAGCGTGCCGAGTTGTTCTTTTCCCCTGTCTATCGCTCTTTCTGAAACATTTGAAAAATCTGCGTCTTTAAAAGTACCGTTTTCTTCAATATTTTTCAAATCTTCTTTTTCACCAAACCCTTTTTCAACCGCCCACTTTGCCCCTTTTTCTAAAACACTTTTTACTTCGTTCGCCAATAAATTTAATTTTCCTGTTGCGCCAACACCTGAAGGAATATTATTAAATAATCCCGCAACTAAATTTTTTATATTTCTTTCAATATCTTTTTTTAAAAGATTTGTTCTCAGTAACCTGACACCGCAATTAATGTCATAACCTATGCCGCCTGGTGAAATTACACCTTTATTGATATCAAATGCGGCGACTCCGCCAATCGGGAATCCATAGCCCCAATGAATATCCGGCATAGCAAATGATTTCCCGATAATTCCGGGAAGAGCTGCAACATTAGCTACCTGCTGATGAGCATTATCACTACAAATACTTGGGACCATTTTTTCCGAAGCAAAAATAAGCCCCTCAACATTCATAGACCCTGTCTTTTCTATCTTCCACCTGTAATCATCAACTTTTTTTAACGGACACGGTTTAGTCATATGATAATCCCATTGAAAAAATCATCAACGGTCTTGATTACACAGATTTTGAAAGACGATTACATAGATACTGCTGTCTTGCCTTAATCTGTGTAATCTGGTTTTTAATCGGTGTAATCAGAGATTGTTAGGTTTATTAACAATCTCATTATACGTCAAATATTATCTGGACTTGATAATTATTCTTAATCTTTTTGATCTTTAAATTGTGGTAGGTAGCGGCTTTTATTTCGTGTAAAACTTGGTGGTCTGAAATTTTTTCACCAGTAACACTTGCTTTTAATTTAGTGTCGGTTAAGCTTAAAATTTCAAATTTTCTGAAAAGCAGCTGTTTCATTGAAAAATAATATTGGAGTTCATTAAGAAAGGCAATTAAAAGTTCTTCTAAATTGTTGTCTTGAAGTGAAATAGCAATCGTTCCTTTTTCTTTTACTCTTTCAATATCTGTAATTAGCGAAAACATACCGTATGCTGCATTTTCGAAAAGTTCGCTTAACGTTTTACCGTAAGCAATTATTCCGACATCTGCGGTATGGCTTATAACTTTATACCTCTTTTTCATTAACATTTTCGTCTTCCTTGGTTGCGTGCGCAATTGTAGCAAGTTTATCACCATCTTCAAGACGAATCAGCCTAACACCCTGAGTATTCCTACCGATAACTGAAATGTCACTGACATCCATACGAATCATTATACCTTTTTGGGTCATTAGCATAATATCAATATTATCTTTAACATTTTTTATTCCGACAACACAACCGTTCCTTTCGGTTGTTTTTATATTTATAACTCCCTTGCCGCCCCGGGTCTGTACGCGGTAATCATCAATGCTTGTTCTCTTGCCATAGCCGTTTTCCGTAGCTATGAGAACCGTATCCTTTTTGGTAACAGTTTCCATCCCTATCACTTCATCGCCTTTTTCAAGGCGGATTCCGCGGACGCCTTTGCCGCTTCTGCCTATAGTACGAACGTTATCTTCTTTAAACCGGATTGCAGCGCCGTTTTTTGTAGCTATAATCATTTCGCTGTCACCGCCGGTATGTTTTACATCTATCAAAGAATCGCCGTCTTCAAGATTTATCGCAATTATTCCGGATTTTCTGATATTTGAATATTCTTCCAGCTCTGTTTTCTTAACAGTCCCGTTACGGGTCGCCATGACTAGATATGTTGCTTTTTCTTTTTCAAACGATTTTATCGGGATTGCTGCAGTTATTTTTTCTTCAGCTGAAGATAATTGAAGCAGATTAATAATCGCTTTTCCTCTTGATGTTCTGTTTGCTTCCGGAATTTCATAAACTCTCATCCAATAAACGCGTCCGCGGTTTGTAAAAAGAAGCATATATGAATGCGTAGAAGTTACAAAAAGATTTTCAACAAAATCTTCTTCTTTGGTTGTCATGCCCATTACACCCCTTCCGCCGCGATTTTGCGATTTATATGTTGTTGTCGGCATGCGTTTAATATACCCGGCATGTGAAATAGTTACGACAACATCTTCTTCCTGAATCAAATCGTCCATATCCAGGTCTACTGCTTGTGCCTGTATCTTTGTTCTTCTTTCGTCGCCATATTTTTCTTTTAATTCATTAAGCTCTGTTTTTATTATTGTAAGGACTTTTTTGGGATCTGATAAAATGGATTTAAGTTTTTCTATTGTCTTTATAAGTTCAAGGTATTCATCCTCTATTTTTTGTCTTTCAAGACCGGTTAATTGGACAAGTTTCATATCCAAAATTGCCTGTGCTTGAATTTTTGATAAACTAAATTCGTCCATCAAATGGGTTCTTGCAATATCCGAATCTTTCGATTCTCTTATCAGTTTTACAATTTTATTTAAATTATCCAGTGCAATTTTAAGCCCTTCTAAAATATGGGCGCGTGCTTCTGCTTTGGCAAGTTCGAATTTTGTTCTGCGAACAACTATTATTTTTCTATGTTCAATATAATGATAAAGCATTTCCTTTATATTAAGAATTCTCGGACGGTTACCGACAAGAGACAGCATAATTACGCCAAAAGATGATTCCATCTGAGTATGCTTAAAAAGCTGGTTCAAAACAACCTGCGGATTGCCGTCCCGCTTTACTTCAATAACCAAACGCATGCCGTCCCTGTCTGATTCGTCTCTTATATCAGAAATATCTTCTATTTTTTTATCTTTAACAAGATCTACGATTGTCTCAATAAGTACCGCTTTATTAACCTGATACGGTAACTCATTTACAATAATGGCGGTCTTACCGCTTTTTATATCTTCTATTTCTGCTTTTGCTCTAACTCTTATCGAACCGCGCCCTGTTGCAAAATAATCTTTTATACCTTGTTTGCCGAAAATAATTCCTGCTGTCGGGAAATCCGGCCCTTTAATAATTTTGGAAAGTTCCGGAATATCAATATCCGGATTTTCAAGCATTGCAATAATACCGTCGCAAACCTCTGTAAGATTATGCGGCGGAACATTTGTCGCCATACCTACGGCAATTCCTGAAGAACCGTTTATTAAAAGATTGGGTAACTTTGCAGGTAAAATCAACGGCTCTGTAAGCGACCCGTCGTAGTTTGGGCCAAAATCTACTGTGTTTTTATCAAGATCGCCGAGCATTTCCTCAGCAATTTGTGCGAGCCGTACTTCTGTATAACGCATTGCGGCCGGTGAATCCCCATCGACTGAACCAAAATTGCCTTGTCCTTCAACGAGCGGATACCGCAACGAAAATTCTTGTGCCATTCTGACCATTGAATCGTATACCGCAGTATCACCATGCGGATGATATTTACCAAGACAGTCACCAACGACCCTTGCAGATTTTTTATATGCGGTATTATGCCGAAGCCCCATTTCTTTCATAGTAAAAAGAATTCTGCGATGAACAGGTTTAAGACCATCTCTTATATCAGGCAATGCACGCCCAACTATAACTGACATAGAATAGTCGATGTAAGATGTCTTCATCTCATCTTCAATGTTTCTTGAGACTACTCTGTCCATATTAATCTGTTGTGGTTGAGGTTGTTGATCTTTTTTTTCTTGTTTGTCTTGCTTATCTTCTTTTTCTTCTGCCATAAATTTAACTTCCCCTCTTAAAACGATTTAAACTGATAACAAATACTGATTTAGACTTATTTTTATTTTAACTTTTAATTTAAACTTGCCTTTATTATATATCTAGGTTGCGTACCTCATGGGCGTGCTGCTCGATGAATAAACGGCGCGGTTCAACTTTGTCGCCCATTAATGTTGTAAATATTTTATCCGCTTCAATTGCATCTTCTAATTTTACCTGTAAAAGCTTTCTATTTTTGGGATCCATTGTTGTTTCCCATAATTGGCTTGGATTCATTTCTCCAAGACCTTTATACCTTTGTATTGATGAGCCCTTTCTGCCGAGTTCCATGACAGTATCAATTAGTTCTTTAAAATTCTTAACGTCAATTTCTTCATCTTCACAGATAATCCTATATCGTGCTTTTTCTCCCCCATTGCCATAATCGGATAAATCTACTTTTTCTGTTTCAAGTTTTTTTACTATTGAATCAAGTTTTACCAATTCCCATAAATCTTTTACTTCGCTGCCCAATTCCTCGTCGCCGATTTCTAACGGAAGTTCTCCGGCAGCAGTAAGTGATTCGGACATTTTTTCTTTTTTCTTTTTCATATATTCTACTTTAAAGTTTTTCCACTCTTTGTCGGTATAAATGTAAATCGGCTTGTCATCAGTTTCCACTTTGTATAGCGGAAGTTTTTCTTTTTTCCTGAAATCAATATAATTGTCCCATGTAACGCTTTTTCTTGCCAATTTTTTAATATACGATTCAAAATCAATTAAATTTTTAAGAATACCGGTTAATTTTTTAGAATCAAATTCTTTTAATGCTTTGCCCTTTTCAAGTTCACAAATTTTTAAATTGGTGATGCCTTCTTCTAAAAGCATACTTTCTAATTTTTCGTCTGTTTCAATATAAAATTCTTTTTTACTTTTTTTAACTTTGTAAAGCGGAGGCTGGGCTATAAAAATATTCCCGTTTTTTATAAGCATTTGCATTTGTCTGTAAAAAAAGGTCAGAAGCAAAGTTCTTATATGCGCACCGTCAACATCAGCATCAGTCATTATTATAACTTTATGATATCTTAAACCGCTTATATCAAAATCTTCCTGCCCTATCCCTGTTCCAAGCGCGGTAATGAGTGTCCTTATTTCATCATTTGCAAGCATTTTATTGATTCTGGATTTTTCAACGTTTAATATTTTGCCTTTAAGCGGCAAAATCGCCTGAAATTTTCTGTCACGTCCCTGTTTTGCGGAACCGCCTGCGGAATCTCCCTCAACAATATAGATTTCGCATTTAGCTGCATCTCTTTCCTGGCAGTCGGCAAGTTTGCCCGGCAAAGACCCGCTGTCCAGTGCGCCTTTCCTTCTTGTCAGTTCCCGTGCCTTTCTTGCAGCTTCGCGCGCTTCCGCAGCTAAAACGGCTTTTTCGGTTACTTTATTTGCAATCGACGGATTTTCTTCCAAAAATGTGGAAAGTGCATCGCCAACTATTGATTTTACAATTCCTTCCGCTTCAGAATTGCCAAGTTTAGTTTTTGTCTGCCCTTCAAATTGCGGATCCGGAATCTTTATAGATATGACTGCTGTTAAACCTTCACGGACGTCTTCTCCGGAGAGTGAAACATTTTTATCTTTTATTAATTCTTTGTTTTTTATGTAATCATTGATTACTCTGGTTAATGCGGACCGGAATCCGGCTAAATGCGTACCGCCTTCGTGAGTATTAATATTATTTACAAATGAAATTATATTTTCTGAATAACTGTCGTTATATTGAATTGCTACTTCTGCAATTATACCGTCCTTTTCTTTATTAAAAAATATTGGTTCGGCGTGAAGCGGATTTTTATTCATGTTAAGATATTTTACAAATTGAACAATACCGCCTTCATAATTAAATGTATGTTCTTTGTCCTCTCGCTCATCGAGAATAGTAATTCTTGTGCCGGCGTTTAGAAATGCAAGTTCTCTTAACCGGCTGGATAAAACATCAAATGAATATTCTGTTACAGTAAAAATTTCTTTACTTGGCTTGAATGTAACTTTCGTTCCGCCGTCATCCGTAGTACCTTTTACTTTTACGGAAGTTTCGGGTTTGCCTTTTAAGTATTTTTGATAATATATTTTCCCGTTTCTATATACTTCTACCTCAAGATATTCGGAAAGAGCGTTGACAACAGATACTCCAACCCCGTGAAGACCTCCGGAAACTTTATATGAATCATGGTCAAATTTTCCGCCTGCATGAAGTTTAGTCATTACAATTTCCAATGCAGATACATCTTTATATTTCGGATGCGGTTCAACGGGGATTCCTCTACCGTCGTCCGTAACTGAAACTGAATTATCGTCATGAATTACAACTTCTATCGTCTTGCAATGCCCGGCTAAAACTTCATCTATCGAATTATCAACTACTTCATATACCAGATGATGAAGCCCCTCGGTGCCTGTTGAACCGATGTACATAGCCGGCCTTTTTCTTACCGCTTCAAGTCCTTCTAAAACTTGAATATTAGCCGCACCATATTGTTCTACTGCTTTATCTTTTGCCATACTAAATTTCACTCCCCCATGTCCCGATAAAGTATTTTCGGGATTTAATACTGAACTATTTTTATATCTTTTATTTTTTCTATATGTTTATCGTCCGTGGTACCGAGAAATTCATTTATTGATTTTATAATTTTTCTTCTTGATAACATTATTTCATTTTTGACAACCGCAGATTTTACTGAAATATAAACCGTATTTTTCGAATGTTTTACAATTTGAGCATATTTCGAAAGTTTCGGACCGACCACTTCCGAAAAATAAACTCTTAAAGCATATTCATCAGAGTTAAAAAAATTTTTACTCAAGAATTTATCCGCAAAAACACTTATTGGAGTAACTTTTCCTTTTTTAGCTTTTGCCATAAATTCTATTCTAACCGCATAGGCATTATGATGTAAACATAATTTGAATCATTATCCGGTTTAAGAACTCCTGGACTTACTGGCGTATTAAATTCAAAAATTACTTCTTTGCTGTCTACAACTTTTAACATATCAATTATATAATTTGGATTATACGCAACGTCTAAGTTTTCACCTTTGTATTCTATTTCGATTTCATCATTACCTTCACCGCGCCCTTGCTCCATGGAATAAAGCATAACCTTTCCTTTACCTATAGAATACTTTATGGAAGATGTTCGTCCTGAAGAAATCAAAGAAATTCTTTCTGTTGCATCTAAAAGGTCTTTTGTTTTTATTTTTATACTGCCCTTCTTTTCTTTTGGTATTACCTGATCGTAGTTTGGGAAATGGCCGTCAATAAGACGTGATCTTAATATTGTATTTTCTACTTTAAATCCGACTTGATTATCAAATACGCCAACCTCTATTTCATTTGCAACAGTATTGGAAATTATTTTTAGCAATTCTTCAATTGCTTTTGAAGGAATTATAAGTGAAAAAGAAAGTTTTTTGTCAACGACATCGTCGTTTGATATGAAGGCCAATCTTTTTCCATCGGTAGCTACCATTATTGCTCTACCTTTTTCAATTACAAAATATATGCCGTTTAAAACATATCTGGTTTCGTCTGTTGATATCGCAAATTTTGTTTTGATTATCATATCTTTTAAAACGGAAGTTTCTATAGTGAATGATTTACCGCCTTCAAAATTAATTGCAACTGGAAATTCAGTTTTAGGTATGCCAACAAGCGAAAACTTTGTTTTACCAGATTTTATAAGTATTTTTTCCTGTTCATCAGATGAAACTTCTATTTCACTGCTATCAAATTTTCTTACTATATCAGAAACTAATTTTCCTGGTAAAGTTGTTCCGCCTTCTTTTAAAACTTGTGCAGGTATAATTGTCTTTACTGCAACTTCTAAATCAGTTGCTGCTAAAGTTAAGTTATTACCTTTTGCATCAAAAAGTAAATTTGAAAGCAATGGTAATGTACTTTTCTGAGAAACCGCACCTAAAACAATGCCAATACCTTTCAATAAAGTATCTTTACTGCAAACTACTTTCATTCTTTCCTCCCTTTAACTTTTCTTATTATGTATTCTTTAATATCACCAAAATCATCATAATACCTGTTAGTATGTTAGTAATATATATTTTTAGTTTTAATCAGACGTCGATAGCGGTTTTATTTAACATAGTTAATGTTAATAAGAATGTTTATAAATGGTTAACTTATTAACAGAGTGCCGTTTAAATTATAAATTTTATTTCTTACTAACTTTATTTAAAAGTAACTAACAGCTTGTTACCAAAGGTTTGGTTCAACTTTTTATATCTTTAATTATTTTGCTTAAACTTGAAGAAAAAACCGGATCTTTTATTAACATTTTTTCAACTTTATCATATGCATATAAAACTGTTGTATGATCCCGTCCGCCGAAGATTTCGCCGATTTCTATAGTTGATGATTCAGTCAGCTTTCTAGCTAAATACATAGCTATCTGTCTTGGCTGTGCAATTGCATCAGTTCTTTTTTTGCTTTTTAAATCCTTAACATCTAAATTATAATGTTTAGCAACAATTTTTTGAATTTTTTCTATGGTTATAGGTGTTTCGTTTACTTCTTGTTTTATAATATCTTTAAGTATTTCCTGTGATCTGTCGACTGAAATTTGGCTTCCTGTAAGATATGAATGAGCAACAATTTTTATTAAAGCACCTTCTAATTCCCTTATATTTGCTTTTATGTGAGAAGCGATAAAAAGTATTACATCTTCCGGAACGTGGATCCGTTCATCTATAATTTTACTTCGTAAAATGGCAATACGAGTCTCCAGATCCGGTTGTAATATATCAGCGACAAGTCCCCATTCAAACCTGCTTTTAAGCCTGTCCTGTATTGTTAATATTTCTTTTGGCGCAGAATCTGCAGAAATTACAATTTGTTTACCTGCATCATAAAGCGCATTGAATGTATGATGGAAAACTTCCTGAATATGTTCCCCTTTTCCCAGAAATTGGATATCATCGATAAGCAAAGCGTCTAATGAACGGTATTTTTGGTGAAATTGCGACATAGTTCCCTTGGAAAGCGAAGAGATCATTTCATTAACAAATCTTTCACAGGTAATATAAAGCACCTTTGCATTAGAATTTGTTTGTTTCATTTTATGGCCGATAGCATGAAATAAATGGGTTTTACCAAGGCCGACACCGCCGTATATAAATAAAGGATTATACGCTTTACCAGGTGTATCAGCCACTGCCATAGCTGCTGCCTGAGCAAATTTATTGGAACTGCCAACGATAAATTTTTCAAAGGTATATTTTGGGTTAAACTGATTATCAGAAAAAATTGTTTCAACCTCTGCAGGCTGGAGAGGATCTATTGTTTGTTCCGTTTTTCTTAGAATCTCGTCTAAATTTAATATTACGGAATATTCAAGAAAAATGCTTTTGTTAATTTGTTTAGAAAGTTCTTTTTCTATAGTATTCTGTAAATTTAATTTTAACCAATCAATAAAAAATTTATTCGGAACCTCGATTAGGAACTTATCATCAGTTATAGAAATTGCTTTTATGGGTTTTATCCACAAATCAAATGTTTTTTCAGGCAAATCTTTCTTAATAATTTCTAAGCAATTTTCCCACAATTCTTGAGACATTTTGTCCATATTCATTAACCAAAACAAAAAATTACTAACATACTTACTAACAATTGTGCATAACTATACAAAGTAGTTTTTAATTACCGTATTTTACCATATATTAGTAGGTATTATTACTCTTTTGTCATATTTTATAAAATAAAAAATGAAAAGTCAAGTGAAAATATTATTAAAAAATGATTAAAGGAATTTTAAAATTAATGATTACGGTGATTGAAAAAGATGTTCCGGTTGGTAAAAAGATTTAATCCCCGTAATCGTTTTTCAAAATCTGTGTAATCGGTTTCTATATTTTTTTCTTGACAAATTTTGTGATTTTTGTAAAATATACTTATGAAACAACAGGCACTTGTTATAGTAAAACCTGATGGATTAAAGAAATCACTAACCGGAAGTATACTTACAAAACTTGCCGAAGCTAAACTTGAAATAATTGGAGCAAAAGTAGTGAAACCGACCAGGGAACTAGCATCAGAACACTATTCCCATATGAAAAGCAAACCATTTTTTGAAGAAATTATTCAGTATTTATGCGGCGACATTCATAAAATAAAAAGAGTACTTGTGTTACTATATCAAGGCGAAGATGCCATTGAGAAATTAAGAAAAATAGCAGGTTCAACAAATCCCGAGGAAGCTGAACCTACAACAATCCGAGGGTCATACGGAAGAATTACTACAAAAGGTGTATATGAGAATGTTTTGCATGTTTCGGGTAATGATTCTGATGCTGAGCGAGAAATCAAATTGTGGTTTTCACCGTCTGAAATAGTCAACGATATATATCCCACCAAAGAAGTTGTAAAACAAAATGTTAAAGCAACAGAATGGAAATAAACCCCTTTAGTAATGTAACATATCTTAGTTATTAATTATTCTATATCAAAAAGTATTATTATTAACATTATTTTTCCCTAAAGTAATAAAAAACTCTAGAGGAATTTTTATTTCATTTCGGTAGAGATGAGTTATAAAGTAAGAGATTAGAGTATAACATATAGAGTTAGTAAAACTAACCACTAACCCCTGAATTTGGGAAATACTTTCTATCTCTAATGGGATTTGTTTTTAATTATGCTGATGATGCGGTTTAAATCGCTCAAGGAAAAACAGGAAATAATTATTTTACCTTTTTTGCCCCTATATTTGATTTCTACTTTTGTTCCGAGTATTTTTTGCAAGTCTTCTTCAACCGCGACTATATCACTATTTTTTTTTGATTTATTTTTTCTTGTCTTTAGAGATATTTTCTCAACATCCCTGACGGTAAGCTGCTGGTTAATGATTCTTTCAAGAAGCAAATGTTGTTTAACAGGATCTTCAATTGAAGCAATTGCCCGTGCATGGCCTTCCGTAATTTTTCCTTCGGAAATTGCATCCTGAATTTGTTTGGATAAGGAAAGTAAACGAACCAAATTTGCTATTGTAGAACGGGATTTCCCGAGTGTCTTTGCAAGGTCTTCCTGCCTTAAATTAAATTCTGCCATTAAGCGTTTATAGCCCTTTGCTTCTTCGATTGCATTTAAATCTTTCCGCTGTAGATTTTCTATGAGAGATAAAACAAAACTTTCTTTTTCTGACAGAGCTTTTACAATTGCAGGGATTTCCGGCAACCCGGCTTTTATAGTTGCACGCCATCTCCGTTCACCTGCAACCAATTGATATATCCCGTCTTCCGTTGGCGGTGTAACAATTATGGGCTGAGCGAGCCCGTGTTCAAGAATAGAGGTCGCCAAATCATTAATTTCTTTTTCGTTAAAATTTTCTCTGGCCTGGTATTTATTAGGTCTGATTTTATTTACTGGTATTTTTGTTGCTCCATCCGATAAAGCAGTTGGAGATGAAAAAGCACTTCCAATTTCCGGAATCAATGCTTCAAGGCCTTTTCCCAATGCTTTTCTCATAAAATCCCCCCAAAAACTTCAATTAGAAGTAAAAAGTTAAAAGTTTAAATAAAGTCTTTTAATTTTATTTTTATTTATACTTTTAATTTTAACTTGCATCTGTAGTTTCTTTATTGCCGATAATTTCTTTAGCTAAATTTAAATACTCTTCCGCGCCGCGCGAATGCTTATCATATAATATAACAGGTTTGCCAAAACTAGGAGCCTCAGCAAGACGCACATTTCTTGGAATAACAGTTTTGTAGACCTTGTCACCGAAATATTTCCTGATTTCATCTTTTACCTGCGCAGAAAGATTTACCCGGGCATCGTACATGGTAAGTAAAACGCCTTCTACATAAAGGGCCGGGTTAAGAACCTTTTTAACTTTATCTACTATTTTTTTTAACTGTTCCAGCCCTTCCAAAGCATAATATTCACACTGAATAGGTATTATTACAGAATTTGCTGCTGTTAGTGCATTGATGGTTAGCAATCCAAGAGATGGCGGACAATCTATAATAATGTAATCATAAACACTATCAAATTTTGAAAGTGCATTTTTTAAACGGGATTCACGGGACAACATACTTACAAGTTCAATTTCAGCCCCGACCAAGTCCATCCCTGACGGAACTATTTCGCACCATTCCACATCCGTAGGTAAAATAGCATCTTCAAGAAGAACATCTTCAATAAGGACATTGTATATACTTGCTGAAATCTCCTCTTTCTTTATACCAAATCCGCTAGTTGCGTTTGCCTGCGGGTCCAAATCGATAAGCAATGTTTCATAAGATAAGGTTGCAAGCGATGCGGCAAGATTAATTGAGGTTGTTGTTTTTCCCACTCCGCCTTTTTGATTAGCAATAACAATTATTTTACTCATAATTTAAATTCAATTAAAAATGCAAAATTAAAAATTTAGGGTAAACTATTTAAATACTCGATTGTAAATAAATTCTCAATTTTTAATTGTTTTGCAAATAGCATGAATTCCTAAATATCTGAAGATAAAAATGATATTATAACAGACTTTCTTTGTGTTTTTAGTTTTCTTAATTTTACTTTGGATTGTTTGAACATCAATTTTGCGGCTTTTGTCATATCGGCATCAGCATATTTGTCTGAAAGGTAGACAATCTCTTTAATTCCTGATTGTATTATTGCTTTTGCACATTCATTACAAGGAAATAGTCCGGTATACATAACACAACCGCAAAGATTTCTACCGATACTATTTAATATTGCGTTAAGTTCTGCATGACATATATAAGGATATTTTGTTTCTAAAAACGTTCCTGTATTATTCCATGGCAATTGTTCATCGGAACAACCTATGGGGAATCCATTGTATCCAACTCCAACTATTTTTTTCTGCGAATTTACTATGCATGTGCCAACCTGGGTATTTGGGTCCTTGCTTCTCTCAGCGGAAAGCAAAGCCACTCCCATGAAATACTCATCCCAGGTAATATAATTTATTCGTTTTTTTGTTTTTGTAGACATAATATTATTTTTAGTTATGATACAACATGGTATATAAAAAGTCAAGCAAATTATTTAATAAGGTGTTCTGTAGTTTCCGCCACTGGTTCTATGGCGGACCCGCTAACTCCGCCAGTTGGCGGATTAGTGGCGGGCTATTTAATACTCTATTAAACATCTGACGATTTTGATCTTATTGTGAGCAAGGGATTCGTTGAGGAATGCCCTCACGGAGTCCCGCTTAAAACATTCAGCGGGACGAGTTTGGAGCACGGCTGCAGAGCCGATGCGTGCCTGCCTGCCGGTAGGCAGGCTGACGAAACGAGATCCCGAGCGAATGTTTCACGTGAAACATTCGCTCTCCATTAGAAGTCAAAGACATCCTGCGGAAGATTTTAAGCGGGCTCACACTTTCAAATCATAAACATCTTTTACTTGTTTAATAATATGTTTTTTAATATTACCAATTTCCTGCTCAGAAGAAAATAATATTTTTCCGTCAATTTCAGGCGCCTGAAACTCACAATGTCCAAATTGGGAAGTATCAGCTAAAACATACATTTTCTTGCCAATCTTTTCACGGTTTTTCCTTAATGTAATTTGTTGCTGTACTTTCATAAGTTCATTATATCTTTCCTGTTTAATTTTGAAAGATAAAGTATCTTTTAGGTTATAGGCTTTTGTTCCCCGCTCTTTTGAAAACATAAAAGAACCCAACCAATTAAAATCCAGGGAATTAATATCTTTTAAAAGTTTTTGGAAGTATTCATCCGTTTCTCCCGGGAATCCAACCATTATAGTTGTTCGAAGTGTAATATCGGGTAGCTTCTTTTTTAATTTTTCAATTGTATTAAAAATGGTATTAGAAGCAGGTCTTCCCATACCTTTTAATACGGCATCAACAGTGTGTTGAATAGGTAAATCGATATACTTACAGATTTTTTCGTTCTCAGCTATAGTTGAAATAAGTTCATCTGTAAAATGGCCGGGATGAGTATAAAGTAATCGAACCCACTTTAAATCCTGAATTTTTGATATCTTATTCAATAATATGTGCAGCATCTGTTTTTTATAAATATCAATGCCATACATAGTTATATCCTGTCCTATCAATATCACTTCTTTTCTGCCGGTTAAAACAGCATTTCTGACATCGTTTAAAACATCTTCCATTTTTCTACTTCTGAAATTACCCCGTAGTTTTGGGATGATACAATAATTACAACGGTTATTGCACCCCTCCGCTATTTTTATATATGCGTAACTTTTTGGTGTTGAAAAGATTTTTGGCTCGTTTGAAATAATAAATTTCGGATTAAGGACTTGGCTAATATAAGGTCTTGAATTATAAAGACCGGTTATTACTTCAGAGATTCTAGAAAAATCAGCACTGCCTAAAACAGCATCAATATTAGGATATTTCTTTAATAGGTTGTTTTTTTCAAGCTGAGGAAGACATCCGCAAACAATCAACTTCTGATATTTTGATTTTCTTGAAATAATATCTTCTATTGTGGCGAATGCTTCTTTTTTAGCCGAATCTATAAAAGCACAGGTATTTATTATTATGACATCCGAATCTTTTAGGGTTGCGGTTAAAACATAGTTTTTACTTGCCAAGATACCGGCAATAGTTTCCGAATCAACAAGATTTTTATGACATCCTAATGAGATGATATATATTTTTTTCATAAAATACGATTCAACCCGATAAAAGACTGATATAAACTGATTGCAAGCACTGATTTAGAATGTTTCACGTGAAACATTCGCTCGCAATGAATTTTCTCCGACCTGCCTACCGGCAGGCAGGCCCGCTCGTCCGACCGCCCTGTCGTCCTCGCTTTAATCGTCGCTCCGGAATGTTTACGTCACTCCTCAAGGGTCTTTAGAAAATTATTGCTCGCTCACTATAAAAGTCAAAAGAGTTTCGATGTTCATCGGCTCATTAAATAGCCCGCCACTAAGTCGTTGACGGGTCCGCCAAAGAATCAGTGGCGGAAACTATAGAACGCACTACTTAATCATTGAATTTATTTGATTGTTCTAATACTTTATCTGATTCTTTTATCAGGCCACCTTCTTTTAAAATGACGGATGCGTTAAAACAAGCCGAAGTATAATAAGAAATAACCTGCTTTTCATAATAATCTAAAGTGTCTTTTGATTTGCGGAATCTATATAAATTGTACAAATAGACAGTGTTTTTTACATTTGTTGCCTTTATTTTAAAGTTATCGTTGAGTGAAAGTTTGCAAGCTAAACCAATTGGCGTTACAAAGTCTTCTAATCCGGAATGAACGCCTTCGGTATAAACCGGTAGCTTTGCTGAATTTTTAAGTAAACAATCGGTAGTTGAGCTATACAGGCCTTTTGGAAATAATGCAGGATATTTGGACTCATATTCTTCTAACCGCCAGGGTAAGTAGGAATTATATACTACATTTACATCTTGGCGGGCCTTTCCGGCATATTGCAGGTAATTGACCGTAAAGATTGGCATGTCAGCAATCATTGAAAGAAACGAATTCTTGGGAATAGAAAGCATCAAGTTTTTACCATAGTCTAAGGCTAGAAAGTTATACCTTTTATTTATTTTGTGGAAATTTGTAACCCCAAGAAAAAGGGGAAATAGAATAAAAACAGGGATTATAGATTTAGGGATCAGCTTGACCAGTCCGATACCTATTAATATAACAACAAAAATAGCCGGTAACGCACAGGCAGGGTCAAGCATAGCCATAGAAAATTCGTTTTTTGGAAGACGGGATAAAAATATGAAAAACGGTCCTGTAAAAAGAAATAATAACAAAATAGTCATACGGAAGGTATTGTTTAGACTAAATACTATACCAATAATTAATAGTAAAATACCAATAACACCGATATGATCTTTTAGAAGGGCCCAATAAATATTTAATGAATCTCTAAAAGAACTATTTGTTCCGGAATATCGGCTGGAAAGTTTTATAGTTCCATAATCTGCCCGGGATAATACTTTAATAAAGTTACCAAAGTTTTTAGGATTGCCCCAGTTATTTACCGGCTGATTTGATGCCCTTATAGGTAAAAATATGTAGATTGAAAAACCCAACAAAAAAGAAACCATAAGATATTTAATAGTCTTCATATTTAGGCGATAGTTTGAGGTAATCAGAAAATATAAAATTCCGGGAATTAAAAATAACAGAGTCTGATGATTACCAAGTCCAAGACCAAACAAAAAGCTTAATAAAAGTATTTTGTTAGTATTAAATAAAAGAATGTATATTATAAGTATAGCAAGAAGAGCATTTAGCGAATAAATTTCGCTTAAAATACTTTGTTTCCAAAAAGCTGTAGAAAGTGCTAAAGACAAAGCAATTATAATACCCAACCATTTGGATTCAAATTTTTTATTAATTATTATGTAAATGATTGCAACACATGTAGAAGAGGTAAATGCAGAGAAAAGGTTCATTCTATAGGCAATGTTGCCAAAAGGCATCAGGATAGCCCAAATTTTACCAAGAATTACATATAAAGGATAAGCAGGTGGGTGAGCAATTCCAAGAGTATAAGCGGAAGTAATTAGGTCTCCGGCATCTCTAAATGATTGAATTGTTGGATAAAGAGTATAAAGGTAAGTACTAAAAGTAAGAAAGAATATTAATATTATCATTTAAAAAAAAGATTAAGAATTTGAATCTAATCTGTGTAATCGGTGTATCAAATCAGTGTAATCATTTATATTGTTTCACGTGAAACATAATTCGTTCGGGAGCTTTCTTCGTCAGCCTGCCTACCGGCAGGCAGGCACGCATCGGCTCTGCAGCCGTGCTCCAAACTCGTCCCGCTGAATGTTTTAAGCGGGACTCCGTTATGGCTTCCTTCGCAACTCCCTCACTCAAAGATTATTATAAGGTAAAAATTTTTAATTAGAAAATTATTGCTCGCTCACAGTAGAAGTCAAAAACATTAATTAACTTAAAGTGGAACTCCGTGAGGGCATTCCTCAACGAATCCCTCGCTCACAATTAATAGCCAAAAGAAAATTAATTATTATTGCTCCAGGCGGATTCCAAATCTGAAAAACTATTGAACTTGGATTGATAACCCCATGAAATTGATGTATCAATGTTTTCAGTTTCTTTTAATTTCAATAAGAAATTATAAAATTGTGCCCTGGGGTAATTTTCAAGCATATAAGCGATCAATGATTCTGCTTGCTGATACCAGATATTAACTTTTTCAGATGATGCAGTAGATAAATCTAACGTTAAAAACTCGTCCGCAGATAAACGCTTAGATTTATTAAAAACAGGTTTTCTTAAATCTGGTATTTTATTTTCTTCATAAGAAGCCAACCCTTCATTTATCCATCTGGAAATTTTTTCAGCTTTGCCTGCCATAAAATCGTTAAAAATAAGGTGAGTAACTTCATGATATATTATGTTTTTAAGATTTTTGCTGTCAAATGCATAGATTTTCCTTGACATAACGAAACCACCTGACCAAACAGGCCTTTTTGTACATTCTACATACATTTTGGAATCATCATATACGTAAATTGGGAATCTCTCAGAGAGGTTAAAGCTATAAAGATTTGTATCCGTAATTACTGCGGAGTATATTTGTTCAACATACTGAACGATTTCGTCTAAAAGAGGTCTATTAAGAGAATATACTACAAAGTGAGGAGTATAAAGCTGCTGAAATCCTTCCGGAAAAACAGGTGAAACTTCATCATAAATACCAATATCAGCTTTCAATCTTTGGGTTATAACAAATTGTTCTTTTAATAATTCCTGTTCTTCATTACTTTGTTGTTCAATTTTTGAATTTTTTATTTCAATAAATTTTGACATTGCCATAAAAAAGAACCATATATAAATACCAATCACAACGCCAATAGTTAAAAGCCAGTAAGAACGTTCAACTTCTATGTTAAAAAGTTTCATAGGAGTGATTATACAATATAACTTGCTTTTTATCAATAAATTTTTTATAATGACAATAGTAGAAAATATTGTTTTTCTGTCGATATATTTTGAATATCTAGAGGTAAAAAATGAATATTAAATTCTGGGGTGCAAGAGGTTCAATTCCGGTTTCCGGGAAAGAATATTTAAAATATGGCGGGGCAACCACTTGTGTTGAAATAGAAACAAAAGACAAAGAAACAATTATTATTGATGCAGGTTCCGGGATAAGAAAATTAGGGAATAAGCTTGTTAAAGAAAACAAAAGAAAAATTAATATAATATTTACCCATTCACATTGGGATCATGTTCTTGGCTTTCCTTTTTTTAAACCATTATATGTAAATGGTACGAACATACAAATGTATGGATGTCCTTTTACCCAGGAATCTATTAAAAGAATTGTCTCTGAGACAATGAATCCTCCCTATTTTCCCGTTAATTTTAATAATATTAAAACAAAGATTTCGTATAATAATTATTGTGAGAAAGAGTTTATGATCGGCACAGTAAAAGTTATGCAAATATCTTTGAGTCATCCTAATCAGGGGATGGGCTACAAATTTTCGGAAGACGGAAAAAACTTTGTTTTTTTGACCGATAACGAACTTACATACAAGCACAACGGGGGATGTGAATTTAATGATTATAAGAAGTTTTGTGAAAATACAGATTTATTAGTTCATGATGCAGAATATACAGAAGAAGAATATAAATTTACAAAAACATGGGGACATAGTGTTTATACAGACGCATTAAAGTTAGCTATGGAAGCCAATGTTAAAAAATTTGTATTATGGCATCACAATCAGGAACGGACAGATGAACAGTTAGATAATATAGTAAGTAATTGCCAAAATATAATAAAAAAAGAAAAATTAAATATTGACTGTTTCGCAGCAACAGAAGAAATGGAGATAGAGTTATGAGATTATTAAAAAACCCCATGCCTACGTTCCAAAGGAACTTCGGCAGGCAGGTAATAATCTCTGATTACATCGATTAACAACAAGATTACATCCATCCTCCGTAGCAGTAGCACTGCTACTGCGGAGGACGGGCAGATTAAAGCACCTGTGTAATCGTCTTTAAAAATCTGTGTAATCAAGAGCGGTGAATGCTTTCAACGCTCTAATTATAATATGTCAAAAAGAGCGTTATATATTACTTTATTAGTTGTGATATCAATAGGTGTTTATTTTAATTCACTGTATAATAGTTTTACTTTTGATGATATTCATATTGTTCAAAATAATCAATTAATAAAAAACCCGAAAAACATTTTTTTACTTTTTAAACAAGAATATGGTGCTGAAACGGATTTTAAAGGAACTATGTTTTATCGGCCATTAGTTATGGCTTCATATTTAATAACAAACACAATATTCGGATTAAAACCTTTTTGGTTTCATCTAGGTAATATAATTTTACATATTTTTAGTGTTTTAATAGTTTTTTTCTTAAGTAAAAATTTATTTGAGCTTTTACACAAGGAAAAGAGCACTGAACTACCCGCTTTTATCTGCGGATTATTTTTTGCGGTTCATCCGGTTCATGTTGAAGTTGTATCCGGTATTGTAGGCAGGTCTGAAATTATGGCAGGCCTTTTCTGTTTTTCTGCTTTTCTGTTTTATCTTAAGGAAAAGCGGGTTCTTTCACTAATATTTTTTTTGGCAGGACTACTTTGCAAAGAAACATCAGCAGCATTAATTGGATTTATTATTTTATATGAAATTTTATTTAATAAAAAATTTAACAGGATAATTATCAATTATATATTAGTTTTAATTACTTATTTATTTATTAAATACTTTGCTATCGGAGGATTATTTTCAACAGGAAGTGAAATTTATTTTAAAGACGGTATTTTTACAAGAATCTTTACTATGAGTAAAGTTATGGTATATTACATTAAGCTGATGTTTATTCCATATCCTTTGAATCCTGACTGGGGAATAAGCAATATAATCTCCATAGCTTCAACATTGTTTGAATTAAAGGTTTTCGTAAGTTTAATAATATTAGTAACTTTATTTACAATTGGATATAAAAATATCAAATCCCGGCCGATTACTGCGTTTTCTATTTTATGGTTTTTTGTCTTTCTTTTTCCGGTTTCGAATATTATCCCGATAGGTGATTTTATGGCGGAAAGATTTTTATATTTACCATCCTTTGGATTTTGTTTATTTATGAGTGATATTGTATATAGAAATAAAAAATTAACTAAGTTCATGCCGGTTATTTTAATTTTGTTTTCGTTAATTACTATAAAACAAAATGTCGTTTGGAAGAACAATTTGTCGCTTTGGAGTTATGTAACCGAAAAATTCCCGGGAAATTGGCGCGCTTTTTGGGAATTGGGAAAATGTTATAATAACGCAGAAAACTACGAAGAAGCAGGCAAACAATATGAAAAATCACTAAAGTTGAGAGAAACGGACCTAGTATTATTTGATTATGCTGTTATATTAAGAAAAGAAAAAAGACCGGTAGAAGCTTTAACAATTTTTAACAAATATCTGAATATTGTAAAAAATAATCCGAAGATGTATTTAGAAAGAGCAAAATGTTATAATGATATCGGTGATTCTAAAAATGCATTAAAAGATTTTGAGACGGCAAATTTGATATCGCCAAAAGATGATAATATAATTTATGAGACAGGAAGATTGTATTTATTACGGGGTGATTTCAAATCGGCAAAAAGTTATTTTGAAGAAGCAGTAAAGATAAATAAAAATAATGTTGCCGCATTAGTTGGAGTTGGAGTTTGTTATTTTCAGAATAAAGAGTTAATCAAGGCAAAAACATATTTTGAAGATGCGATAAAAATAGATCCTAATTATTTTGAAGCAATTTATAATTTATTAGTTGTTGATATTGAGCTTAGTAAAAAAAATGAAGCGAAACAATTATTTGAAAAATTTAAAATCTTATTTCCTAAAGATGAAAGGATAAAACAAATAGAACAGAGGATTTATGGAAAAACTTAAAATCGGACTGGCATTAGGCGGCGGCGGTGCCAGGGGGCTTGCCCACATAGGTGTTTTGAGAGTTCTTGAGAAAAACGGAATAATTCCGGATTATATAGCCGGGACTTCCATGGGGGCAATTATCGGTGCAATGTATTGTTCCGGACTGACGCCTGATGAAATCGAAAAAAAGATAACAGTTTTCTTAGAAACGGATATTTATAAAAGAATGAAATTTGAAAGCTTGATGCATAAAGAATCAGAGAGTATTTTGAAAAACATAATAAAAATTATAAAACAAAAAGCGATGTTTTTTTTATCAGGTGTTAGAATGGCATTTTTGGATAAATCTGTGATGGAAGAAATGGTATCATATTTTTTACCGGACATAGATTTTCAGGATTTAAAAATACCGTTTGCCTGTGTTGCAATAGATATTACACAGGGCAGCGAAGTAGTTATTAAAGATGGTTCAATTCAAGAAGGGGTTGCATCAAGCATGTCAATCCCGGGTATTATGCCTCCTGTAAGATTTAACGGGCATATTCTTGTCGATGGAGGCGCTATTAGGGTAATTCCGGCAAAAGTAGTTAAAGATATGGGATGTAATTTTGCTATAGGAGTAGATGTCAGTTCAAAATTAAAATTAATTCCGGAAAATGAATTAAATAGTGCATTTGATGTTGCGCACAGGACAAGCGATATTGCAGTTTTTACATTAAGACAAATTCAGTTAAAAGAAGCGGATTTTTTGCTTTCGCCGGACGTAAAAGAAGTAAGATGGTTTGAATTAAAAAAATTCAGCGAATGTATACTTGCCGGTGAAAATGAAGTAAAAACGAAACTTTCCGATTTAAAAAACAAAATAAACTCCAATAAATTTAAAACTTTCATAAAACAGGTTTTTAATTAAAAACCTCTTAACAGAATATTGAAAATACGTGTAATTTTTAATGCAATAATTCAAAAAAATTGAAGAAGTAGTTAATGAATACTTATATACTTATAATTCGATATTGGCAAGTGAATGGTCCCAGACGATGGATCAAGAATCTTTCACTTTATATGATAAAAAGTGAAAAAGAAGTATATAAGTTTAAAATTTTTAATGCAGGTTTTTTAGGATTATTACGTCTAATTAAGTAGGAAAAAGTAAAAAGAAACGATAAAATATGCAAAACCAAAAAGACCTTTACTAATTTATAGTTTTTATGTATAAAATAGTAGATGGTAATTTATTGTAGGATAAAGAAAAATTTAGAGGCTGTTAAAAGTTAAGTAATGGACAGATATTTGACACTCAAAAAAGGTAGAAAAGGAGAAACATAGCCGAACCCCAAGGAAGGAAAGGGTT
>MGVS01000035.1 GCA_001800605.1 Elusimicrobia bacterium RIFOXYD2_FULL_34_15
ATTAAAAATTTTTCTAAACTTACACAAAATACTTGACATCACCTTCCAATGTTTTCCTCTTGCTAATATCACCGATATTTTATAAAATAGAAAAAGTAAATAAGTAAAGATTATTAATAGGTTTTTCAGGAGGATATAATGAGTTTGGATTTAAGTAGTTTGGAAAAAGCAATTGACTCATTAGAAAGAGCTTTAAAAGTATCAAATGTGAAAATAAAAGGCAAAGTTAATACAGATTATGAGGAAGTCATTCGTGCCGGAGTAATCCAGAATTTTGAGTTTACTTATGAACTATGCTGGAAGTTTATGAAACGCTGGCTGGAAACAAATGCCGGCAGGTCAGATGTTGATGGTGTAACAAGAAAAGAATTATTCAGATTAGCTGCGGAAAGCCGTCTTATCCGGGATGTAATATCATGGTTTAAATACCATGATGCCCGTAATCAGACAGCACATACCTATGATTCAAAAAAAGCTGGTACTATATACAAAATAGCTTCAAAGTTTCTGAAAGATGCTAAAATATTGCTTAATAATGTAAAAGAAAAAAATGATTAATGTATCCCAACCCTACCTTAAATTAATCAAAGCCATACTTAAAAAACATGTCCCTAATACAGAGGTGTGGGTTTTCGGTTCACGGCTGACAAAGCGAATTAAAAAATATTCTGATTTGGATTTAGCAATTGTTAGTAACCAAAATATATCTGCAAAAAAGATGAACGCTCTTAAAGACAAATTTGCAGAATCCAATCTACCGTTTAGGGTGGATTTACTCGACTGGAATACAATAACAAAGGAATTTAAGAGTATTATTAAAAAAAAATATAAAATAATCCAAAAAAGAAAAAAATAAACTTGCGGACTAAGTTTATGATCCTACCTGCGGCAGGCAGGCACACACACAGATAAATCAAGGTGAGACTGGATTCCCACTTTCGTGGGAATGACAGACAAAATAAAAAAATAGACCCGCAGAAAGTTTCACATTCTGGCGGGCATGGAGGTACAGAGTGAAGATTTATGTTGGTAGTATGGCAGTTGAAGTGACAGAAGAGGATTTGAAAGGGGCTTTCCAGGCTTTTGGTGAAGTAACGAGTGTTACCGTTATTAAGGATAAGGTTTCCGGACAATCAAAAGGATTCGGTTTTATCGAGATGGCTGATGATGCAGGCAAGGCAGCAATTGCCGGTATGAATGGTAAGGATTTGAAAGGTAAGGTTATAGTAGTAAATGAAGCTAGACCAAAAAAGGGCTAAATAAACTTGCACCGCAAGTTTATGATTACGCAGATAAACCAAAGGTAAGACTGGATTCCCGATAGACCCGTACTTGTTATCCCTGGCATAGTCATTTGAAAAATTTCTTCGATATTTTTCAAATATGCTACGGGATTATTTACTCGACCGTTCCAGTTGGTACGGTCTCCGTGAATAAGTAATGACGGCTACAACGGGATCCTTCGACAGGCTCAGGATGACAACAAAGACTGAATTCCTGCTGACGACCTGCAGGAATGACAGACAAAAAATATAGCCCGCCATGGGAACCATTGGCGAGGCCTTCGGTTCGCAGGGGGTTAACGCGAACCTTCGGGAGGAGATTATTTATGGCAGAGGGAAGATGTATGAAATGCAAGAAGCAGGTGGAGATTAAGGACGGAAAAGAAATTGAGATGAAAGGCGGAAGAAGAGCAATGCAGGGTGTATGTCCTGCGTGCAATACAAAAGTATTCCGCATCCTCGGCAAGAAGAAAGAATAATAAATATTTAAGGCGGTTTAAACCGTTTGCCGTTTCCAATGCGGGATTGAGAAAAGACAGTTTTCAATCCCGCATTGTTAGATATCAAAGGATGGATTACCCGCCGAAAGTCTATGGCACTCTGGCGGGTTAAAAATGAAAGAATATTTTAAAGATAATTGGAAGGAAATAGTTGCAAGTATAACGATCTCTTGTTTATTTTGGGGATCGTTTTTTAAATTTCCGTATAGGTATTTATTCGGCGATTTTGATTTAGCAATTACCTACTTTTATACTGCCAAGTTATCATTATTGAATTATCACGAATTTCCGTTTTTCAGCTCGTATATAGGCGGAGGGTTTCCGGTATGGGCAAATCCGCAAAATATGTTGTTCAGCATTCCGCAGGTTTTTTCACTTCTGATTAATAACCAGTGGTTAGCTATACGCATTTCTATAGTGGCTTTGTCAGTTATAAGTATGCTGGGGATGTTTTCGTTTTTTAAACAGCTTGATATAAATAGTTTCTGGTGCCGTTTATTCGGGACGATTGTTTATACTTTTTCGGGTTATTTAGTTTCACATTTTGTTGCCGGACATTTTACTTTTCAAAACTTAGTTTATGTACCATGGCTTGCCTCGGCATTTTTATGGTCGTATAAATACGACAAGTTTTCGTATGCGATACCGGTTTTGCTTGCAATTATGGTTTATGCAGGCCTGAATGTTACATCAATGTTTATTATTATTATTACATTGTCATTTCTTACTTTTACCAGGGTTAAGAGATTAATTGTTTATATTCTTTTTGGAATTTTGTTATCTTTGCCAAAATTAATCGCTTCTTATCAATTGCTTTCGTGGTTTCCAAGAAATCTTACTATGGGCTATGTTTCAAAAAGCTGGTATGGGACTTTACATACACTGATTACAGCTTTGATTTGGCCTCAACAATCATGGTTTAATAATTTATATAAGTATGTTTCTGCTGAGATTCATGCAATTAACGGTTATGTAGGAATTTTAGTTTTGATTTTAGCAATTGTTTCAATTGTTAGAATTAGAAAGCATAAGTTTCCTAAATTGAGTTATTCGATGTTAATAGTTTTTGGCATTGCGCTTTTTATTTATCCCGGCAAATTGAATCCGGCTTGGTCTTTGTTGTCAAAGAATTTGATTCTTGGTTCTTTGCATATGCCATCGTGGTTTATTGGGTTATTTGTGTTCCCGTTCGCTTATTTTTCGACAATTGAGCTTTATAATTTTAGAAATTTTTTAAAGAAGAAGACAAACCTCATTTTTGTTATTATTTGTATTTTTATTTTCTGGGATTATTACAGGATAAGCAGGCCTAATTTAGATTATGCACAGTATACTTTCACTTTAAGCAACAAAGCGCACTTTGATAAAGATAATGTTTTTGAGCATGATAAAGGTTCTGAGTGGAGAATTGTTTATCAGGATAAGATATGTTTTGAAAGTGATGTTATGTCGGATTATGTTCAAGATAATAGAGGCGTTTTGCAATTTTATGATAGTATTTTAGGTTATGACGAGTTCGGGTTTTTACGTCATTCAAAGGTAAAAAGCGGCAAGGTTGATTTTTTCAATAAAAATCCGGATGTTAAGATAGAATGGATATCTCCGTCTAAAATATCGGTAGAGGTTATTAAATCTAATAAAGGGCAATTGGAGATACCGGTTAATTTAAATTATTTTCCAGGATGGAAAGTGGCAAAGAAAATACCCGGTGTGTCATTAAATAAATCCTGGTCGCCTGAAAAATGGGGGTTGTTAACGGTTTTTTTAGATGAAGATTTTCCAACGGGAGTTAAGAAAAATATTTTATTGGAATATGTGCCCGGTTGGAATTTAAAATCATACAAGAAAGAAGAGATTCCCGTCGAACCCGCGCCTGTTACAGCTTTGGATTGGTTTCAGAGAGGGGAAAAACTGTATGAGGCGTGTGATTTTGAAAATGCGGTTATTGCATTTGACAACGCTATTAAGATTAATGCTAATTTTGTTACGGCATGGGAAGAGAAGGGCTGGGCATTAGCTAAATTAAGAAAACATACCGAGATGGTAGCATGTTTTGAAAAAGCTTCAAGCATACGAAGTAGTGATAATGTTAAGAAAACTGCTGCAATTATTAAAGATTCGAAAGATTATTTTATTCGTGCACATTTCTTTTTATATGAGAATAGATATAATAATGCAATAGATGATTTTAATACTGCTATAAAGCTTGCCCCAGGTTATGTTAAAGCATATTGTTACCGCGGAATAGCGTGTTCATTATCACAAGATTTTCTAAAAGCAATTACAGATTTTAATAAGGTTATTGAATTTGGTCCTGATAATGCCGGAGTGTACTTCAAACGGGGAGATGTTTATTCACAAATGAAGAATTATCAAAATGCCCTGTCTGATTTAACTAAGTGCATACAGCTCAGCCCTATATATGCGGAAGTATATAACAATCTCGGAATTCTACTGTCCAACTTAGGGAGAGATGGGGAAGCTGAGAAAATGTTTAGAAAGGCTATTGAGATAAAACCATATTATTTAAATTCATATTATAATCTTGGGAGTTTTTATGTAAATTTAAAGAAATTCAATGAAGCAGAGAAAATGTATAAAAGAGCGGCAAAAATGAGGCCTAATGATGAAACCCCGCACTATATTTTAGCAAATCTGTTTTTAATGTTAAAAAGATATGATGATGCAGAGAAGGAATTCAAAGAATCTATAAGAATAAAACCAAATTATCCGCAAGCACACAATAATCTTTCGGTTTTATATTATAATTTAAAAAGATTTGAGGAAGCAGAAAGAGAGTGCATAGAAACCTTGAGAATAGATCCATATTATCCGGAAGCACATTATAATCTTGGGATTGTGTATTTTAATTTAAAGAGGTATAATGAAGCAGAGAGAGAATATAAAGAAGCGATTAGAATAAGACCGAATTATCTGCAAGCCCACAAAAATCTGGCAGTTTTACTGTATAGTTTAAAAAGGTATGAAGAAGCTGAAGCGGAATATAAAATGGCGAAATAAAATAAAAAGTTTCCGCCACTAAGTCGTTCTTGCCCGCCAATGTCTCAGTGGCGGGGGCGGACCCGCCGAAGGTTCAGTGGCGGGCAAACAGTTCAAGCCGTTTAAACAGTTCAAATGGAGGACGTTTTGTATGAAGAGAAAGGTATTAAATTTGGTTGTGTTAGCATGTGTTTGTATGTGTATGGGATTGACAGGTTGTTTTGTTACAACTTCAAAGTACCGGCTAAAAAGCGCTGAAGCGGATAAGAATAAAGCTGATGCTGACCAGTTAAATAAAAAATTGACGGAAGTGACAAATGAGAAAAAGAATCTTGAAACTGAATTGACGAATGTAAAGAAAAGTTTGTCGGATATGGAAGCAAATAATAAGGATTTGTTAAATACTTTGGAAGCAAAAAAGAGTGAGAAGGACAAAATAATCGCTGATTTGACAAGAACTAAGCAAGATTTAGAAGCAAAGATAAATGATCTTAATCAGCAGTTGGATGTTATTTCAAAAGAAAAAGAACAAGCTATAAAAGAAAAGGAAGAAGCTGTTGCAAAAGTAAAGAACACATATGATAGTTTGGTTAAGAGTATGGAATCGGAAATCCAAAAAGGCGAGATTTTGATTACACAGTTACAAGACAAGCTTACTGTAAATTTAGTTGATAAGATTCTTTTTAGTTCGGGCGAAGCAGTTGTTAAAAAGGACGGGCAGAAAGTTCTTGAACGAGTCGGTGAAATTTTAAAAAAGATTGAAGATAAACAAATTTTGATAGAAGGCCATACGGATAATGTTCCGATAGGGAAAGACCTTGAAAGTAAGTTTCCTACTAATTGGGAGCTTTCAAGTGCACGTGCTACAAATGTGGCGCGTTATTTGATTGATAAGGTGGGTATTGACCCAAGCCGCATTTCGGTTGCAGGATATGCCGACCAGCGTCCTATAGATAGCAATACCACGCCTGAAGGTAAAGCACGAAACCGCAGAATAGAGATTGTTTTAATTCCGTTGGATGTTAATCGTGTAGTTGTTCCTGCGGTAAAATAAACCGTTTAAGCTGATAAATTTTGTAGACAAAATATTTTATGGATTCCCATTTCCATGGGAATGACGTCTAAAAAAAGACCGTCATTACGAGCCCGCAGGGTGTGGTAACCTCATTAGTCAAAGGGATTGCCGCAGTCGTTACACTCCTTCGCAATGGGACGCTGTTAAGAGTTTAACTTCTCGTCGGTAAAATCAATTATCAGAAACTTGATTTACCCCCAATATTTTTGTATA
>MGVS01000036.1 GCA_001800605.1 Elusimicrobia bacterium RIFOXYD2_FULL_34_15
ATTAACCTTCCGACATATTCTACTTAAGTATAATATGTAGTAGAGTATTTTCTACTATAGTATAAATTATACGCTATAATTTATGCCTTGTCAAGCTATTTTTTTTGAGCACCAACTGGATGCCAAAAAAAATAGTCCCGATTTATCGGGACCCACCTCAATTGAGCACCAACTGGGGAAGGATATACCCCGTAAAACGGGGTTATTTACTCGCTCGGTCCAGTTGGTCTCCGCCCCGAAGAGGCGATACCTCGACCCAAAGGTGGGCGACCTCCGACTCTTGACCCCTTGCATAAACATCCTAAAAATCTCTCCGCTTTGCGTCAATATTTTTCATTCCCTATCCCGCATCGGAAGTGGCAGGTAAATCTTTAATTAATGTAGTATCCCTAATTTTAATTAGAACCGTCCCCATTTATACCCATTTATAATAATTTTTTTATTCTATCTTGAACTTGCGGGGTAACTTGCGGGGTAGCTTGCATAGCTAAAGGAATAATCATCTTAAAAATATCGTTTTCTATTAGCTGAGGTTTTCCCCCAAAATATGCTTTGCAATATTTAAAAAGATTTCTAACACCAGATCCCATCTCGTCAGCACGTCCTATTTCCCTAAAAAATTTGGCAATAACCGGATTCTTTGGAAAAGGTGATCAAAATAATCCTTGCCGAAACGACTGCCATTCTTTAGACGTTCATCATCAAGCACAAACCCTTTTACCATATATTCTCGTAATTTTTGGGTTGCCCATATACGAAATTGGGTGCCACGCACAGAATTTACGCGATACCCAATGGAAATTATAGCATCAAGATTATAACATTGCGTTTCATATTTTTTACCGTCTGAAGAAGTTGTCAAGTATTCCTTGACAACTGATTTTTCTTTGAGTTCGTTGGCATCAAAAATATTTTTCAAATTCAAACTTATATTCTGTTTCGTCGTATCAAACAATTCCGCCATTTGTTTTTCCGAAAGCCATACTGTTTCACTATCAAACGGCACATCAATTTTAGTTTGACCATCAGCCGACTTATAAATAATTATGTTTTTTAACTCTTTCATAATCTTATTTTGACCTCCTTCTAAACATCTCTGTATATTGTCATTCCAAATCACCCTATTGACATCATTCTAAGGAGAATACGAATAATCTCATTTTACAACATTCCCGTAAATGCTTTATTTAATATAGATTTCTTTAATTCTTCCAAATCATCAAGTTTTTTCTGATAAATTGATTCTAGTTTTTTTGTCTCTGCCGAAAGCGCATCAAGTTTTTTGACAATAGTTTTTTGTTCGGAATATTGAGGATAAGGAATTAGGATAGAATTCAACATTTTCTGATTTAATTTTGGCTGAGCCATTCCACTTACATATGGATCCAACTTTATTGAATTTAAATAATATTCTACAAATTTTTGACTATCTATATTTTCAAATTTTAATTAGAACCGTCCCCATTCTATTCAGACTGGATAAGACGTAAAAGGGTTTCAGGATTAGCAACATCGGTAAGATACTTCTTTCCGTCAGACGCTTCCATTTTCAGTTGGTTACATTTTGTAACCACCTCACTACCTTCACTTTTCAAGCGGTTTTTTAACACTTTCCAATAGTTTCTTGCCAACTGAAAATTTTTTTGCTAAATTAAAGCACCAATAATGTCAACCACAGAGAAATACCATGTTTCTTTTTCTTCATCGTAAATTCTGCGGATTTTAAAATCTTCTCCCAATCATTTTTGATTTTCTTTTCAAGTTTCTTGTCAGGAATAAAACTATTATATTTAATTTTAATAGAACCGTCCCCATTTATATTTTGTTATTACAAGTACCCCAATTTTCTAACGATGAAGTGTATATAAATTCTTTTGAAAATCTAAAAAAGTCGAACGAATTCTGTCAACATCTCCGAGTATTTCTTCAGCATCTGCAATAGTGTGATATTTTAAATTAAGCAATTTAGATAATTTTTCATCGTCAAGTTCTTCAAATCCATTTTCAATATATTTACCAAGCACAAATTCTATAAACTCTCTTTGTTTTTCATCCAATTTACTAAAAATGTCAAATCTTGACTCATTAACACGTTCTTTTCTTGTGATGGGTTTAATTGAAAAAGAAATATATGCTAAAACATCAAATAAATCACTTTTTTCTGCATCTACTAATTTTTGTAATGTATCAAGTTTTTCCTTGTCATACCCTATATCTGCAATCTTTTTTAAAAATATTTTTCTTGTTCTTGGGTCGGACCATATTTTTCGCAATTCATCTTCGCTTTTAAAGAATTCAGGTAACACACCAAACATATTCTTTAGAAATTCTTCAGCTGAAATCGGCTTACCAGATGCACTATAAAACATGGTAGAAATCAAATATTGAATTTCTCGTTCTTTACCATCTCGCAGTTTTATTTTTAAAACTTGTTTTGGTTCAAATTCAATAGGTGGTGGCGGATCTTGTATAATAATATCTTTTAATTTTATTGGAATTTTAGGTTCTTTAAATCTTTTATTTGTATCGTCAACAGGTTCTCCATCCCATTCTTTATCCGAGAAATGTTTATACGCATCAACAAAATCATAAATAGTAAAATATTCTTTCCCATCAAAAAGTCTTGTTCCTCGCCCAATAATCTGTTTAAACTCAATCATGCTGTTTATTGGACGCATAAAAACTATATTTCTAATATTTCTCGCATCCACACCGGTAGATAATTTCTGGGAAGTTGTCAAAATGGTTGGTATAGTTTTTTCATTATCCTGAAAATCCCGCAAAAATTGGTCACCGCGAGCACCCTCATCCGCCGTTACACGCACACAATAATTCGGATCTGAACTTTCTTTATACTGGTTAATCAAATCTCTTACAGCAAGTGCATGGTCTTGAGTGGCACAAAAAACTATCGTCTTTTCCTTTTGATTAATCTCATCAAGAACAATCTGCACGCGTTTTCTTTCTCTTTCCTTAATTTTAATAATCTTATTAAAATCCGGCTCAATATAAATTTTCCCTTCTTCAACTTCACCTTCAACTACTTGATCTTCGGAAGTATAGATATATTCATCAAGAGTAGTCTGAATTTTTCTTATCTTATATGGTGTCAAGAAACCGTCGTTAATACCTTCTTTAAGTGAATAAATATAAACAGGATTGCCGAAATATTTGTAAGTATTAACATTATCCTTCCTTTTTGGTGTAGCAGTTAAACCAAGATGAACTGCTGGTGAAAAATATTCCAAAATATCACGCCAGTTTGACTCATCGTTAGCACCGCCACGATGACACTCATCTATAATAACAAAATCAAAAAAATCTTTAGGATAATCGCCATAATATGGAGTATTATTCGGTCCACTCATAAAAGTTTGGAAAATAGTAAAAAAAATACTTCCATTTGTCGGTACATTTCCTTTTTTTCTTATATCTAACGGGCTAATGCGTATCAACGCATCTTCGGGAAATGGTGAGAATGTATTAAATGCCTGGCCAGCTAAAATATTCCTATCAGCTAAAAACAAAATTCTTGGTCTGCGTCCACTGTCACGTTGTAAGTTCCATCGTGAATGATAAAGCTTCCAAACAATCTGAAATGCAATTAATGTTTTTCCTGTACCAGTCGCAAGTGTAAGCAAAATCCGCTGTTTTTTTTCGGCAATAGCATCCATTGCATTATTTACTGCAATTTCCTGATAATATCTTGCTATTTTAGTGCCGTTTACGTTCTCAAATGGAATCTTTGAAAACTTTTCTTTCCATTCATTTTGATTCGAATAAATCTTATTCCAAAGTTCATCCGGTGAAGGAAATTTTTCAATATCCTTTTCTTTCCCCGACTTCATTGAAATTTCGTAAATATCCTTACCGTTAGTAGCATAAGCATATTCAACCTGTAATTTTTTAGCATATGCTTTTGCTTGCGTTACACCTTCCGTCACTTGCATACTTTCCTGCTTAGCTTCAATAACCGCAAGTTTACGATTTTTATAAACCAAAACATAATCGGCGACATCCCGTTTCCCACGCTCACCACCGACCAAAATTCTTCCATCGGTAATAGGATGCTCTCGAAGAATCTTAGACCCGTCTACTTCTCCCCAACCGCTATCTTTTAATTTTGGGTCAATATATTCCGCTCTCGTTTCTGATTCGTTCATTTCTTATCCTTTTGTTTTCCAGAGTAATATTTTTGTTTTGGACTTGTAAGTTTTTCCGGCATTGTCGGATGAAGCAAACCCTGTTCTAATAAAGGTTTTAGTATCTCCAAACGAACATATTCACGGTCCTTTAATCCCAAATATTCCTGTATTTCATCTCTGGTTTTTGGTTCAATACAAAATTCTAATAATTTTTTTATTCTATCTTGAACTTGCGGGGTAGCTTGCGGGGTAGCTTGCGGGGTAGCTTGCATAGCTAAAGGAATAATCATCTTAAAAATATCTTTACTCAAATTGGTTTTACATTCCTTAAACTCAACCCGAATATTCTCGCCATGTTTAATAATTTCTTTAATTTTTGATATCTGCATATTCATAGCCCCTATTTAGTTACACTAACATCTGCTATCAGTCATTACAAATCTCGTTGTTAATGTCATCTTAAGACAATCCGTCAGTCGGTGGAGAATAATCTCATTTTACAACATTCCTGTAAATGCTTTATTTAATATAGATTTCTTTAATTCTTCCAAATCATCAAGTTTTTTCTGATAAATTGATTCTAGTTTTTTTGTCTCTGCCGAAAGCGCATCAAGTTTTTTGACAATAGTTTTTTGTTCTTTTAAACTTGGAGTAAATATGTTTATTGAATAAACATCGTTTCTATTAATTCCGGGCTTTACTCCTTTTGCTAACTTGGTTAATTTCAAAGTCGAAAGCAAAAAATAAATAAATTTCAAATTATATTTTTTTCTATCAAATACAACAAAATAAGTTACATCGAGAGGCCAGAATTTATTTTCAGTCAAGTTCAACTCACCAGCTGAACCTTTTCTACCAACAATAATAGTCTGTTTGTCGTAATAGAACCTATTTGTTCTATCTTTTTCACCATTAGCACCGTAAACTGGAAATTTACCATTTTCATTTCTATCTATTTTATTCAATGGTTTGCCATATTCTAATTTTATAATTTCTACAAGTTTCTTCTCTTCCCATCCTTTGCCCGGATTGGAAAAAATACTCTGCAAATATGATTCAAAAAGCTCGCGGGAATTTTCCAAATTTTTTTCGGTGTTCTTTTTAGATTTGTCAATCCCTTCAAAAATCTTATCCAAAACCTTCACAATCCGCTTTTGTGCGGAGAGTGATTCGGGATATGAAATTTCTACTTCTTCAAGTAATCGATAATGTCTAGCATAACCCAATCTTTTCAAATTAATGCTTTGCAAAAAATAATAAAAATACTTCGTATTTAAATTTTTTTTAGGTTGTAATATCTTAACTCCATCTGCACCTAAAACAAAATTAAAATCAATATATTTTAAAACTTGCGTATGATCTCCGAAAATAATAACAGGAGTTTTTATCTGAAATAAATCTTTCTTATTATTCCAATATCCATTTATAAAATCTGATTCTTGTGAAACTATTGGAAAATTACCAAATTCTAAGAATTCTTTTCTTTGTATTTTCTCTGTATATTTTACTTTTTCTATACAATCTTTAAGTTTTTTAGTTTGCCAAGTTGTATTTATTTTATTAATTAGAAGTCGTTTTGATAACATAAATTATAGTTTTTATTTATTAAGCATTTAAATATTATTTAAAATATTCTTAAATTCTAGAGTGAGACTATCTGGTTTTTTATTAATAGGTAATTCTGTAATTTTAAGTTTTAAAGGCATAGAAGTAGCAGTACCACTAAAAATGCATGTTCCAACAGGTAGTGTAGGGATGGATTCTTCAGTTATTTTATCTATATAAGAAACTGCATTTCCAATTGCTAAAAGGTCTCGTTGGTTAATTAGTTGATGAACAAAATAATTATGTGCTTGAGAAATGATTGTCTCAGAAATATCATTGGGTCTTTGGCTTGCAATTGTAATAAAAACACCAAATTTTCTACCTTCCTTAATGATCTCTTCGAAGGTTTCGAGTCGATAATCTTTCCAGTCATCAGTTTCTCTAAAAGATGTCTTAGATAAAATATTATGGGCTTCATCAATAATAATATTTAGCGATTTCTTGTTATTTTTCTTCTTATGAGCATTATATATATTTTTTGCAAGTAGTAATGGGATAGTTTTTTTCATATCCAAATTAACATCATCAAGGTTTACCACAACACAGTTATAATTGCCCCAAAAAACGTGGTTTTCATGAGACTCGAAAGTACGGTCAATACTCTCTTGTTTTGCCTTAAACCGGTTTATAACCGGATAGATGTGTTCGTTTTGTACTTTATATCTGAATAAATCCTCAATAAGTTGTAGATGGAGAAAAATATAGAATTGCGATAAGTCAGTCATTTTATTAATTGTAGCATCGTCAATAGAAGATGCTGCTTTATAAAGACTTGTATTCTCTATTTCTACCGGGCTTTTATTAAAGTAGATTTCTTGATTTAGTATTTTAAAAGTTTCACATTTACTGTGAAACTCAATATCACTTGTCAAATTTTTAATTATTGCATCTTCATAAATAAATTTTTCCAATATTTCCTCTAAATAGTCCAAAAGTTTATATGCTATATCTTTATTTGCCATTTTCAGAATAGTTTTAATTTTATTTTGAATAATAGTTCTCAGATAGGAAGGAAAATTCTCTTTTTTCTTTGAAGTTTTATAAAAACGTAACGCACGTTTTAAAAAAGGTTTTTGTGTTTTATCTGTTGCCTCTACTAAAATTGATAATGTTTCACTATCAAATAGTTCATCCGTATGCAACGGAATTTTATCTCCGCTGTCGACTTGGGTTTTAAGATTATAGATTTTTTTATTTTTTGTTATACACTCTTCTTTGGTGTATTCACCATTGAAATCAAAAATTAAAAATTGACTATTTTCTAAAAATCCTTTATTATTACCATAAATATCAAATAATCCTTGAAACAAAGCAGCAAGAGTATTTGATTTTCCACTCCCAGTGTTTCCGACAATCGCAATATGACTATTAAAAAGCCCATCAATGGGTAAATCAATTGGAATTTCTTCAGTATCTGTTTTTGCCACGTTGATAGATAGAGAAGAATTATCCTTCCTAAGGTTATGAATACAGTGTATTTTTTGCTCGGAGAGAATAAATGCTTCATTACCTATTAATGGTAGCTCTTTAATTCCACCAATAAATTTTCCATTGATTCCAATATATCCAACAAGACCAAGAGTTAAAATTCTATTATTTTTATTAATATTAGTATAATCATTTTCTTTATTTTTGTTAAAAACAACTTCTTCCGTAAGTTTCTCACTATCAACTTTTCCTATTATACTGAGAAATCCTTTCTTAATTTCCACATAACTTCCTACTGCAATATTTTTTATAACATTTCCATCAAAAAGAATATCTGACGAATTTTTATTTTTATCAACTTTTATAAAAACCTTTCTTCCTTCAATTCCTGATACTTCACCAATACGTAGAATTGCATTTTTTAAAAGTTTATTATTCATGATTATCACTTTTAATAACGTTATCCTTTAAAGATAATACTTCGCCCATAATTAAATTAAATTTAGCAAAATCAATAATTTCGGATTCGGAATAAACGATTTCTACATTACTAAAAAGCGTAAATTTTTGTTCATAATCCTTAAGCCTCTTCTTTTCGTAACAAAAAATAATGATTTTTAGTGTTGGATTTCTCAAAGCACGTCTGGTAATATTCAAAATATGCTGATCTTCAAAAGAAAAACCTGTTGAAATTAAAATTGTATTTTCTTTATCAAGTTCATTAGCATAAATTCTGAATAGATCATAATGAGTTTGTTTTAAAAGAGTATCTTTAAACTTATCATTTTCTGGCAAAATTATAGAGAATTTCTGATTGAATTTCTTGATATCAGCAATATTTTTATCTTCATTAATCTTTTCCCACTCTATAAGCAAATTTTTAAAGTTACTAACACAGAATGTGATTTCATCATCTTTAATTTGCCAACTCAAAGATCCATGAAGCTTTATAAGATTAATTGATGGAATTTGTACCCGATAATTATATATATTTCCATTGTTAAAAGTTGAATTAAAAAATTCAGTTGTTGAAAAACGGAAACAACCCGATAATAAAGAGCTTCTACTAAATCCATCATTGAGCTTAACATTTGCTTTTATATCTTCAAATGCTTTCTTAATAAATAAATCGTAATTTGTCGAAAAAATAGTTGCCTGTTTGGGTAAAATATTAACTTCTCTCTCAAAAAGCACTTGAGATAGATTCAAAAGGAATACTTTATAGTTTTCTAAGGTAATATTGAATTCAGTATATGTAGGTTTATCATTTATTATAGCCGATACTTCTATGAAGGATTTTAAAAATTCGAAAATCTGTTTTTGTGCTTCTTCGTCTTTACCATTATTTATTTTTTCTTGAATTTCATTTTCAATATTACATAAAGGTGCTAATGCTGGGTCTGAGCAACCAGAACCAATGAAGAAGTTTAAATTCACAGATTGAATTGCCTTACAAAAGGTTTCTTTAAATTCCCCTTTCTTTGTAGTATCATCAATATTGTATAATTTTGCCATACAATTTCTCTACCTCCAATTAATTAATTTATTCAAGACAAATTTTCTATTTATAACTGATTCTTTAAATATTCTTTTTTTGATATCTTTTAATATTTTCAAATTTTCGACATCCGTATCCATCATTTCTTTTAAAATTGCTTCGGGTTTGCGGTATGTTATTTCGGTATTTTTGTTTGGATTTTTTACTGATAAGTCGTAGGTTTTTTGGTCAATATTTTTTAAATCTATTGTCCATGAGTTCTTGGAGTTGGCTTTTGTTTTTTGTAGTTTTACAAATTCTGCCAAGTCGTTTTCGTTGAGTGGGTTTGTTTTGCCAAGATTTCTATCAAGATTAAGCTGATAATACCAAGTTTTTTTGGTTGGTGTGCCTTTTTCAAAGAAAAGTACGATTGTTTTAACACCTGCTCCGGTGAAAGTACCACCCGGCAGATCTAAAATAGTATGTAAATTACAACTTTCTATCAGATGTTTTCTTAGCGAAACTGATGCATTATCTGTATTGGAAAGAAAAGTATTTTTGATTACTATCCCAGCCATTCCGCCTGCTTTAAGTATTTTAATGAAATGTTCAAGAAAAAGAAACGCAGTTTCGCCTGTTTGTATAGGAAAGTTTTGTTTTACTTCGTTGCGTTCTTTACCACCGAAAGGCGGATTTGCTAGTATGATATCGTATCGGTCTTTTTCTTGTATATCGAAAATGTTTTCAGTGAGTGTATTAGTATGAATAATATTTGGTGCTTCAATGCCGTGTAAAATCATATTCATTGCGCCAATGATATATGCAAGTGATTTCTTTTCTTTGCCATAAAATGTTTTTTTCTGGAGTGTTTCCCAGTCTTTTGTGGAAAGGTTTTTACTCTCTTTTAGGTATTCAAAAGCTTCTACTAAAAATCCTGCAGAACCAACTGCACCATCGTAAATTTTGTCACCGATTTTTGGAGCAACTACTTTAACGATAGTTTTAATTAACGGGCGTGGGGTATAGTATTCCCCGCCATTTCGTCCGGCATTGCCCATGTTTTTAATTTTTGCTTCGTAAAGGTGAGAAAGCTCGTGTTTTTCTTTATGTGAACGGAATTTCATTTCATCAACAATGTTCAATATTTCGCGTAGGTTGTAACCGCTTTGAATTTTGTTTTTGAGTTCGTTGAATATTTCACCGATTTTATATTCTATTGTATCCGGTTTTTCTTCATTGGTTTTGAATTTTTTAAGATAGGGGAAAAGTTCGTGGTCAACAAAGTCCTTCAAATCTTCGCCGGAAAGTGCTTTGTTGTGGTCTATTTTACCATCTTTGGTTTTCGGTACCGCCCATACTTCCCAGCGATATTTTGAATCAATAATATTTTTATATACTTTATTATCTAATTTAGATTCGGTTTGTTTGTTTTTTTCTAAATCATCAAGATATTTTAAGAAGAGTATCCACGAAGTTTGTTCAACATAATCAAGTTCGTTACCTACTCCAGCATCTTTCCATAATACGTTATCGATATTTTTAAACGACTGTTCAAACATTAAGATTTTCTCCTTAGTATTTTATTTCCAATTCTTTTGCTTTGACTATTCCTTAATCTGTAAAGCAACCGGATTTGCTACTACTTAGACGTTTTATACCGACAAGGTATCATTTATCAACTAATTTATTTAAAGCATTAAATGAGTATCCTTTCCATAAACGGTGAATTTTTTCTTTTTTTTAATGGGGACTGTATCGCTCATTTATTATTTTTATTTTAAATACTTCTTTTCTAATTCTTTGGCTTTAGTAAGTCCTTCATCAGTGAATATAACGGATTTGCTACTGCCTGGATGTTTTACTCCAACAAGATAACCCTCATCGACAAGTTTGTTTAAAGCATCAAATGAATAGCCCTTCCAAGAACGGTGAATGGGCTCGCTTGGCTTAAATCCTTTTTCAGTCCAGTGTGTTAGATATAGCAATAGCAATGTTAATTCTTCAATTTTTTGGTTAAGTTGTTGTTGGTCCATTTGTTATTTACCTTCCAAACTTTACAAACTTTAATAATGGGATCAGGTTTTGCATTATGACATTTTAGCATTAGAAATTCCTTGCCAGCCAACGGTTTAGTGTCGGGTTAACTTTTGACTCAGAGTGACTTAGGTAACAAGACAACTAAATCATTATTCAATATTTTTACTTTTATTCCACCACTCATCAAATGGCGGACAATTTGCTGTTCTTTTTACTTCACTATACTGCCCCCTTGCAATTGTATCAGTTGATGGTATATTATAATATAGATTTTTTGAAATAATCCATCTATCATGAATAATTGTTTTCAATTTATTATCAATAATAACACGTAATTCGATTTTTACGCCATCGTTTTTTATTTCTTCTTTTAAATCTTTATAGAAAGATATAAATTTTTCATCTATCTTTTCTGATGCCATCAAAATTTTAATATTTTTTACTTTTGTGACATCAAGTGATTCCGATAATAAATCTAACCCTGCTCTTGAAAAATATTTATCTATCCAATAAATATATTTCTTGCAGGAATTAATAATATCTCTGACTGTTTTTCTATTTGAAAATGGTTTTCCCGGACACAGTAATTGATTATCTGATGATTTATTGATAACTTCAAATATAGTTCTTATTTTCTTATCATGTAAACTAACTTTATATTCTAGTTGATTAAATTTACTAAGTATACCTTTATTTGTAGAAACTAATTTTCTTATATTAACAAATACTCGCATTATACCTATATTAACTTGTATTGCCCTTTTACTATTAAGGATACTAGAAAGCATAGCAACGCCCTGTTCAGTAAATATGTAAGGTAGGTATCTAACACCACCCCAACTTGAGGTCACAAATTGTGACCTCAAGTTTTTAAATTCTTCTCTTGTTAATTGAAACATAAAATCACTTGGGAATCTGTCTATATTTCTTTTTACCGCTTGGATGAATACTTTGGTTTTAACACCATATAGTATAGCAAGGTCTCTATCTAACATTACATTTAGACCTCTAATCAAAAATATCTTTTTCACAATAATATTTTGTTTAATTATGTCTGTCATTTTTTTCACCCTAAATACTTTTTTGCTAATTCTTTTGCTTTGGAATAATGGGATCAGGTTTTGCATTATGACATTTTAGCATTAGAAATTCCTTGCCAGCCAACGGTTTAGTGTCGGGTTAACTTTTGACTCAGAGTGACTTAGGTAACAAGACAACTAAATCATTATTCAAGTCCATTTGTTACTTTTATCTCCAATATTCTATCTACTCTAAATACTCGGTCTTCTTTACGTTTCATACAATAAGCATTTATACCGAGAAATGTTTTATCATTATATTCCAAGTCACCTACAAAACGAGGTTTTATTATTCTACAAGTTTTTTCATCATTCGTTTTTAAATATAATATTTCCAAAAGCGATTTTTCTTTTATTGCATTTTGAATAATTTGTAATTTTTCTTTTAACGACATATCCCGTTCAGACAAATTATATTGATATTTTGTAATAAATTTAACAATACGCCAGTCCATTAAAATGTCCTTTTTTCTTATTGGTCTTTTGAGAATAATTCCTTCAAAAGTAGTACATCTGCTTAATGCAACATATGTCTGTCCGTGAGCAAACGTACCATTACCAAGGTCGATTATTACTTTATCAAATGTTTTGCCTTGACTCTTATGTATCGTAACCGCCCATGCAAGTTTCATAGGATATTGTGTATAAGTACCAACGGTGTCTGTTTCAATTATATTTGTGTTTGTGTTATAACTGAAATGAAATATTTCCCACGTATGTGGTAATACTTCTTCTTCTTTACCGTTTGCCAATTTTACATAGATATTAGTTATTTTGTTTTTTTTATTATGTTTAATGTCAATAATCTTTCCTATAGAACCATTGACCCATCTTTCTTTAGAGTCGTTATTCAACATCATTACTTGAGCATCGATTCCAAATTGTAATTCGTATTCAGTCGGATACATGTTTTCTTCAAAGTCACCTGATATTTCTGCATTAAAACTATATATTTTAGTTTTTAATGTTTGGAGTTGTAACATATTAGTTTCATTTGCCATTTTATTTGTGGTTGTAAGTTGTATTTCATAGTTTGATTTGATATTTTCGGAAAATGTTGCCCCGAATCTCTTGTTTAATGTTGTTAACTCTTTTTCTGTTATGGAATTATTTCTTATTAAATTTAAAATTTCTATGAATTTTTCATCTTTTTGACGATATATTTTTTCAAGTTCAATAAATTCCATGGAAAGATCGTTGAATACTTTTGCATCAAAAAAATAAGCGCTTTGATATGTATTTTTAAATATCTCTTTTTCTTTGCTGGTTACTACAGGTGGAAGTTGATAAAGGTCACCAAAGAACAGCATTTGTGTTCCGCCAAATGGCAGTTTAGAATGTTTGCCATTTGTTCGCATAAATTTGTCAATACAGTCAAGCAGGTCGGCACGGACCATTGATATTTCATCAATTACCAATATTTCAATTTCTTTGTACATCTTTGAATTTTTATCGTTTAACTTTTTTATTTTATCTAATGTTATGTCTGGTTTGAATCCAAAAAAGGAATGTATAGTTTCGCCGTTGACATTCAGTGCCGCTACACCTGTCGGTGCTAATACCACTATTTTCTTTTTTGTTATTAACCTAAAATAATTTAATAAAGTGGACTTACCGGTTCCTGCTTTCCCGGTTATAAAAATATTTTTATTAGTATTTTCTACTAAGTTAATTGCTTTTTTAAATTGATCGTTTATTTCTATTTGTTCAATTTTCATTAATTTCCACTATTTTCCGCAGAATTTTTTATATTGTTCAAGAAACAATCCCTACAATATCATGAAATCTTTACTTTCTAATATCGTTTACCAATATTATTGCTTCGGCGACTTCTTTCATTGATTTTCTTTTATCCATCGCCTGTCTTTGTATCAACCTG
>MGVS01000037.1 GCA_001800605.1 Elusimicrobia bacterium RIFOXYD2_FULL_34_15
AGAAAATATTCTTAAATTATTAAATAAAAAACATAATTGTAATATTAAAACAATAGATGGTTATAAAAACATGTCATTTAAAAAATGGTATGAAACATCAGAAGAAACTTTTGGTTTCAATAAGTGTTTATCACCATGGATGCGGTTTAATATTATGCCAGACGGTAAAGCAAATTTTTGCATTGATTTTCCTGATTATATAATAGGAGATGCAAAAAAAGAATCTTTATCTGAAATCTGGAACGGTAAAAATGCCGGTACTTTTAGAGAAAAATATTTGAAAGAAGGGCCTCTCCCAATTTGCAACAGATGCTGCTGGTTATATAATGATTATAATAGATTACTTAAAGAATGGAAACAAGAAGGTTAAATTAAGGAGGATTAATTTATGGCACGGATAGTTTTTATTGGCGCTGGAAGTCTGACATTTACCCGTAACCTGGTAAGGGATATACTAACTTTTCCTATTTTAAATGATTCTACTATTGTATTAATGGATATTAATAAAGAACGGCTTGAATTTGCCAGAAAAGCTGTTCAAAGCATTATAGACAGAGGTAAGTACCTTGCACGAATAGAAGTAACTTTAAATAGAAGGGAAGCTCTCAAGGGTGCAGATGTTGTTTTATGTACAATTTTAGCAGGAGGAGTACAGGTCTGGCGTTATGATGTTGAAATACCAAAAAAATACGGAGTAAATCTTAACGTTGGAGATACGCGCGGTGTAGGCGGAATATTCAGAGCACTTCGTACTATACCTGTAATGTTAGATATCTGCAAAGACATGGAACAGGTTTGCCCTAATGCGATACTTCTTAACTACACTAATCCGATGGCAATGTTATGCCGTGCAATGCAGAGAAAATCATTTATTAAACTAACCGGATTGTGTCATAGCGTTCAAGGTTCAGCCGCAATGTTAGCAAGATGGATTAATACACCGATGGACCAGATAACATATGTTTGCGCCGGAATTAATCATCAAGCTTGGTACATTGAATTCAAAAAGAACGGAAAAGATGCGTATCCAATGATTCGCAAAAAAGTTCTAACTGATAAAAAAGTTTATATTGAAGAAATCGTGCGTAATGAAATGTTTCTTGCACTGGATTATTACGTCAGTGAATCCAGCGGACATAATTCGGAGTATAACTGGTGGTTCCGTAAACGTTCTGATTTAATAAAGAAATATTGCAATGTCGGTACAAGCTGGAATCCCGGAGTTTACGCTTATATTTTAAATGAATATCTAAAAGCAGAAAGAACCTGGAAAAAAGAAATTACAGAATGGTTTAAAAAAGGTGCACCGTTATCTTTGGAAAGGGGACAGGAATATGCCGCATATATTATTAATGCATTAAAAGGTGGAGAACCGTTCGAATTTAACGGCAACGTACCTAATACAGGAACCATAACAAATCTTCCCAAAGATGTATGTGTAGAAGTACCGGTTGTGGTAAATAAACGCGGATTCAATGTTATCCATGTAGGAGCAATTCCACCGCAATGTGCAGCATTAAATAACATAAATATAGCATCGGAAGAAATGGCTGTGGAAGCAGCCCTGACAGGAAATGCAAAATTGGTGTATCATTCAATAATAAATGATCCGCTGACAGCATCAGTTTTATCCTTGAGGGAAATTAAGAAAATGGTTGAGGATATGTTAAAACAAAATAAAGCATATTTACCTCAATTTAAATCAATTAAGTTTTAAGCAAATTTATTTTGTAAAATTAATTTATTTTTGTATAATAACTAAGGCAGTACACAGTAAACTGTACACAGAATACAGTTTAAAAAGAAGGCGTTTTTGATTTTAGCTGTATCCTGTGTGCTGTATTCTGTGAGCTGTATCCTGTGTACTGATATTAAAATGATTCTAGTTATTGATAATTATGATTCTTTTGTTTATAATCTCGTTCAATATTTAGGAGAGATGAATCCTGATATCAAAGTTTTCAGAAATGATGAAATCAGTATCAAAGAAATTGAAAAGTTAAACCCAACCCACATAATTATTTCTCCCGGACCTTGCACACCAAAAGAAGCAGGAATTTCGATACAAACCGTTAAACATTTCTCAAATAAAATACCGATTTTAGGTGTTTGCCTGGGTCATCAATCTATAGGTGCTGCGATGGGCGGTAAAATAATTCATGCAAAAAAACTGATGCATGGTAAAACCTCTATGATATATCATGACGGTAAGACAATTTTTAAAAATCTAAAAAATCCTTTTGAAGCAACAAGATATCATTCTTTGGTTGTGGAAAAAAAATCACTGCCCAAATGTTTTAAAATTTCCGCATGGACCAAAGACGGAGAAATAATGGGTTTAAGATTAAAAGAAAGTAAAAAACCTGTTGAGGGAATACAGTTCCATCCGGAATCTATATTAACCAAATCCGGTAAAAAACTATTAAAGAATTTCTTAGGATTAATATGATTAAAGAAGCTATTGCAAAAATTGTTCAAAGAGAAAACTTAACCGAAAAAGAAGCAATTGATGTAATGACCGAGATAATGACCGGCCAGGCGACAGAAGCACAAATCGCTTCATTTATTACTGCACTAAGAATGAAAGGCGAGACTATAGATGAAATTACCGGTTGTGCTAAGGTAATGCGAGAACACGCTACAAAGATTAAAGTTAAAAAACATGCAATTGATATAGACAGGGACGAAATTAATATTGACTGGGAAACAATAGTTGATACCTGCGGTACCGGCGGGGATAAGACAAAAACTTTTAATGTATCTACTGTAACCGCATTTGTAGTTGCAGGTGCCGGCGTCGTTGTTGCAAAACATGGTAACCGCGCTGTAACGTCTAAATGCGGAAGCGCCGATGTCCTTGAAGAATTAGGCATCAATTTAGATTTAACTTTTGAAAAAGTGGAAGAATGCATAAATAAAATCGGAATTGGATTTTTATATGCACCGATGCTCCATTCAGCAATGAAATATGCTATAGGACCAAGAAGACAGATTAGCATAAGAACCATTTTTAATATTTTAGGTCCTTTAACTAATCCGGCAGGAGCAAATGCCCAGGTCTTAGGTGTATATTCTCCGGATTTAACCGAAACTCTAGCTTTTGTTTTAAAAAATCTAGGTTCTAAAAGTGCTTTTGTTGTTCATGGAATCGATGCTATTGATGAAATTTCAATAACCGGAAAAACTCAGATTTCTGAATTAAAAAATGGTATAATAAAAACTTATCTCATTAAACCTGAGGACTTTGGATTGAAAAGGGCTGAACCGGAAGATATTGCAGGCGGAGATGCAAAAGAAAATGCAAAAACAATAATCGATATTCTTGAAGGTAAAAAAGGACCTAAAAGAGATATTGTTCTTCTAAATGCCGCTGCAGCATTGACTGCTGCAGGAAAATCAAGTAAGATTAAAGTAGGTATCGAACTTGCAGAAAAATCTATTGACTTAGGTAAAGCACTAAAAAAACTTGAAGAACTAAAAACAAATTGTGGAAAATAATTTTTTAGATAAAATTGTTAAGTTTAAGAAAACAGAGATTTTACAAAGAAAAAAGCTGTTGCCTTTAGATAAAATTAGATCTCAAGTCAGGAATTTGAAATCACTAAGAAATTTTAAAGAAGCTATTTCAAAACCAAACCGCTTAAACTTAATTGCAGAAATAAAAAAAGCATCACCGTCTGCAGGTGTAATTTCAAAAGATTTTAACGTTCAGAATATTGCAAAACAGTATAATCAAGCCGGTGTAGATGCAATATCGGTACTCACAGAAACAAAATATTTTCAGGGTGATATTTCATATATAAACACAGTTAAGAAAAACGGTTCTTTGCCTGTATTAAGAAAAGATTTTTTAATTGACGATTATCAGATTTACGAGTCAAAATATTACGGCGCCGATGCTATACTTCTGATTGTTGCAATTTTAAATAAAGAAAAATTAAGAAAATTCTTAAAAATTGCAAAAAAAATAAATCTTTCTTGCATAGTAGAAGTCCATACAAAAGCGGAATTGAAAATCGCTTTAGAAACAAATGCAGAAATAATAGGAATAAACAATAGAAATCTTTTTGATTTTTCTGTTGATTTAAACACAACTATTAGTCTTAAATCCGAAATTCCTAAAAATAAAATAGTGATTTCGGAAAGCGGAATAAAAACGAAAGAAGATATAAATGCATTAAGAAATATAGGCGTGAACGCTGTTTTAATAGGACAACATTTTATGGAATCAAAAAATATAAAAAAGTCGATTGCAGAGCTCTTAGCAGTAGCTTAAGACATCTAAGTCAAATTAAACAGACATAATAAATATAGTATATTTTGTAATTAGGAAGAGCCTGCCTACCGGCAGGCAGGTAATCCCGATAAATCGGGACAAGTTTGGTAGTTAGTGATAAATTTTTCGATTTTAATAAAATAGATACCTATCGCTAATTACTAACTACTAATTACTTAAATTCCGAGGTCGCCACGACGACCTAAAAATTTACAAGGGGGTTATGTATGGACGATACAAAGATTTTATTGACGGAAAAAGAACTGCCGCAGAGATGGTACAATATTCAGGCAGATTTACCGGAACCATTAGCACCGCCTCTTAATCCTCAAACAAAAAAACCTATTGGACCTCAGGAACTGGCCCCCATTTTTCCCATGGAATTAATTAAGCAGGAAGTTTCGCAAGAAAGATGGATTGAAATTCCTGATGAACTGCTTGATATATATAAATTGTGGAGACCGTCGCCATTACATAGAGCGAAACGGTTAGAAAAATATCTCAAAACTCCGGCAAGAATATATTTCAAAAATGAATCGGTATCACCTGCAGGAAGCCATAAACCAAATACAGCAATTGCGCAGGCATATTATAATAAAAAAGAAGGGGTAAAGCGGTTATCAACCGAGACTGGAGCAGGCCAATGGGGAAGCGCACTTTCATTTGCGTGTAATCTTTTCGGGTTAGAATGCACTGTCTATATGGTTAAGGTTTCGTACGACCAAAAACCGTACAGAAAATTTTTAATGCAGACATATGGCGCAAAAGTTTTTGCTTCTCCTACTAACCTTACAAATTCAGGAAGAGAAGTTTTAAAAAAAGATCCTAATTCGCCGGGTTCACTTGGTATAGCAATAAGTGAGGCGGTTGAAGATGCCGCAACACATGATGATACAAAATATTCGCTTGGAAGTGTATTGAATCATGTTATATTACATCAGACAGTTGTCGGTCTCGAGACACAAAAACAGCTTAAAATTGCCGGTGAAAAACCGGACATTTTAATTGCCTGTGTCGGAGGCGGCAGTAATTTTGGCGGTTTTACTTTTCCGTTTATTCCGGAAAAACTAAAAGGTAACAATATAAAAATGATAGCGGTTGAACCTACATCCTGTCCGACACTTACAAAAGGACCTTTCAGATACGACCATGGCGATGTTGCAAAATTTACGCCTTTAATGATGATGTACACACTTGGCCATACCTTTGTTCCACCGGCAATTCATGCCGGCGGACTCAGATATCACGGTGCTTCTCCGCTTGTATCCTTACTACTAAATAAAAAAGTTATAGAAGCGGTTGCCTATCCGCAAAATTCTGTTTTCGAAGCAGCTGTAACTTTTGCAAGAACAGAAGGAATATTGCCTGCACCTGAAACTGCACATGCAATAAAATGTGCAATTGATGAAGCTGTAAAATGCCGCCAGACGAAAGAAGAAAAATGCATAGTTTTAAATTTCTCCGGGCACGGTCATTTTGATTTAGCGTCTTACGATAAATATTTATCAGGAAAGCTAGAGGATTACGAACTTCCTGATGAAAAAATTAAGGAAGCGCTTTGTGAATTAAAAGATCTATTATGACAAGAATAAAAATCTGCGGAATAACAAATGAAAAAGATGCCTTATGGGCATCAAATGCCGGTGTGGATTTTATCGGACTGAATTTCTATAAAAACAGTCCGCGTAAAATTTCTGCCGAAATGGCAAAGAAAATCACATCAAAACTGCCTGAATTTGTAAAATCCGTAGGTGTTTTTGTTGATGAAGAAATTGATGTTTTATTAAAAACTATAAAAAAAACACAATTAAAACTGGTTCAACTTCACGGAAACGAATCTCCGGAATATTGTGATGAACTAAAAAGTAAAATATCAGAATCTCTTCCACCGGATACCTTATGGGAAAATAAACCTCAGATTATAAAAGCATTTAGGATAAACAACGATTTTCCTGTAGAAAATATAAGTAAATTCAATAATGCAGATTATTTTTTATTAGACACTTTTGTAGAAGACATTCCTGGCGGAACAGGCGAAGTTTTTAATTGGGATATCGCCATAGAAGCTAAAAAAGCCGGGAAACCTATATTTTTATCCGGCGGTTTAAATCCTGAGAATGTAACGGAAGCAATTAAAAGAGTTGAACCTTTTGCAGTAGATGCCTGTTCCGGAATAGAACGTACTCCAACCCGTAAAGATTATGATAAAATGCTTGCTTTTGTTAAAGCAGTAAGAAAAATTTAAAAAACATAATTTTATTATTGCTTTTTGAAGAATTATAACTAAAATATGTTTTTAACATTCCAAGGAGGTATATTTATGGTTTCAAAGATTTCCAAGTTTCTTCCCTGTTTTCTTGTTTTTGGATTGCTCATCGGTATAACATATGCGCAAACAACTGCCGATACAACTAAAACAACTACTGAACAACCGGTAAAAAAGGAAGAACCGGCAAAAGCACCAATAACCCAAGTTCAAAAAGAAGAAAATAATACAACACCCGCGGCACCTGTCGTTGCTCCTTCTGTAACACCTGCCCCTGTTTCACAAACGCCTATTACTCCTGCGGTAACACCAACACCGGCATCTACCCCAAGCAACGGAAAAACAAAAGTTGCAGTTATGGATTTTGAAAGTATCGGAAGAAATATAAAAGAAAATGATTTAGGCCTGTCCGTTGCAGATAATTTAAGAACAATTCTCTTTAAAACCGGAAAATTTGATGTTGTTGAAAGAAATTATTTAATGAAATTACTGGAAGAACAAAAACTGCAAATGAGCGGTATAGTAGACAGTGATACAGCGGTACAAATAGGAAAACTTTCTGGTGCCGGAAAACTTATTGTAGGGAGCGTATCCAAAATAGGTACTAAATATACAATAAACTCAAGGTTAATTGATATTAAATCAGGTTCTGTAGAAAAAGCAGAAAGTTTAGGTGGTTATAGTGAAGACGATATACCCAACATGATTGAAGATATTGCAAAATTACTGATGGGTGATACCGTAACACGCCCAAAAATTCAAACTGCTGAAAAAAAACAGGAACCAGTCATAGAACCGGTAAAACCTGTTGAATCACCCAAAAAACCCGATACAGCTAAAAAAGATGAATCTGATTCAAAAAAAAGAGCTGCGGTTGATCTCGATATAGGAATTAAAGCCGGTGCATTTTACCTACTTGATAGTAAATTATCAAAAGATTTTAGTTTAGGATTTTTATGGGGTGGTACGGCATCTCTATGGATTACAAGAATAGGCCTTCAGTACGAATATGAAAAATACAATAATACAGGTGAAAGAACACAACGTACCAATAATGGGATAAATATCGTTACAACAAAAACCAATACCGAAATGGATTTGACCCCAGGTTGGTTTTCATTACTAATCCGGGGCAATTATGACAATGCTTCTATGTCTTATGGTTATATAGGTGTTGGAATGGGAAGTATTAAATCTGAAAAAACTGTTACAGTTAATAACGTTGCACTTCCAACTGTAAGCGATACATTTAGCGGTCAACAGTTTTTAATTGGCTTTAACGGCAAACATGCCGGACTTTGTGTTAAATACAGTAAAATATCTACGAATGCCAGATGGGCAGATGTGGACTTAGGTGGTCTATCTGCGACGTTAGGTTTGTTCTTTTGAAGACCAATTACACAGATTTAACAACAAGTCTTAATCTGTGTAATCTATGTTGCTAATCAATGTAATCAGTGATTGTTTGTTTTTTAAACAATCACAATTTTTAAAAAGCGATTCCTATACAAAAGGGTCGCTTTTTAATTGCAATTTATCGGAATTTTTAATATAATTCTACTATGTCATATGATTCCAAAACTATAGAACAAAAATGGCAGAAATACTGGGAAGAAAATAATCTTTTTAGATCCGGCGAAAAATCCGACAAAAAGAAGTTTTATCTGCTTGAAATGTTTCCGTATCCTTCTGGTAAACTTCATATGGGGCACGCCAGAAACTATGCAATCGGCGATACACTTGCTAGATTCCTCAGAATGAATGATTACAATCTTTTATACCCGATGGGTTATGATGCATTCGGACTTCCTGCTGAGAATGCTGCAATAAAAAACAAAATTAATCCTGAAAAATGGACTGACGAATGTATTAACACTATGAAGGAACAGCAGAAAAAATTAGGTCTTTCATACGACTGGAATCGCCTTGTTGTAACAGCAAAACCTGAATATTATAAATGGAATCAGTGGATTTTTACCAAGTTTTTTGAAAAAGGGCTTGCATTTAAAAAACAGGCACCCACAAATTTTTGTCCCAAAGACCAGACGGTTCTAGCAAATGAGCAGGTTATTGACGGAAAATGCTGGAGATGTCAAACAGAAGTTGAAGTAAAAGATCTTGAACAGTGGTTCTATAAAATTACCGATTATGCCGAAGAACTATTAAAAGATATTGAAAAATTAACAGGCTGGCCTGAAAGAGTAAGAATCATGCAGCATAACTGGATCGGTAAATCCGATGGACTCTCGGTAAATTTTCCTGTAAAAAACTCGGATAAAAATATTGAAATTTTCACAACCCGGCCAGATACTCTTTTTGGCGTAACATTCATGACTTTTGCAGCGGAACATCCGCTCGTTATGGAATTAGTAAAAGGCACTGAAAAAGAAAAAGAAATAAAAGATTTCGTAAATAAAATTGTTATCCAAAAAAGAATTACACGGCTAGAAGAAAAAGAAAAAGAAGGGATATTTACCGGAAAATATGCAATCAACCCATTGACCGGCGATGAAATCCCTATATATGTCGGCAACTTTGTCTTAATGGAATATGGAACCGGAGCAATAATGTGCGTACCGGCCCATGACCAGCGAGACTTTGAATTTGCCAAGAAATATAATATCCCAATAAAAGAAGTCATCCAGCCCTTCGACTCCGCTCAGGGCAAGCCGCTATCCGCTGCTTTTGTCGAAGAAGGTACCATGGTCAATTCTCAGCAATTTAACGGTATTAATTCCAAAGATGCCATAGCAAAAATCTCTGTTTATATTGAAGAAAAAAAATTTGGAAAAAGAGTTATACATTATAAATTGCGTGACTGGCTTATATCACGCCAACGGTACTGGGGAACTCCAATACCGATAATTTACTGCGAAAAATGCGGGACAGTACCTGTACCTGAAAAAGACTTACCGGTATTACTGCCTAAAGATGTGGAATTTACCGGTGAAGGTAATCCTCTTTCAAAATCTTCAAGTTTTGTGAGTTGTAAATGCCCAAAATGCAACGCTCCGGCACGTCGTGAAACAGATACCATGGACACATTTGTTGATTCTTCATGGTACTTCGAAAGATATTGCGATCCTAAGCAGGACAAGCTTCCTTTTAGCAAGGAAAAAGTATCTTACTGGATGCCGGTCAACCAATATATCGGCGGAATAGAACACGCTGTTTTGCACCTTCTATATTCCAGATTCTACACGAAAGCATTGCGCGATTTAGGACTATTAAATTATGACGAACCTTTTCAAAATCTTTTATGTCAGGGGATGGTTGTAAAAGACGGTTTCAAAATGTCTAAATCTAAAGGAAACGTTGTCTCTGTAGATGATATGATAGATAAATATGGAGCAGACACCGCCCGTTTATTTATTCTTTTTGCATCTCCGCCTGAACGCGACCTTGAATGGTCTGATGAAGGTGTCTTAGGCTGTTACAGATTTGTCAACAAAATCTGGAATTTGGTACAAGGGATACAGCAATTAAAAATTAAAAAACCTGTCCTGAACTTGTCGAAGGATGAAAAATTATCCGCCACTGAACCGTTTGCGGATCCGCCTAACACCAGTGGCGGAAAAAACTTGGAACGCATAAGAAATCTTACTATAAAAAAAGTTACGATAGATATCCAGAAAGAATTTCATTTCAATACTGCAATTGCTTCTATAATGGAATTCTATAACGAACTTACCGCTAAACAATCTTCTGTAGATTACGAAACTTTTAAAATAAGCCTTGAGACGCTTATAATTCTACTGAGTCCTTTTGCACCGCATATTTGTGAAGAAATGTGGCAAGTTTTGGGACATAACGAGTCTATAATAAAGCAAAACTGGCCGAAATGGGATGAAGAGAAACTTAAACAAAACGAAGTAACCATAGCTGTTCAAATTAATGGTAAATTACGCGGTCAAATAGATGTAAACATAGGATTATCTGAACAGGAAATTATGGAATTTGTCAAATCTAATGAAAAAATTCATAAATATATTATTAATAAAAAAATAATTAAAACTATCTATGTACCTCAAAAAATATTAAATATAGTAGTGGGAGGATAGTATGATAAATATTTGCCGTAAAGCAGTTTCTAAGTTGTTTAAATCTTTCTTATCTTTTACCAAGCCTGTCCTGCCGCCTATGGCGAGCCTCGCCCCTTTGGGGCGGGGGCGTGCGAAAATAGTCGAAGGATTACCCATTACTCGTTACTCGTTACCCGTTACCCATCACCCGTTACTGTCGTTCGTTACCCGTTACTCGTTACCCAGCCTGTCCCGATTCTTCGGGATTACTTTATTATTTTTTATCGGTTGTGCATCCCCGTATAAACCAACAACACAGGTACTTCCCCAGAATATCAAAAAAGTTTCAATAGAAACTTTTAAAAACTCTACGGTATATTACGGCATTGAAGATAAACTTACTACAGCAGTTACAAACGAGTTTATACGTGACGGGCGGCTCGCCGTTGTAAATCCCGACGAAGCAGACGGTGTTTTATTTGGCGAAATAACAAGATATGTTTTGGAACCATTGACATATGACGAGAACCATGTTGTTAAAGAATATAAACTTTGGATATTGGTCAATATTTCTCTTATAGATAAAGCAAGAAAAGTTGTATTGTGGCAGGAAAAAAATCTTGAGGGCAATTACAGATTTTTTATCGCAAATTTACCCGGAGGAACTACGGAAGAAGAAGCCAGGGAAATAATTTGGGATAAGCTATCCAGAAATATTTTAAAAAGAACAATTGAAGGCTTTGGCGCCGTCTCGGGTATAAGTGAAAAAAAAGTCCCGCCTAAAACGGAATAACCTCATAAGAATAACGAGTAACGGGTAATGGGTAACGAAGAAAGAAAACAATCCGTTGCGAAAATTCTGTATACTGAGTACTGTATCCTGAATCCTATTATATAATATGAGTATTATAAAGTATAACGAATTTAAAACAAAATTAAAAACATTAAAAAAAACCACAATTTCACCTATATATCTTTTTTACGGAGACGAAGATTATTTGAAAAATGAAATTATTTCATCTATTGAAAGCATTACAATTGAACCATCAACAAAAGATTTCAACTATAATGTTTTTTACTTTGGTGACAAGAATAATTCCGATACTTCAATGGAAACAGTATTGCAATCTGCAAATTCCTACCCGTTTATCTCAGATAAAAAATTAGTAATAGTTAAAAACATCAATAAATTACCTGAATCACAAGATTCTCTGCTTGAAACTTATATAGATAACCCGTCCAAGACAACATGTCTAATATTGGTTGGGGGAGAAAAACTTCCTAAACGAGTACTTTTTACCAAAATCGAAAGCGAGTATCCGACTGTCAACTTTTATCATTTGTTTGAATCAGATATTTGCAGGTGGATAGTAGAAGAGGTTAAATACTTTAAAAAAAATATTTCTAATTCTGCGACACAAATGTTGTTAGATATTACCGGTGAAAACCTAGCTGATATAAAACGTGAAATAGATAAACTCGTCTTGTATGCCGAAGAAAATACGGAAATTACCATTGAGGATGTTGAAATCTGCTGCGGGCATTTTAAAGAAAACACTATTTTCGAATTATTACCTGTTTTAGCGGCAAAAAAAATAAACACTGTAATTGAAATTTTAACTAACCTGCTTAATAACGGAGTTAGCGAGTTTGCAATATTATCAACAATTGCGGATAGATATAAAAAATATTTTAAATTTTATGAAATTTCAGATACCGGAGCAAATGAGTGGGAAGCCACAACAAGGGCTGGTGTAAGGTTTTACCAGAAAGACTTTTTAAAAGATGTTAGATCTCTAAATAAGGAAGATATAAAAATTTCTTTACAAAACATTTTGAATACGGAATTAGAGATAAAATCCGGAAGGAATAGCAAAATGCAAATTGAAAAATTATTTTTTGAACTTTGCAAGCCGTTGAGCTAGGCGTGAAATTTTTCTTGAGGCATTTTTCCGGTGAATAACATTTCTTTTTGCTGCTTTATCAAGAACGCTGGAAACAGCTTTTAATAATTCTTTGGCTTTTTCAGCATTTTTTTCTGTTAAAGCCGATTCAAATTTCTTAATAGCTGTTTTGATTCTTGATTTTACAGCTTTATTCACCAAACGTCTTTTTACATTTTTCCGTGCCTCTTTCAAAACCGATGTGTGTCTGCCTGTTTTTAATTTCATATTTGTAGATTTTAACAAAATATAAAAAAAATGTCAAGCGAAAATTTTAAAAAAGAATCTAAAGTAACAAAATATATCGGCTATGTTCTAACCGGAACAATGTTTTCCCGTATACTTGGCTATCTTCGCGATATGCTGGTCGGTTGGCTTTTCGGTGCCGGACTGTATGCCGATGCATTTTATGCCGCCCAGAGAATTCCTAATCTTTTCAGGCGTTTATTAGGCGAAGGCTCATTATCCTCGTCTTTTGTACCTGTATTTACCGATTATATATCTACAAAAGATGAAGAAGAATCCAAAAAGCTTTTTAGTGTGGTTTTCACAACTCTTCTCTTTACTCTTTTGGTTGTAACTCTAATAGGTATTGTCTTCGCTCCGCAGTTAACTAGAATTATTGCGTATGGATTTGAAAAAAATCCCGACAAACTTGCATTAACCATATCTTTAACACGTCTTATGTTTCCGGCTTTGCTTTTTGCGTGTATAGCAGCATTTCTTCTTGCTGTACTAAACTCTCTTAAATCGTTTTTTATACCCGCAGTATCTCCTGCTGTACTTTCCGTTGCCGAAATTGTTTTCATTCTTGGTATCGCCCGGTTTATTTTAAAAGAAAGTCAAATTAAAGGTTTAGCAATAGCGGTATTGGTCGGCGGATTATTACAATTCTTAATTATGATGCCATCAATTAAGAAACATGGGTTTTCGTTTAAACCAATTTTGAACTTTAATCATCCGGGACTTAAACAAATATTTTATTTAATGATACCGGCAATGTGGGGAATATCTATTGACCAGGTAAATGCTTTTATTGATACAATATTTGCTTCCTTTCTAAAAGAAGGCAGTGTAACTGCACTTTATTATTCGAACCGGGTGATGCAGCTTCCGCTTGCTCTTTTCGGCATTGCTGTGGCTTCAGTATCATTACCTTTAATGTCAGCAAGTGTTTCCAAAAAAAATATAGATGATATGAAAGATATGCTTGCATTTTCAATTAAAATATCATCGCTTGCTATTTTTCCTTCACTTATGGGATTAATAATTCTTGGTAAACCAATGATAAAACTTCTATTCGAACATGGAAGATTTGATTCCAATGCAACTTTAATTACAAATTCTGCATTATTTTTTTATGCTTTAGGCCTGCCGGCGTTTGGATATGTAAAAATTTTTGCCGGAGGGTTTTATTCACTTAAAGAAACTAGAATTCCTGTGAAAGTCGCTACATTATGCATGATAACAAATGTTTTTCTAAATGCGATACTAATGCGTCCTTTAGGTGTAGGCGGACTTGCACTTGCAACTTCGATATCGTCATGGCTTAATGCTTCTCTTCTTTATATGTTTCTTAGAAAAAGAATCGGAAGTTTTGGAAGCAGAAAAATATTTTTCTCGCTTGTAAAAATAACTGTTGCTACTTTGACAATGGGTTTAGTATGTTATATTTTGTCTAATTATGTTTTCAGCAGCTTGGCATTAAATGTATTCGGAACGATAATTATAAGTTTTCTAACATATTTATTTATGACAAAGTTATTAAAAATTAAAGAAATGAAATCGGTTATGTCTGTTTTAAAAAGGGAAGAACCAACCATAGATGAATGATTTTTTAAACCAAAAGTTGAAAAACTTGCCAAACCATCCCGGTGTCTATATAATGCGAGACGCTTCAAGTAAAATAATATACATTGGTAAAGCAACATCCCTAAAATCCCGCGTAAAATCATACTTTGTTGAAAACATAAAAGATTTCAAAAATACATTTCTTGTAAAAACAGTCAGAAACATAGAATATATTCTTACAGAAAATGAGAAAGAAGCTTCTATCCTTGAAGAAGCTCTAATAAAACGTTTTCAACCGAAATATAACATAATCTGGAAAGACGACAAACGATATCCGTACATTAAAATCGGAAAAGAAAAATTTCCTGCGATAGAAGTAGTACGTATAAAAAAATCTGACGGAGCTAAATATTTTGGTCCATATCCGGACTCCACAGATATGCAAAAAACACTAAAATTAGTTAAAAGGATTTTTGGTTTACGCCCTTGTCAATATAATTTAACCAAAAGAAAAAAAGAATGTCTGTATTATTTTATAAATAAATGCCCTGCACCTTGCATTGGAAAAGCTAACGAAGAAGAATATGTAAATATGATAGACAAAGTAAAAATGTTCTTATCCGGCAAAAACAAAGAATTGTTAAGAGCTCTTGAAAAAGAAATGAACATTTCAAAAAAATATCTTGATTTTGAAAGCGCAGCTAAGTTAAGAAATATTATCTTTGCAATAAAAAACACTCTAACCCGCGTAAATTTCAAGGAAACAACTATTGATAACATATTAATGAATATTGATAGGGCTTCGTATATTTCAGATTTATCAAAATTGTTAAATTCTAATGTTAACCGGATTGAAGGTTTTGATATCTCCAATATTTCAGGAAAATTTGCGGTAGGTTCCCTGGTTGTATTCACAAACGGATTCCCTGATAAAAAAGAATACAGAAAATTTAAAATTAAAACTGTTAAAAAAATAGATGATTTTAAAATGATTTTTGAAGTTATTAACCGACGTTACTCCGGTACTCTTGTTAAAAAGACTCCTATGCCGGATATGATACTTATAGACGGCGGAAAAGGCCAGCTTTCCTCCGCGATATCAGCATTGGAAAAAATTCCAAACATAGAAAAAATGCCTAAGGTTATTTCAATTGCCAAAAAAAATGAGGAATTGTTTGTTACGGGAAATCCTAAACCAATAATTTTATCTAAAAATTCTTTAGCTTTAAACCTTATAAAACATATAAGGGATGAAGCCCATAGATTTGCAATATCATACCATAAACTACTGAGAAAAAATCTTTTCATAGCTTTTATAATATTTATTTCTACATTACAGCTCTTTTCAAAAGAAGGCACAATTTATCTAAAAAATGGAAAAACAATTGCAGGAGATATTACCAAGCTCGAGAACGGAAATTTACTGGTTGAAGTTAATAATTGCGGGATGGAATTTACAAACAAAGAAATAAAAAATATTGCGTATTCCAAAAACAAAGAACAAAAAGAAGAAAACTTTTTACAAAAAATGAAAAACACTCAGAAGGCACAAGTTAAAGAAAAAATAAGAAATAGAAGATATGCATATGACCCCTTAATATACACTTATGCAGATAAATACGGATTGGATCCGTCTTTTGTAAAAGCAGTTATAGAAGCAGAATCAAATTTTAATCAAGATGATGTTTCTTGGAAAGGGGCTATAGGTTTAATGCAACTTATGCCTAAAACTGCAAAACAAATGAAGCTTAATCCAAACAATATAGAAGATAACATCAAAGGCGGCACACAATATTTGAATTATATGTTATTGGAATTCGGAGATCCATCACTTGCACTTGCCGGTTACAATGCCGGTCCATATGCTGTAAAAAAATACGGCAACCAAATACCGCCATACAAGGAAACCAAAAATTATGTTGATACAGTCTTAAGAAATTATATAAAACATAAGCGGGATAAACAACTCTGGTATTTTGTTGATGAAAAGGGCTGCATTAAAATCTCCGACAAACCAAAAGATAGAAGGTATAAGAGAGTTGAGAAGTGACAAGTTAAAATTGAAAGTTAAAAGTTAAAATTAAGTCAACAAATGGGAAAAAATAGAAAATTGATTCAAAAGATAAGGAATTCTAAGTATCCGGAATTCTATAAAAAAGTTTGGATTGAATGCTTAAAAATACCCAAAGGAAATACGATATCCTATTCAGAACTTGCGAAACGAATTAAAAATCCAAAATCAGCAAGAGCAGTTGGAAATGCTTTAGGGAAAAATCCTTTTGCACCATACGTTCCCTGCCATAGAGTTATAAAAAAGAATAGACAGCTTGGCGGATACTCAGGCGGATTAAATAAAAAAATAAATTTATTAAAAAATGAAGGATTTAAAATAATATAAAATTAATATAAATAAGTTATTTTAAATTTTTTCATTTAAATGTTGACAAAAAAAACGTTTTCATTTATACTTATTGGTGGTAAATAATTTAACAATTCAAGGGAGAATATCTATGCCAAAAATAATTCTTAAAAAAATTCTAAAGCGTATTCGGTTTGCACTTATTATCATCCTATTTTCTAATTCTCTTTTTGCTTACTGGTTCTCAACAAAACTTACTCCAAGTACCGGCGATTTTAACGAAGGTAAGTGGGCTAAAATTTATATCAGAGGAAATTCTATTCAAATAGGTTACCAGCAGGATACAGGGGCAACCACATCTGTGCGCGTATTTAATGCAACTTTACCGACAGAATCTTGGAGCGATACCCAAATTGATTCAATTGTATCTAATATAGATTTTGGCAAATACATCGGTATTTGTGAGAATACAAATAATATCAAATATATCGTATATCAGGACAGTGCTTCAGTAGCAAATATGCCATCTCTTAAATGGAGCCAAAATACTGCTTCAGTATGGGATGCTCCAACTTTTTTGGATGGAGCTGCCCAACTCGGTGAAAATTGCGGAGATTTTGCATCTATCTCTGTTTACTCAACTAATTATCCTTGGGTAACATATTATAAAAAAGATAATACTCCCATTTATATGTTGAGATATGCAAGATACAATGGTGCCGGATGGTCAACAGGTAATACAAGTTCTTCTCTAGGTAATCTTCTTTATTTAGACAATACAGTTGATACTGATAATAAAATGCATATTGCTTGCTCTCCTATATCTTCAAATGTAATTAAATATTTCTACGGTGATAATACTTCTTTTTCAATTTCAAATGAAACAGTAAGTTCCAACCAAATCAAACACACAGCAATTGCGATTGATACAAGCAACCTTCCTTATATAGTCTATTATGATTTGTTCGATAAATTAAAATGTGCAAAAAGAGTTTCCGGAACTTGGGTATCAAAAGATGTTGCTACTATAAATTATTCCGGTGTATCGGCATCTTTTACTGATAGATGTGCTATAGCAATAGCATCAGGCGTTATTCATATCGCTTATCATGACGGTAATAATGCATTTAAATATGCAAGAGCTACAATACCTTCAGACTGGAATAATGTTACATTTACTAATTCTTCCATAGATTCTTCTTCTGTCGGACAATATTGTTCAATGGCACTTTATGGCGACACTCCATACATAAGTTTTTATTCAACCGGTACAGGCGGCGGAGATTTAAAATATATCAGACTGGTTAACACTGCACAAACATTAAGCTGGACTACGGAAACAAATTATTCTTCGGACGGTATTGACCCTGAAACCGGAAGTTTATCCGACAATTTTACCTATCGTGTTAAATATACTGACGCCGATAATGATGCTCCCGCAAGCGGATATCCGAAAGTATACATATTAAAAACAGGTTCTAATATTACAGGCAGTCCGTTTACAATGACTGCAGTAGATTCAAATGCATTCACTATTGGCAGAGTTTATACATATTCAAAAACGCTTGATACATTAGGTACAGATTACACTTATTACTTTGAAGCACCAGATCCAATCGGCTCACCTGCAACCGGAAATGCAACCGGTATCACTGATAGTCCGGATGTGTCTAATACTACGCCAACTCTTACATGGACAGGGGAAACAAATTATACTTCAGATGGCATTAATCCTGAATCCGGCGGTATAATCAGTACTTTTACCTATCGCGTTACATATACCGACGCTGATAATGATGCTCCCGCAAGCGGTTATCCCAAATTATATATTAAAAAAACCGGCGTTAATATTTCAGGCAGTCCATTTACCATGACAGAAGCAGATTCAAATGCATACTCTTCAGGTAGGGTTTATACTTATCAAAAATTACTCGGTATAAATGGAACAGATTACACTTACTATTTTCAAGCATTGGATATTTATAATTCTACTGCAACAGGAACTCCAATCAACAGCGTTGACAATCCGGACGTTATTAATACATCTCCAACGATTACATGGACAGATGAAGCCAATTATGACGCCGGCGGTGTTTATCCTTTAAGTGCAACATCCACAAATACTTTTACATATCGCGTTACATACACCGATGCGGATAATAATGCACCTTTAGCAGGTTATCCTAAGGTAAATATTCAAAGAAATTATTCAGGTATTTTAGGAAGCCCGTTTACTATGAGTGCGGCAGATCCAAGCGACACAAATTATACAGATGGTAAAATTTATACTTCAACACACACACTTGATACAGTCGGGGCAACTTATATATATTCATTTTCAGCACAAGATTCAAATAGTGCTACTGCAACCGGTGAAGCAAGCAATACTACTGTCTATAATCCGCAAGTAATAGCAAGCAACCTAGCACCAACACTTTCATGGACTGCAGAATTGGGTTATACTTCTGACGGTCTTGCCCCTGAATCCGGTACATCAACAAACACTTTTACTTATCGTGTTCAATACACCGATCCTGACAATAACCCACCACTAAACGGTTATCCCAAAGTATATATAAAAAAAGGCGGAATAAATATAGTAGGCAGTCCATTTTCTATGAGTTATGTAGATTCTTCTGATTCAAATTATCTTGACGGCAAATTCTATTATTACCAAGAATCTTTTGATACTGCGGGAACCGATTATACATATTCGTTTGAAGCATTCGACTCAAACAGTTCTCAGGCATCAGGAATATCAACAGGTACTGTAGATGCACCGGATATAACCGGTAATAGCGCACCTACGCTTACATGGGTAGGGGATCAAAATTATATTTCCAGCGGACTTTATCCTGAAACAGGTACATCAACAAATAGTTACACCTATCGTGTTCTATATACCGATGTCGATGATGACCCTCCTGCAAATGGTTATCCTAAATTATATATTAAAAAAGCTGGAGTAAACATAACTAACAGTCCATTTACCATGACTTATGTGGATTATTCTGATTCTATTTATTCTGACGGACGGGTCTATAAATATCCTCCAAATTCCGATGATACAGTATTGATTGAAAACGCAACTGATTATATATATTATTTTGTAGCACAAGATGCGTATAGCAATTCGGCTATTGGCATTGCGACATGCACAGTTGATGCACCGGATATAACAGCATCCGGTTCTGGAAGCCAAGCTCCGACACTTACATGGAGTAACGAACCAAATTATGTATCTGATTGTATAAATCCTGATACCGGAGATACTTCAACTTCTTTTGTTTATCACGTTAAATATACTGATTCTAATAATGATGCCCCGTTGAATGGATACCCGCTTTTATATATATTAGATAATGGTACAAATATTTCCGGTAGTCCGTTTCTAATGACTGCTGCAGATTTTAATTCGTATTCTTCAGGTAGAATTTATTCTTACACTAAAACCCTTACTGCAGGCGCAAATTACTCCTATTATATGACAGCATATGATATAAATATCACTGAAGCAACAGGAATTATGACAGCTGCTGTATCAGGACCAACAGTAACCGGTGCAAGCTCAACACCCGGCACAATCAGCGGTAGTGTAGTTCAGACAGGTCTCTTAACAGGAATACAAGGTGTAAGTGTTACAGCTTACCAGGGAACAACTACATTGGGTAACACATCCAGTGATGGAACCGGGAACTTTTTACTTTCTTTGTCTGCCGGTATATATGACCTTGTTTTTTCGCATACGGGTCATCTAACACAAATAAGGTTAGGCGTAACGGTAACCAGCGGTCAAAATACTACATTAGTGGACGTTGCATTACATACCGAAAGCTCTACACAAAATCTTTCCTGGACACCAAGGTCAAATATGTCCGTAGCAAGAGTTGGGTTGGTTGCTGCAGCACTAAACAATAAAATTTATGCTATCGGCGGTAATAATGGTACCAGCACTTTAATGGATATAGAAGAATTTGATCCTGTGTTAAATACTTGGACTGCAAAATCAAATATGCCCCAAGCAAGAGATTGGTCCGCAGTCGGAGTAGTTAACAATAAAATATATGTAATCGGCGGCGGTGGCGGCGGTTTTTATGGCTCAGTTTTTGAATATGATCCCAACGGAAACCCATGGTCAATAAAAACACCTATGTTTACCGCAAGGTCTAAATGTGCAGCAGGAGTAGTTAATAATAAAATATATGTAATAGGCGGCACGAATACTGGTAGTTTTACGCCTCTAAACACTGTTGAAGAATACAACCCAGTATCTGATACATGGACAAGCAAAGCAAACATGCCTACTGCAAGATATGGTGTTGCGGTTGCAGTTGTTAATAATAAAATCTATGCTATTGGCGGTGCAAGAGGAAGCAATAATACTGATAGAGTTCCTTACACAGAAGAATATGACCCAATTAGTGACACATGGACATCAAAAGCAAGTGCCCCTACTGCAAGAAGTGAACATAGTGCAGTTGTATTAAATAATAAAATATATGTTCTGGGTGAATCTGATGCTATTCAGGAATATAATCCATTAACAAATGCATGGACAACAAAAACCAACGTAACAGGAGAACTTCATAGAGGCGGTTCCGGTGCTGCGGTCGTTAATAATAAGCTATATTTTGTAGGCGGGTATAGCACAGGCAGATATCTGTCATCTGTTTTTGAAGCCAGTATTTCCGAATCAATCGGTCCAGGTTATAGCGAAAACATTGAAAATGCTTTTTGCTATCCTGTACCTGCAAGATTATCTAACGGTGACACTATAAAATTTGCAAGTTTTACACCATACGCTACTGTTAAAATTTTATCAACTGCGGGAGAAATATTAAAAGAATTTACAGCTGATTCAAATGGCAACATTCAACCATGGGATGGTGAAACAGATAGCAACGGAAGAATTGGTACTGGAGTTTATATAGTTCATGCTAAAGAACAATCAACTGATGGATTAAAGAAATTTAAAATAATAATAATAAAGTAATCATTTATTCAGGAGGGTCTTGTGAAAAAAATTCTAATATTCTTAACTTACCTATTTCTGTATCTAAACCAACTTTATGCCGGTGTTCCAACCGCCCAATTTCTTCTTGTTGGTCAAGGTGCAAGAGAAACAGCGATGGGACAGGCAGCGGTAGCAAATTGCTACAATTATTCTGCACCTTACTGGAATCCGGGCGCATCCGCATTTTTAAAAAATCCTACACTTGGTTTTAGTTTTGCACAACTTCCTGAAGAAATTGGCAGCAGCTATGCATCATTTATATATCCTTTTAGGAAATTTGCAGTAGGATTATATTCAATAAGTGAAATAACTAGCGTAACAACCTATGATATTTACGGCAATATAGGTCCTGATACTCAGGTATCTAATATTAATTCTGCATTTAATTTTGCATATAAAATCTTTGATTCTCTTGCTATCGGGTTAAACTTAGGCTCTATTAGAATGAATTTAGGTAATTATTCTGCAACTGCACAGAGCAACAGTATAGGATTTATTTTTTTTAAAAACAGATTATCTCTTGGATTAACATCTGCAAATATAGGTGGTGATATTACCTTTGTCGATACTCCTGAAAAACAACCAAAACTCATTAGATTAGGATTAGCATATTATTTTCTTGAAAAAAGAAACCTTACAGTTGCTTTTTCTACGGAAGAAGTTCAAGATGACGAAAACGCAGGTATTAGAGGCCTTGGCATAGAATATTATCCTTTAAAAAATATTGGATTAAGACTCGGCTTAAAAAACACAAATGACGGTATTCCGACAATTACAGCAGGTCTTGGTTTAAATCTAAAACGCTGGGTCTTAGATTATGCATTCAATTCACAAGGCCAGGAATTACCAAATATGGATATTCACCGTATTGGTTTATCAGTTCGATTCGGAAAAATTGAAGGAGAAGAAGAAGAACCCGAAATAGAAACGTACAAACCTACAAAAACCAGGCTGGTAAAACCAAAGAGAAAATCCGGAGAAATTATTAACATCGCAGTTTCAGATTTCTCGGGTAAAAATGTATCCCAGGCGGATGCTTCAATTGTTGCTGATTTCTTAAGAACAGAACTGGTAAACACAGGCATTTATAACGTAATAGAAAAAGCAAATATGGAAAAAGTACTGGCTGAAGCTGCATTCCAGCAATCTGGTTGTACAACATCTGAATGCGCGGTTCAAATAGGTAAAATTTTGAACGTTAAACAGATAGTTGTCGGAAACCTTTCCAAACTAATGGATACATATTATATAACTGTAAACGTTGTTGACGTAGAAACAAGCAAGATTGTAGCGTCATACGACCAGGAAGCAATGTCGGCTAAAGAATTGAAAACTGCTTGCGGTTTACTGGCTCAAAGACTTGCACAATAAGACATCTTATAAAAGAAAGATGTCTGATTACACAGACCTGCCTGACGGTAGGCAGGTTAAGGCACGACGGTAGTATCTGTTTAATCGTCTTTAACAATCTGCCCGTCCTCCGCAGTAGCAGACTACTGCTACGGAGGATGGATGTAATCGAGAGCGGTGATGACATTCTCAACGCTCTCATTAAATAGCTATGAAAAAAATATTAATATTAATCTGTTTTTTGTCGGCAGGGACATTTGCGTTTGCTAAATTAATGATAGGAAACAAAGCACCTGGGTTAATACTATCTGACATGAATGGTAAAAGAATATCACTTACTGCCATTCTTTCAGATAATAAACCTGTAGTACTTTCTTATTTTGCGACATGGTGCCAGCCTTGCCTTAAAGAAATACCGCATCTGCAAAATCTTCAGGCAAAAGGAAAAGTAAAAATTATTTTAATCAATATTGACAGCCTGCCTAAAGAAAAAGTTGCTGAATTCTTAAAACAAAATAATATCACATTACCCGTATTAATGGATCCTGAATCTAAAATTACAGGGGAAAACTTTGAAGTTCTAAAAGCGGGCAGAGCCAGTATTCCTAAATTGTTTTTACTATCACCAAGCGGAATAATTAGATTGATTGTAGATGGTTTTGATGAAAATATTGAGAAAATTCTGGAAGAGAACATTACTCTTATTGAAAAGGAAGAATTGAACAAACCTAAAGAACTTGCGGTTTTTTTCAGTAATTCAACCAATGGGTACCTAGAATCCTGCGATTGCCCGGCAAATCCGTATGGTGGATTGGTAAGGCGGGCAACTTATCTAAAACAACAACGCGAAAAATATCCTAATAATATACTGTTGGATTCCGGTGATTTGCTGCCTTTATATGCTAACGATATTATTGCTGACTATATTTTTAAAACATATCAAATTATGAATTATGATGCTATCGGTATAGGTGATCAGGAAATTAGTTTTGAAAATTTTGTTTCCAGTATGGACAAATACAAACTCCCATTCCTATCTTCAAATATAAATTATTGCGAAGGAAAGAACTGTATGTTTTTAACCGCTCATGATAAAATCATTGAAAGACAAGGTTTAAAAATAAAATTGCTTTCTGTCACGCATCCCGACGTTTTTGCATTATTCCCGGACAAAATAACAAAAAAATTGAATATTTTAGCTATTGCCGATATTTTATTTGCTATCAATAAAAAAGATTGCGATTTATTAGTTTTAATTTCTCATTCGGGTTTTGATGCTGACAAAGAAATTGCTGAAAAATTTAAAGATATCGATGTCATTATCGGCGGCCATTCGCAAACTTATCTGACGAAGCCAAATAAGGTTGGCAATACCCTCATAGTTCAAGCAGGCGGAAATTGTCAGAATATCGGAAAACTTGTTATTAAATTTGATGAAAATAAGAAAATAACATCTTATGATTATGAGCTGGTGCCTCTGACAAAAGACATTCCGGATTATCCGCCGGTAAGAAGTTTAATAGACGAATATAAAAATACCACAAAGAAAAAATGAAAAAAGCTTTTTTTGCCTTTCTTTTTGTTATCTTTTCTACAAATCTTTTCTGTCAAGCCATTAAATTAAATAAAAAAATTATAGATTTTGGTCAAGTTACGCAAGGCAAATTGCTAAGTTATGAAATAGAGTTAAAAAACACTTCTGTAAATGTTTTAAAAGTAGGGTTAAGACCTTCCTGCGACTGCATTTCAGTGAGTCCCGAAAGATTTGATATATCACCGAAAAACAAAAAAACTATAAAAATCTCAATTGATACTAAAGGTTATCTAAAAGATTTTACAAAAAATGTATTCGTTCAATCAAATGATCCTAAAAATCCGTACATACCCATAAATATAAAGGGATATATATTAGCCACCAAAGAACTAACAATACCTATAACAATATTTGATTCTGCCGGATGCCTTTTTTGCATTGAATTGAGAAAAACTGCAATTCCTTCTTATGAAAAAAAATACGGTATAAAAATAGATGTTTCCGAATATTCTATAGATGAATCCAGAAACTATGCGGCACTTGTAACACTTGAAAAACAATTCGGAAAAACTATGACAAAGGTGCCTGTGCTATTTATTGGTAATGATGTAGTTGGTGGCAAGAAAGATATTATTGAATTACTGCCGATACTTTTGGAAAAATATATAAAAATCGGTAAGGTTGAACCTGTGAAAATGCCTTTTGATGATATGAATCAAAAAGTAAATATAAAAAACTTAAAAATATTACCGGTAGTTGCAGCGGGACTGATAGATAGCGTTAACCCTTGTGCATTTGCAACGATAATTTTCTTTATAACTTATTTAAGCATGGTTTTAAAGAAAAAAAGAATAGAAGTACTTTTTGTAGGCATGAGCTTTATTTTGGGAGTATTTATTACATATTTCCTGATTGGCATAGGACTTTTCAAATTTATCCAAAAAATTAACCAAATTATAATAATTTCGAAAATTATGTATTTTTTTATAGGAATCTTGGTTTTATTTCTTGCTTTCCGCCATCTTTATGAAGCAATCGCAATAAAGAAAGGGATAGGAATGGGCGATAACGTAATAAAATTAAAACTCCCGAATTTTTTACGATGGAAGATATACGATGTTATAACAAAACTTTCAACATTTAAATATTTAACATTAATTGCTTTTGTGATAGGCGCAATAATTACCGTATTAGAGTTATTTTGTACAGGCCAGGTTTATTTACCTACAATAATATATATGGTTGGAACTCCCGAATATAAGAAATCAGGAATTTTATATTTATTATTTTACTGTATCTTATTTGTTATTCCGCTTATTATTATATTTTCTATCTTTTATTTTGGAGCAAATATGGAAAAACTGGAACAGGTTTTCAGAGATAAAATATTTCATATTAAAATAGTAATGTTTTTATTTTTCCTTACCTTGGGAATATTAATTTTGAGATTTATATTTTTCACTTGACAAGTTTTAATTAATTGATATAATTGCTATTGTGTGGTGAAAGCTACACAGAATGTTAAGTTAGGAGGAGTATCGTAGATGCGTGGTAAAGTAAAGTGGTTTAATGACTCCAAGGGCTATGGCTTTTTGTCAAAAGAAGATGGTTCTGGTGATGTGTTTGTGCACTTTTCGTCAATCAGTGGCGAAGGATTTAAGTCTCTAGCAGAAGGCGACGCTGTTGAATTTGACGTCGTTGAATCTGATAAGGGTCCTAAAGCAGCCAATGTAAAAAAGGTTCAATAAACATATATTTTTAAACACAAACTAAATAAGAAAACCCAGTTTTGAATAAAATCATCGTTGGGTTTTTTTATTATCCCAACTAACATTCTGCAGTTTTCTGCAAATGTGAAGTTGCGATAACCCCGTTAGAGATAGGAAGCATTTATGCTTCCGTTTCAATTTAAAAAATTTCGCAGTACTAAATATTCCTTTAATTCTTTAAAATATACATATGCTATACGAACTCATCTCTAACGGGGTAGACAAACACATAATTATTTGATAAAATATAAATATAGTAACGGGTAACGGGTAATGAGTAAGGGTGTATCTTAATAACTGTATCCTGCTTGTCCGCCAACGACTCCTTGTCCGCCAAAGTCCCAGTGGTGGAAGTGGCGGATATTCCGTATTCTGTGTACTGAATTTAATATGATAAATTTTATTGTTAGAAAAATATTTGGAACAAAATCAGAAAGAGATATCAAGAAAATTCTTCCGCTAGTTGAGCAAACAAATTCCTTTGAAGACAAAATAAAAATATTGTCTGATGATGCTTTAAAATTAAAAACATCGGAATTTAAACAGCGTATCTCCGAAGGTGAAACTTTAGAACAAATTCTACCGGAAGCTTTTGCCGTAGTCAGGGAAGCATCAAAGCGTGCTATAGGATTAAGGCATTTTGACGTACAGTTATTAGGCGGTATTATATTGCACCAGGGAAAAATCGCGGAAATGAAAACCGGCGAAGGTAAAACTTTGGTTGCTACCCTCGCTGTTTATTTGAATTCACTAACCGGAAAAGGCGTACACGTTATTACTGTCAATGATTATCTCGCTAAAAGAGACAGATTCTGGATGGGACCGGTATACGAATTTTTAGGACTTACAGTAGGATACCTTCAGCACGATATGTCTGATGAAGACCGTATTTTAATGTATAAATCCGATGTTACATATGTTACTAATTCGGAAATAGGCTTTGACTATCTCCGTGATAACATGAAACGTTCTAAGGAAGAACGGGTCTTAAGAGAAGTAAACTATGCGATTGTTGATGAAGTAGACTCGATTTTAATAGACGAAGCAAGAACACCTTTAATTATTTCAGGACCCGCCGAAGAATCAACCGATAAATATTATATTATCAATAAATTAATGCCTCATCTAAAAGGAAAATTTATAACTGAAGCCGAAGAAATCGACGCTAAATACAAAGGAGTTGATTTGTCCGTAGGTTTCGATTATATAGTAGATGAAAAAAATCATTCCGCGTCATTAACCGCTCAGGGTGTTTCAAAATGCGAGAAAATGCTAGGAATTAAAAATCTTTACGATGATGTCCAATCGGAATGGATACACCATATAAATCAGGCTATTAAAGCACATAATCTTTTCAAACGGGATGTAGATTATGTTGTAAAAGACGGTGAAGTAATGATTGTTGATGAATTCACAGGCCGCCTGATGCCGGGAAGAAGATGGTCCGAAGGACTTCACCAAGCAGTCGAAGCAAAAGAAAATCTAAGAATTGCGGAAGAAAATCAAACATTGGCTACAATAACCTATCAGAATTTCTTTAAACTTTACAAAAAATTGGCAGGTATGACCGGAACAGCTATGACAGAATCCGGTGAATTTTGGCATATTTACAAACTTGATGTTGTAGAAATACCAACAAATCAACCTATGTTGCGTAATGATTATCCCGATCTTATATATAGAACTGAAAAAGAAAAATACGAAGCAATCTTAAATGAAATTGAAGAACTCTATAAAATTGGAAGGCCTGTTCTTGTAGGTACCCGCTCTATAGAAAAAAATGAAAAACTTTCAATGCTGTTAAAAAAACGAGGTGTCCCTCATCAAATACTAAATGCAAAATTTCACGAACAGGAAGCTCAGATAATAGCACAGGCCGGCAGAAAAAAAGGTGTTACAGTTGCGACAAATATGGCAGGAAGGGGCACTGACATCATTTTAGGAGGCAATCCTCCCAATTTGGAAGAACAAAACGAAATAAAAAAACTTGGCGGTCTGCATATACTTGGTACGGAAAGACACGAAGCAAGAAGAATTGATAACCAATTACGCGGTAGAGGCGGAAGACAGGGCGATATGGGCTCCTCAAGATTTTTTCTATCGCTTGAAGATGAACTTATGCGGTTATTCGGAAGCGACAGAATCGCTCCTATAATGGAGCGTTTGGGAATGAAAGAAGGCGAGGTAATAGAACATCCTCTTGTTTCCCGTGCAATAGAAAATGCGCAGCGAAAAGTGGAGGAGATGAATTTTGAAATAAGAAAAAATCTGCTTGAATACGACAATGTAATGAATAAGCAGCGTGAAGTTATTTATACTCTCAGAAATTCGATACTGGACGGTATTGACGTATCAGAAAAAATATGGAATATGATTAATGAGCAATTGGAAGAAAAAATTGAAATATATTGTCCTAAAAAAACATATCCGGAAAACTGGGACATGGAAAACATATCTATATGGACAAAACGTACTTTCGGCCTTGAGCTTAAACTTTCAAATGATGAGATAGTTTCACTAACACACGAAACATTCAATGAAATGCTCGTTGAAAAAATCAGAAATATCTATAACCAGCGCGAAACCGAATTTACAAAAGAAATACTGGAAAACATAGAAAGACAGGTAATGCTTCAGGTAATTGATAATTCCTGGAAAAATCATCTTTATGATTTAGACCAACTAAGAAAAGGCGTAGGACTTCGGGCATATGGCCAGAAAGATCCGTTGGTTGAATATAAAAAAGAATCTTTGTCTCTATTTATGGCAATGATGGATAGAATAAGCGAAGAAACAGTTGAATATATTTTCAGAGTACAAGTTATGCCTCAGCCAAAATTCAGGACTAAACCTGTTTTATCAAGTATTCCCGGAACTCAAAAATTACAATCGGTAAAACAAAGTCAAACTCAACAACAAAACCATTCAGATTCGCCTTCTATACCTGGTAAAATCGGTAGAAATGACCCTTGTCCCTGCGGTAGCGGAAAAAAGTATAAAAAATGCTGTGGGAGGTAAAAACTCTATGATCAGTAAAGTTAAAATTAACACTAAAATAAAAACCGAATTTATCAATATAACCAATACTGTTGAGAAGGAAATAACCAAAAACAAAATATCAGACGGAATCTGTACAGTTTTTGTTCCTCACACAACCGCAGGTATTACAATAAATGAAAATGCAGATCCTGATGTTGTAAAAGATATTTTAATGATGCTGGACAGAAAAATACCTTTAAGAGATTCTGATTACGAGCATTCCGAAGGAAATTCAGCAGCTCATATTAAAGCTTCAGTAATGGGTTCATCTGTTACAATCTTTATTGAAAACGGAAAACTCCAACTCGGGACCTGGCAGGGTATTTATTTTTGCGAATTCGACGGACCCAGATCCCGCGAAATTTGGATTAAAACCCTTTAATCCCAAACCACGTAGGATTTGAATTTACCTTATATCCAACTTGATATAAGAAACTTTCCTTTATCTTATAATAATATTGTTGAAAAAATAAATAATCTGTGTAATCGTCTTTAGTAATCTGTGTAATCGTTGTATATGAAAAAAATATTTTTATGTTTATTATCGTCGTTACTCCTTCTTTTATCTTTTCCTAAAATATCATTTTGGCCATTAGCATGGATTTCACTTGTACCTCTCTTATCAGTAATATCAAATGAAAAACCTTTAAAAGCATTTCTATACGGAATTTTAACAGGAATTGTTTTTTATTGCGGAATTTTATATTGGATAGTTCCAACTTTTTCTGCCGCCGGCGAACCAAATATTATCGGCATTCTTGTTCTCCTTTTATTGGCAATATATTCAGCATTATATTATGGAATTTTCTGTCTGTTCTATTCTAAAAACTTCAAACACAGTTTGATACTGCCGGCTTTCTTATGGGTTTCTTTAGAACTTATTCGCACTCATTTATTCTCAGGTTTTCCGTGGGCATCATTGGGATATTCCCAATGGAATTTCTTACCTATAATACAGATTTCCGAATTCACAGGCGTATATGGAGTATCTTTTTTAATAATATTGGTGAATGTTATATTAGTACACAGTATACAGTATACAGTATACAGTTTAAAAGATATAGGAAACAAGACACAGCACACTAGATTCAGGATTCAGAATAATATTACAACAGCATTAATTGTTCTTTTTTGTTTAGGATTTGGTGCCATTAAACTCTATAACCCTTCCGCCACTACTTCTTTGGCGGACCCGCCAACAACTCAGTGGCGGGATAACCCAAGAATTGTCACAATTGTTCAAGGTAATATTGACCAATATAAAAAATGGGATGAAAAATATCAACAAGAAATCGAAAACATTTATTCCGAGCTTTCCGTTTCGAACTCAAAAAATTCAGATTTAATAGTTTGGCCGGAATCTTCAATACCTGGATTTTTAAGAATCGATCCAAAAATCTATAACTGGATCAAAGAACTCGCAAATAAAACTAAAACACAGTATTTAGTATCCTCAAATGATTTTAAAGACAATAAATATTATAATTCTGCATTTCTAATATCCAAGCAAGGCGAAGTTATTGGTGAATATTCAAAAGTCCATCTTGTCCCATTTGGAGAATATGTACCTTTAAGAAAAACAATTAGTAAATTTATTAAAGTAATTAATGAAATAGGTGAATTTGCTCCCGGAGAAAAATATAATGCTCTTGATTCTTCTGCAGGCAAACTTGGAGTGAATATCTGTTTTGAATCTATATTTCCAAATGAAATTAGAAAATCAATAAATTCAGGAGCAGAAATCATTGTTAATGTAACAAATGACGCATGGTATCTTAAAACATCCGCACCTTACCAGCACTTTACAATGAACATTTTTAGGGCTGTAGAAAATAGAAGGGAAGTAGTAAGAGCTGCAAATACCGGAATCTCAGGCTTTATTGATTCTTATGGTAGAATAAAATCAAAAACTGAAATATTCAGAACTGCAGCACTATCGGATAAAATAATACCATTAAATCATATTACCTTTTATACAAAATATGGTGATATTTTTTCTTATTTATGCCTGTCAATAACAATATTATTTCTTATCATATTTTTCTTCAAACCTTAAATACAATAATTTAATCCGCCTTCGTGAAATTCTATCCCGATTTATCGGGATAGATGGATAATCAATATAACACTTCGGCACCTGCCTTCTGCCAACTGGCGGAGGTAGGCAGGGATTTCCGCAGAAGTGAAAAATATTTCACTTAATATATTAAAAAGTTCAATTATAAATACATTATTTGATATATTATTGGCAAAGTAATTGCCACATAAATAGTATATAGAGGCAATAGTATAACATGAATGTAAAAAGTTAGTTCCACCACCTTAGATTGGAGGAAATATGGTAGAAAATTTAACTAATGCTTTTCAGAATTCGTTATCTCAAGGAGCTCTTATAACAATTCCTCTCGCAATTGTTGTTGGATTTTTGACAAGCTTAACACCTTGCGTCTATCCTATAATACCTATAATTATAAGTTATGTTGGTGGACAAAGTGGTGGTTCGAAAATAAAGGGATTTCTCCTTTCTATTTTCTATGCTTTAGGAATAGCAGTAATTTACTCTTTATTGGGAGCAATAGCAGCTCTTTCAGGTAATTTTTTTGGAGATTTTCAGGCAAGTTTTTGGCCAAATCTATTAGTAGGTAATTTATGTCTCCTTTTTGGTTTAAGTATGTTGGATATCTTTATTTTCCAAATACCATTTCTTTCGCAATTCCAGACAAAAAGAGGAAAAGGGCTTTTAGGCGCCTTTTTCTTTGGTATGATCTCGGGTTTAGTTGCATCGCCATGCACAGCTCCCGTATTATTAATAATTCTGACTTTTGTTGCTACAAAACAAAATTTGCCATATGGAATTATAGTTCTTTTTTCTTTTTCAATCGGATTAAGCTTAATTCTTGTATTGGCAGGAACTTTTGCAGGTATATTAACTTCTTTACCAAAATCAGGAGTTTGGATGGTGAAAATTAAAAAAGCTTTTGGTTATATCTTTATCGCAATAGCAGAATATTACTTTATTCAAGCAGGAAAATTTTTCAATTAAACCTGCATCACAATTATTGTGTTATTTATGAAACTATTTAAATTAATTAATTGGATTTGTATATATGTATTTATATTTTTATTTATTGGCTGCGAAGAAATGTTTCGTAATCCGCTGGATTATTCCGGAACATCATCAAATAATAGTTATCAGCAAGCCCCTAAAATAACAAGATTGGTTATTTCCGGAATTACTAATGAAACTGCTACAGTTATATGGTATACTGATAAACCGTCTAATTCTAACGTTATATATAATGAAGATCTTGGCACTGAAAAAAATGTCTTAGACTCTACTTACGTTATTGAACATTTTATTCAACTTAAAAATTTAAAATCATCTACTAAATACAATATTACAGCAACTTCTGAGGATCCATTAGGTAATTTAGCATCTTCAAGTAAAAAGAAATTTGTCACGGAACTCAATTTGTCAAACAACAGTGATCCTTCTTTAGATACTAGCGGAGATACCTTAGGCCCTATAACAAGCAGTCTGACATCTAGTCCAAATCCCACTGTAGGCGCTACAAGTGTTAGTTTAGGTGCGTCAGTTTCAGATTCCGGCACCGGCGGTTCTACTATATCTGCTGCTGAGTATTTCGTTGATACTACCGGAACTAACGGAACCGGTACTGCTATGAGTGCGCAAGACGGCACTCTTAATTCTATTATTGAAGCT
>MGVS01000038.1 GCA_001800605.1 Elusimicrobia bacterium RIFOXYD2_FULL_34_15
CTTTTGATCCTTTGAGATCACAAAAGGTCTGCGCTTTATGCGCTACTTTATGACCTCCTCGGAAGGAAGCTTGCTTTTCCATTATACCATTGCGAGCGATCCGCCAGCTGGCTGAGAGCCTGCCTACCGGACAGGCAGGCGTGGCAATCCCATGAGATTGCTTCGTCGCTATACTCCTCGCAATGACCAAACGGTCTTATAATATGAAAATCACAACAAAACTTTGGATTGGTATTGGAATACTGATTATATTATCCCCATTAGGATTAATAATACCGGAGTATTTTAAATCGGGTAATGCGTGGGGCGAATGGAGTTCTAATGAGCTTCAAAAACTTATTGGATATGTTCCGAAAGGTTTAAAAGAACTTTCATCTTTGTGGAACGCACCCATGTCTGAATATACAATCAAGGGTTGGGGAGAAAAAGGTCCGAAACATTTAAGTTTTACATATATAATATCAGCGATAACTGGGATACTTATCATCACTTCGGTAATATTCATTATAGGAAAGTTACTTGTAAAAAAAGGTAACAAATAAGTGTTTAAAAATAATAATTTCATTCAATATTCAATAATAAATACGTTATCATTCTTAAAAGAATCCGTTTTTGCGGACGAATATGCTTTGAAAAAAGGATTTTTACAATCGTTAGACCCAAGATTAAAAACTATTACTTTTTTATTGTTTCTTATTCAGATACTTTTTATAAAAGATATTTTTATTTTGTTAGGCTTGTATGTAATCTGTTTATTGCTGGCATATCTTTCCAAAATTAATTTGTGGTTCTTTTTAGAACGAACCTGGATATTTATACCTTTATTTTCGCTTTTTATTGCTGTTCCTGCAATATTTAGTATTTTTACTCCAGGCAAGGCATTGATGAGTTTAAATATATTGGGATTAAAACTTATAATTACTCAACAAGGATTATTTGGTGCATCGTTATTTGTAATGCGAGTGACAACTTCGGTATCTTTCGCAGTTCTTTTAAGTATAACAACCAAACATTTTGAATTGTTAAAAGTTTTGCAGATTTTTAAAATTCCACAAATATTTGTAATGACTGTAGGTATGTGTTACAGATATATTTATCTTTTTATAGAAATAGTTGAAAACACATATCTTGCTATTAAAAGCCGTGTTGGAACAAAAATCCATTACAAAAGCGGACAGCGTATTATTGCATGGAATATAGCGTTTCTTTGGCAGCGTTCGTATCAATTAAACGAAAATGTATATAAAGCGATGCTTTCGCGGGGATATTTAGGAAAACCGGTTGTATTGGATGATTTCAAAATTAAAACAAAAGATAAAATGTGGTTAAGTCTGGTCGCAATAATTTCTGGTTTAGTTTTTTATTTCAATAATCGATAAAAATATAAAAAATATGGATAATTTAATATTTGAATTAAAAGATGTTTACTTTTCGTATCTTGGGAAATATCCTGCATTAAATGGTATAGATATAAAAGTTAAACAAGGTGAAAAAATTGCCGTAATCGGTGCGAACGGTTCCGGCAAATCCACACTTTTACATATACTTGATGCACTCATATTTCCCGACAAAGGAAACATAAAAGTTTTTGGAAAAGAATTAAAAGAAGAAAATTTTAATAACGAAGATTTTTCCCAGAATTTTAGAAAAAAAGTGGGATTGATTTTTCAAAATCCGGATATACAATTGTTTTGTCCAACGGTAAAGGAAGACATCATTTTTGGTCCTTTGCAGCTCGGAATGGAAAAAGAAGAAATACAAAAGCGGTTGAAAGATATTACTCACTTATTAGACATTGAAAATTTTTTAGACAGGTCGCCTCATCATCTAAGTATAGGTGAAAAACGGAAAGTTGCAATGGCTTCAACTCTTATAATAAATCCGGATGTTCTAATATTGGACGAACCGACAGCCGGACTGGATCCACTTACAGCTAGACACATTGTAGATCTGCTGATTCATTTAAACTCAGAAGGTAAAACAATAATAACCTCAACACATGATTTACACATTATTGAAGAAATATCAGATACTGTATATGTTTTCAGCCAGGATAAGAAAATAATCAAATCGGGTCCGTCGATTGAAATATTAAAAGACGATCAACTGCTCCGTGACCATAACCTGGTTCATATCCACAGCCACCACCATAAAGGTAAAATTCACATTCACCCGCACATACATTTAGACCATCACACCGATTAATCTTTTTTAATATTTTAATAGGGACATTTTATATTTTAATAGGGACAGCGCCCAATATTGACAAATAAAAGAAATTATATTAATATATAAACATGCCAAGGATACGAAGGATAACTGCAGTAGAAATACCTCATCATATAACCCAGCGAGGCAATTATAGACAAACAGTATTTAAAAGTAGCTCTGATAGAGAAAAATACTTAGAATGGATAAATGAGTATAGTCAAAAATATCAATTAGAGATAATTGCATATTGTTTGATGAGTAATCATGTACATTTAATAGTAATACCACATCAAACGGATTCTTTAGCCAAAACATTTAATATGGCACATATGAGATATGCTCAATTTATAAATAGAAGAAATAAAACCAGTGGTCATTTATGGCAGGGAAGGTTTTATTCCTGTATGCTTGATGACATTCATTTAATGGAAGCAGTGAGATACGTAGAAAGAAATCCTGTTAGAAGTGGTCTAATAAAAAAACCATGGGAATGGAAGTGGTCAAGTGCTATTGAACATACGGAAAACATAGATAAAAATAAAAGTATATTGAAATTAAGTGAAATAACCAAATATATTGAAATGAATAAAGAAGAATGGAAAAATTTTTTAAATGAAAAAGAAGATAAAGAAAAAATAGGTACTATTAAAAAACATACATTAACAGGAAAACCTTTTGGTACAGAAAAATTTATACGTAATAACGAAAAACGATTTGGGATTAATTTAATAATAAAAGGTAGGGGTAGACCTAAAAAGAAATAAGCGATAATATATATGGGCGCTGTCCCTATTAAAAATAAGAGGGGAATAAATGGCTAAAGAAAAGATATTGGTTGTTGATGATGAAAAGGATATTCTGGAATTGTTAAAATATAATCTTGAAAAATCCGGGTTTAATGTTATTTGTATCAAATCGGGTGGGCATGCCTTGGATTTTATAGATGAAATTCCTAAGATGTCGATTGTTATACTGGATATAATGCTTCCCGGTATGAACGGCTTGGAAATATTGAAAATATTAAAAAAAGATGAAAAAACAAAAAATATTCCGGTAATAATGCTTACGGCAAAAGGCGAAGAGGCGGACATTATTGAAGGACTAAAGCTCGGCGCTGACGATTACATTACAAAACCTTTCAGTCCGAAAGTTCTGGTTGAAAGAGTAAAAATGGTTTTAAGAAGAACCTATAAAAGAGAAGAAACAGAAGACATTATTGAAAGAGAAGGTATAAAAATAAATTTAGCTACTCACGAATCAACCGTAAAAGATGCTCGGATAAATCTTACAGTAATAGAGTTTAATATACTCGTATTTCTAATGAAGAATGCCGGGAAACCGTTTTCAAGGACTCAAATACTTGATAATGTATGGGGCGAAGATTTTGCTATAGTTGACAGAGCTGTCGATGTTCACATTAAGTGGTTAAGACAAAAGCTTGGCAAGTCCGGAAATAATATCGAGACTGTGCGAGGAATAGGATATAGGTTCAGAGGATAAAGGCAGGATACAGTAGACAGTATACAGGATACTGAACATAGGATTCAATTTTGCATATAAATGGGCGCTGTCCCTAATTACGCTAATTACGTAATTACTAATTAAAATATGAGAGGGATTTTTAAAAAACTATTTTTAACATATGTTTTAGTCATAGTGGTTTCTTCCGCTATAATTGCAATATTTACAGATTATGTGCTAAAAGAATATTACAAAGATGAAATCGCACATGAACTTGAAGTATCCGCTGTGTTAGTTGAAGACATGATGGAAAACTTTGCCTTTGCCAAAAATCCATCAAAATTACAAAATTTTGTAAAAAGATTGGGAGAAAAAATTAAAACAAGAATTACAATTGTTAACTCTGACGGGACTGTGTTTGCCGATTCGGAGTCAGATCCGGAAACGATGGAAAATCACAAAGACAGACCTGAAATGGAAAAAGCATTATCAGGTATTATAGGAAAAAGCGTACGGCATAGCGATACCCTTAATATAGATATGATGTATGTAGCCATACCATTGAAGTCCAATGGGAATCTTAGCGGAGCGATTCGACTTTCAATATTTTTAAGTGATATCAACAGAAAAATAAAACAAATACATAAAATAATAATCGTTTCTGTTTTAATCGGTATTCTGGCAGCGCTTTTACTCAGCTTTATAGTTGGTAAATCTTTTGTTAATCCTATATTATTAATGAAAACTGCCGCTGAAAAGATAAGTAAAGGAGATTTTAATCAGAAACTTGATTTCAAAGCGAACGACGAACTTGCTCGGTTAGGGCACAGTCTGAATGCAATGTCTGAAGAGCTGCAGAAAAATATTACTGAGACAGAACGCGAGAAGAATGAATTATCTATTGTATTGTCTGATATGGTTGAAGGTGTAATACTTGTGGATAAAAATAGAAGGATTATAATGTTGAATCAGTCGCTTTCAAATATGCTCTATCTGCGTTCCGATGAAGCAGTTGGCAGACATTCGTGGGAGATACTTGGCAATGAAGAAATAAATAATGCCATTGAGAGTACTCTGGCAAAAGCAGAACCAGTAAGAAAGGATATTACAATTTTACTCCCGGAAGAAAAGTATATTCAAGTTCAAACATCTGTGATATATGATGAAAATAATGAATTATACGGTGTAGTTGGCGTTTTTCACGATATTACCCAAATTAGAAAATTGGAAAACATGAGAACTGAATTTGTAGCAAACGTATCACACGAACTGAAAACACCGCTTACAGCAATCAGCGGATTTATAGAGACATTAAAAGAAGGTGCAATAAATGATAAGAAAGAAGCATCAAAATTTCTTGATATTATGCAGGCAAATACCGAACGGCTGAATAATCTTATTAACGATATGCTTGTAATATCAAAGAGCGAATCCAAAGAAATGAAATTGGAATTAAAGAAAGTTAATATTGAAAAAATTCTGGAATCAATTTCTAGTATGTATAAAGAAAGAATAGATAAGAAAAGTCAAAAATTAATATTCGAAATCGCAAATAATTTTACGGAGATAACCGCGGACGAGGAAAAATTAATACAAATATTTTCTAATCTTATTGATAATGCTATAAAGTTTACCGGACAAGGAGGTGTGATAACTGTCAAGTGTTACGATGTTCAAGACAAAATTAAAATTGAGGTTTCTGATACAGGCATAGGGATCCCAAAAGAACACCTGCCGAGAATATTTGAAAGGTTTTATCGGGTGGATAAAGCCCGTTCCAGAGAAATGGGTGGTACTGGGCTCGGTCTTGCCATAGTGAAACATCTGATACAACTGCACGGCGGAACCGTATCAGTGGAAAGCCAGCCGGGAAGAGGATCTAGTTTTACGGTAGTATTACCCAAAGAAATAAATAGTTAATTATAGACTATAATAGTATTTATGAAAAAACACGGTATTTATTACTGTGCTTTTTTTTTGCCCGAATAATTCACAGTTTCAAGTTTAACAATATCTTAATGTTTTCTTTATTTTACTTTAATCATGATTCTTTATAATTATTACAGAAATGACGATACTTATAAATGTTTTGGGTGGAGGTAATATGGAAAACAGAGGCAAGTTTGAAAAGATGTAGGTTGGTAAAATTTTTTAAAAGGAGGTTTGTGTATGAAGAAGTTTTGGAAGTTGTCGTTGCTGTGGTCAGTGTTATTAGTTTCTTCGATGTTTGTTCAGGCGGGTGAGATAGATATGCTGGTGGATACTCTTGCGGAAAAGGGTGTTATAACATTTGGTGAAGCCCAGCAGATTAAGACGGTAACAAAGG
>MGVS01000039.1:0-56232 GCA_001800605.1 Elusimicrobia bacterium RIFOXYD2_FULL_34_15
ACTTCGCTCTCTTTATAACCAAAAAGTTTTGTAAATGCAGGGTTAACCTTTAGAATTTGGTTATCAAAATCACTTATAACTAACGCTTCATTCATTGTGAAAATTATATTTTCTGCCATCATAGCCGAATCTATAACAAATAGTTCATATTTCCATATTGCATAACAAACAAAAATTGAAAACCAAGTCAAAGAACTGATAGACATCTCTGGAATTCCTAATTTAAATATGGGTATTATCTCTGGTATAGACATTAATATAGGAACAAAAAAACCTATAGTTATATAATTTAGTTGTTTTCGCTTCCTTGTAGACATCGTTTTTTTTCTATAACTTATAAGCAAAAAAAGTATTGACGATAAAATTATTAAAGTCCAAATATTACTCAGCCAAAAAAGTAAAGATTTTTCATTTGAAAGATAAGCATAACCCCAATATCTTTTAACCACTCCTATTGTCATTTGATCAGTAGCCAACTCTATGATTGTAAAAAATAATGCAGGGATATATAATAAAAAATAAAATAATTTACTAGTATGAATATTTATTTTTTCGGTGTATATTAATACAAAATGAATTATTAAAGCAACAGTGAATGGCCACAAAAAATTCATTTTTAACCAAATATAAGCAATTCCCGAACTTTCAGCTTGGCGATACATAAATTCAATAAATCCCCAATAAGATATACTAAAACAGAATAGAGAAAAAATAATATGTTGTAAGCTTTTCCTGTTCTTATAAAAAACAAAACTCCCAAGAGAAAAACTAATTATGCTACTTAATAATGATAAAAAAGCGAATATATTCATATTTATTCACCAGCTACCTTCACCGGTAACTTTACAACAAATGTTGTACCTTTACCTACCTCGCTTTCCACTTCTATTGTCCCATTATGTTTCTTTATTATTTCATAACATATACTCAGTCCTAAACCAGTTCCTTTTCCTACCTCTTTTGTAGTATAAAACGGCTCAAAGACATGTTTCTTTACTTCTTCTGACATTCCCACACCTGTATCTGATATTGAAATTATAATATATTTTTTATCTGCGTTTATCCCTGCCTGCCGGCAGGCAGGTGCGTTTAAATCAGCGTCAATCTGCGATGTCGTTATCGTTATCGTTCCGCCTTCTGGCATCGCATCCATTGCATTATTACATAGATTCACTATCACTTGCTCTATCTGATTCTTATTTATCTCTATCTGAGGTAAATCCGGAACATACCGTTTAATAATTTCAATATTTTTAATTTTTGCATGAGCTTCTACTAACGATATTGTATCATCAATCAACACATTGATATCTGCTTTATCCTTTACCTTATCATCTATTCTGGAAAACGTTAATAAATTACTCACTAATTTTTTACATCTTATTGCTTCCCGCTCTATTGACTTCAATGGTATATATAACGAATCCCCTTCTTTCACCATTTTAACTACACTTTGGGCAAATCCTAATATTACCCCCATCGGATTGTTTATTTCATGTGCCACCCCACCTGCTAACTGTCCTACCGCTGCCATCTTCTCGGATTGTAGTAATTGTGCTTGAAGTTTTTCTTTCTCTTTCTCCATATTTTTCCGCTCGGTTATGTCACTAAATATTGCAGCAAATTTATTATCAGAATATTTATAAGCAAAAACTTCAAACCATTTATCTAAACTTTTAACGCGATTTTCTATATGCACCGGATTTCCCGTTTGAACAACTTCCGCATACTTATCAATCCAAAACTGTTCTATGCTCGGAATAATTTCACGAATAGTATGATTCATCGCCATATCACAGCGTATTCCTGTATTATTTTCCCAAGATTGGTTAACACTTAAATAACGGAAATCTATTGGCTTGTTTTGTTCATCCCAAATCATCTCGCAAAGTGCAAATCCTTCATTCATTTTATCGAATAACATACGATAATGCTTCTCACTCTGTTTCAATGCATATTCAGCATACTTCTGCTCGGTTACGTTTTTTATAATAGATCTCGTTCTGACAAAGTTTCCTACACTATCATATATTGCTGAAGAGTTTATTATTACATCCAATTTTTCTCCATTTTTTTTGATCATTTTCCCATTTTCAACAAATAGTATTCCTTCATGTCTTAATTTTTCAAAACCTTTTTTGACGTTGTCCCATGTTTCAGGAGCATATATTTCTTTTATATATTTTCCATCGAGTTCTTCCCTTGAATAACCAAGAATTTCACATTCCTTTCGATTTGCAAAAACAATATGACCATCAATATTAACAGAATGAATCATATCCGAAGCATTTTCAACTATATCTTGATACCGCTTTTCAACATCTATTAATCTTTTTTCTAATACTTTTGTTGATTCTATAAATTTTTCTCTCATTTCCCAATTGAAAATTTTAAGCATTCTAATTATGACCCAACTAACAATTACAGCACAAATAGCACGAAAAAACTGAACAGGGATATGTATAACCTCAAAAAATAAATCCATATTAAACCAGTCGGCAGGAAAAAAATTTGCTTTTGGAACTACCAATCCCCCTAAAAATCCATAAACTAAAAACGATAAACTCGCTAAAATAAAATATCTCTTTACTTTTAATGATTTCAACATTATCTCGTTACATTTATAATACGAAGAAAAACCAAATGTTATAAGTATGCACCCGGTAAAACCTAAAAAATATCTTACCAATATATTCCCAATTTTTAAAAAATCTGCAGACATAAATGCAAAGATAAAAATAAAAATTAAAATTATAAGTAATAACCACCTCGTTAAGACACTAGCTATTCTTTTGTGAAATGAATTTCTATCTTTCCCTAAACTAAAAAGTTGTCTTCCAAACTCAAACAACAAACAATAAGAAATAACCAATATAAACCATCGAAATATATCAAAAAAGGTATTACTTTTTTTAATTATTGACCACATATCTAAAAATTCACTCAATCCGTGGGTTATACCAAATATAGCCAATAACCAAAGTATATCCGCAATCCTAAATTCACTTTCTTTTTTAGGTTGAATTAAAATAGCAATTCCCATTACTACAAATGCAAAACCATAGACAAAAAATACAATATCCAGATTGTTTTGAAACCACTGTTGAATTATATCCATCATATTGTTTTCACCTCTTTTAAATAAGATTTTCTATTTTTTGTTTTAATTCTTCTGCTGTAAAAGGTTTTATTAAATAACCTTCTGCACCTGATTTAATTATTTTTTCTTTCATTTCCTTTGAAGCAAAAGCAGTAATAATAATTATTTTCATTTTTTCTTTTTTAAGTTCTTTTAAAACTTCAAAACCATCCATTCCTGGCAGCCTGATATCAAGAATTATCAAATCCGGTTTAAATTCTGCTATTTTCCTGCCTGCCACAAATCCGTCCGATGCTAATTCAATGTCCACATCCTTAAAAAATTTTTTGATAACTATTGAAATAAACTTTAGAATTCCTTCTTCATCATCAACTATTAAAATCTTTTTTATGTTATTTTGAGTTTTTTGAATATTTCCGGTAGCATTCAATTCTTCGGGAATGGGCATTTTGTACTTCTTTAAAAAATCTATTAAATCGTTAATTTCAATCCTTCTGTGTCCGCCGGGAGTCTTATAGGCAGGTATTTTACCGGAATCAATCCAATCTATAACTGTACTAATATCTACATGTAATAATTTTGAAATTTGAAAAGTAGTAAGCGGTTCCATATATTCCCCCCAACCCGACTTTGATCGGGTTGGCCTCGCCAAAGCCTCCCTGTCCGCCAAAGTTTCAGTGGCGGAAGTGGCGGACCATCTTTCTATCTTTAAGATATATCTAATAAAACTAAATATCCTAAGTATCCTAATATTAGTATAAAGTATTTAGCAATTTTTGTCAAGGGGAAATATTAAAAGCAGGGTTAGGGATTAGGATTACAGATTACAAAATCTTTCAATCTTCTAATTTGAGTACGGCGAGAAATGCTTCTTGCGGGATGGAAACGTTGCCAAATTGTTTCATTTTCTTCTTTCCTTCTTTCTGCCTTTCAAGAAGTTTACGTTTGCGGGAAATATCACCGCCGTAACATTTTGCGATGACATCCTTTCTTAATGCACGGACATTTTCACGGGCTATTATCCTGCCCCCGATAGATGCCTGAATAGGAATTTCAAACATCTGGCGCGGGATCAGGCCTCTCAATTTATCCACTATTTTTCTTCCGTAATATTCTGCATTGTTTTTAAATACTACAAATGATAAAGCATCCACCGGTTCATTGTTCACAAGGATGTCCAGTTTAACTAAATCGGATTCTTTATAATCGCAAATTTCATAATCAAATGAGGCATAGCCGGAAGAAACTGATTTTAAATTATCATAAAAATCTACTATAGAATCGGCCAACGGCATTTCATATGAAAGTTTTACCTTGTCCTCTGTGATGTATGTCATATCCAGAAAATCTCCGCGCTTGCCTTCACAGAGAGCCATTACATTGCCTACATATTGAGCAGGAAGTACAATGGTTGCTAATATATACGGCTCGTAAATTTTTTCTATGTATTGTTTTTCAGGGAATTTTGACGGATTTTCTATTTCTATAATTGCGTCTTCGCCTTTTAAACCTGTAACCGGTTTACTTCCATCTATGCATTTAATTCTGTATCTTACGTTCGGAGCGGTTATGATAAGATTTAGGCCAAATTCTCTTTGTAAACGTTCTTTGACAATGTCCATATGCAGCAGGCCTAAAAATCCGCACCTATAACCGAAACCAAGTGCAACTGATGTTTCCGGCTGATAAAAAAATGCCGAATCTTCAAGATGTAATTTTCCTATTGCCTTTGTAAGAGCATCATAATCTCCGGGTTGAACGGGATACAAACCGCAAAAAACAAACGGTTTTAATTCCTTGTATCCGGGGTGGGCTGTCTTTGCAGGATTCTCGACATCGGAAATTGTGTCTCCGATTTTTATCTTATGAATATCCTTTATACCGAGAATTACATAGCCGACTTCACCCGCAGAAAGTTTTTCTATTTTGTGCCTGCCTGCGGGTGCAGACGGATTTTTTATTTCAAAAAAACCGACTTCTTCAACATCGAATTTTTCCCCGGATGAAAAGAAAAATACTTTTTGACCGGCCGATATCATTCCGTCAAAAACTCTTATATAAACTATTACTCCCCTGAAGGAATCGTAGAGAGAATCAAAAGCTAAAGCTTTTAACGGTTTTTCTGCTTCACCGACAGGAGCGGGTATTTTATTTATTATTGCATCAATTATTTCTTTCGTACCTATATTTTGTTTCGCAGAAACAAGTATCGGCTTTTCATCTATTTTTAAAATTATTTCTATCTGCTGCTGGGTCTTCGGCACGTCTGCCTGTTTCAAATCAATCTTGTTTATTACCGAAATTATTTTTAGATTATGTTGTCTTGCAAGGTCAAAATTTGAAAGCGTCTGGGCTTCAACACCCTGCGAAGCATCCACAAGCAAAAGACAACCCTCGCATGCAGCAAGAGCTCTGGAAACTTCATAAGTAAAATCCACATGACCGGGTGTATCAATAAGATTTAGTTGATATTTTTCACCATCCGGTTTAGTATAGTTTAAACGGACAGTTTTTGCCTTAATCGTTATGCCACGTTCTCTTTCAAGGTCCATTGCATCCAAAACCTGTTCGTGATGTGTAGTTGTAATTGCAGAGGTAAACTCTAAAAGCCGGTCCGCAAGCGTGGATTTACCGTGGTCAATGTGTGCAATAATAGAAAAATTACGGATTTTCATAAAATTAAAGATGGTGTATGATTGCGGGATAGCGTGATAGAAAATAAGGCAAAAAATGAAAAAGTAGAAAGGAAAATAAAAATTCACAGCTAACCTTTCCACCTCTCTACCTTTTACCTTTCTATCTTTCCACCTGCTTTATACAATGCACAATCGCACAATCGTGCTATCGCACTAACTCACAATTTTGCTTTAATATTTAATGTTTTCTTCTTTGTTTTATTTTTCTTAAAATAATATCTCTTTTACTTGGATCGTTTAATATTTCGTCTGCCATTTTTTTTGCAGCAGCAAGATTTACTCTTCTGACTTCTTTCTTTGTCCTAAGTACCGAACTGGAAACAACGCTAAAATGTTCCAGGCCTAAACCTAAAAGTATTTCTGTATACAATGGATCGCCGGCCATTTCACCGCACATAGAAACCCATTTCCCTGCTTTTTGCCCGGTATCTATTATTGTTTTTAATAATCTCAATATTGAAAGATGCAGAGGATCATAAAGATTAGTAACATATTCATTTATTCTGTCTACCGCAACGGTATATTGTATTAAATCATTTGTACCTATAGATAAAAAGTCTGCTTCCTTTACCAATATATCAACAGTTAGTGCCGCTGACGGTATCTCTATCATTACACCTACTTCTACATTCTCATCATATTGAATTGTCTTACTGCTTAATTCCTTTTTTACTTCATTTAATAAATAATTCGCAGCCCTAAGCTCGTCAATTCCTGAAATCATCGGATACATTATTTTTACATTCCCGAATACCGATGCCCTTAATATTGCCCTAAGCTGAATCTTGAAAACTTCGGGATGCCGGAGGCAAAATCTTATTGCACGAAGGCCCATAAACGGATTTCTTTCTTCTTTTAAATTAAAATACGGCAAGAGTTTATCGCCGCCTAAATCAATTGTCCTTATTACCACCGAATTTGGAAATACTTTTTCTACCACCATCCTATATGATTCAAATTGTTCTTCTTCACTCGGGAATTCTCTCCTGTTTAAAAAAAGATATTCCGTCCTAAAGAGACCTATCCCTTCCGAACCGTGAGATATAACAGATTTTGTCTCTTCCGGAATTTCAATATTGGAAGCAACAACAATTTTTTTACCGTCAGTTGTCACCGCAGGAAGATCCATGTACTTAGAAAGTTCTTTTATTTCACCAATATATAATTGCTGCCTTCTCTTGTAATTTGTAATTGTGTCTTCATCCGGATCTATAATTACGACTCCCTCATTACCATCTATAATGACTGTCTGGCCATGAATAGCATGCGTTGTAATATCTTTCATGCCGACAACAGCAGGAATTTCCATTGCGCGCGCCATAATCGCAGTATGAGATGTTACCCCGCCCATATTTGTTGCAAATGCAAGAACATTTTCCTCTTTCATTACAATAGTATCCGTCGGAGTTAGATTATTAGCAAAAACTATTGAATGTTCTGTCACCTCAGAAAGCATTTTTTTATGGGCACCGGTTATATGTTTCATAATCTTCTTGCCGACATCGAGGATATCTTTCCCGCGTTCCCTGAAATATTCATCTTCTATTTTATCAAAAACCTGAGAATATTTTTCAATAACGTTATATAATGCATATTCTGCATTTATTAGCTCTTTGTTTATTTTAGATATAACGTCTTTTTCAAAAGTCGGATCTTCCGCAATAAAAATGTAAGCTTCGAAAAGCTTAACATGTTTTTTTCCAAAATGTTTTGCTACTTTTCCTTTTGCTTTTTCCAGTTCTAATTTCGTATCGATAACTGCATTTTTAAATTTTTCTATTTCACTATGAACATCTTCTTTAGCTATTGGTTTTTTTACTGCAGAAAACTCTTCATCTTCTATAACAAAAGCTTTTCCGATTGCTATACCATCTGAAGCTGCAATACCTTTATATAACATATTTTTCTCAATTTGATTATACAGGTTTTTTATCTAATCTGTGTAATCGTTTTTCAAAATCCGTGTAATAAGACATCCTTCTTTATAGAATGTCATTCTTCTTCAAATTTCTTACTGATTAGATCTTCTACTGCGGCTAGTAATTCCGCTTCATCAGGACCATTGATTAAAAATCGTAATTCTGTCCCCTGTCCGGCAGCAAGCATCATAAGACCCATTATAGATTTACCGTCAATCTCCTGATTGTCTTTGATTACTTTAATAGACGCTTTAAATTTACCCGTTGTCTGAACAAAAAGTGCTGAAGGGCGTGCATGCAAGCCTAATTTATTCTTTATCACAAGTGTCTTTTCAATCATAATTAAACTTCCTTATAAGTCGCCCGGAACAAGTGCGATAGTGGGATGGCGCGATAGTGCATAGTTTGAAATCAGTTGTTCAAGCCGCTACTTTCTATCTATCTACCTCCGCCAGTTGGCGGATTACCTTTTTACCCTTTCCCTGCTTTTAAATTAATTTTTAATGTAAAATTATATTTTTCTTTCGGCTTTAAATTGAGTTTTCTATTAATAGTAACTGACGAACCCTGATAAGTTTTTTCGAAACCACCATCTGATAATGAAATTGTCCAAATTGGAAATACCCAAAAATCAAAACTATCAGATACATCCATCTTGAGGGCCAGATTATTATATATATCATTCATTGCAAAAGATTTTATCGTATCAAAAGAGGTCTTCGCTGAAAATCTTTCTTTCTTTGCTCCGGCCATATAAAAACAATTATCATCCTCGGGATTTGAAAATCCAAAATTAAACTCGCAACCATACCAAAACTCCCAATCTTTTTCATAATTGTTTACAATTTGGTATTGAATATTAATTATCTGCTCATTTATAGATATTGTCTTTTGCACTTCAGCAGGTATTAGACCTGATGGAAGCCAGAGAAAACCATTTCGTTTTAATGTTATATTTTCATTTTTTTTGCCGGATGCTATTTCCAATTTATACGGTTGATTTACAAAATCTCCTACTTCACCGTATTCACAATTAGAATATTTTTCCAGATTGGTATCGTTATGAAAAAAATGATCAATCAAGGAATTCCTGTTATACCAGTCATATTTAAGATATTTTTCTAAACCGAGTTCTTTTGTATAATAAGTTCCCTTTATCGGCTCCGCCTTTTCATCTACATTTTTTATTATAGAAACATCAACTTTTTTATGATATGCTTCAAATCTCCTGGTTAAAACATCCGTTAAATTATAACTTACCGGCTTGAAATCAATTTCTGTAATCGCACCGCCACAAGACGGTTTTACATAAACATTTATATTTTTATTTGAGAGTATAGCCTCGTTTTGCCCGTCTTTATCGAAATCAATAATGTCTTTAGAAATTATCGGTTTTGATCCCGAATCCAGAACATTTTCCGCATCTATTAAACTTTTATAAATTGCATGCCTTAAATGAGGCAGGTACAATCCGCCAAATACACCATGCCAATAAGCACAATTACATTGACCCTTATAAAGAGAATCTATTGCCTGCTCTATTTGTGAAACTGTCTTTTTATTTTTTTCTTCTGAGCCGGTTTCTTTATTTAAATTTAACGATTGAATCTTATCGCCGATATAAAGCATTTTTTTATGCATGTTGTTAGATTCAGTGTATTTTGTCAAAAAATTTCTCCAAAAACCGCCTCGTAAAAATCTTTTTGTGTTAGCATCAGCATGTGATACAATTTTTTCAAAATCAACCTGAGATTTTGCGGGTAGTGACCACTCGCTCATCTCGAAATACGAAGCAGTCGGCAGATAGATTCGGCCTCTTGCCGGATATTGCTTCATATATTCAGAAAAAGTTGTTGTATTAATCCAATCAGAATTTTTTTCTAATAATGTTAAAAAATTTTCTAGCCATTTTTCTTCATAACATGTTTTGAAGGTTTCAGGCCACAATCCGAATTTCTCGCCATCGTCAACCATTACAAGCAGGTCTGACGGTTCATCGGATACATGACTCCTCAGATATTCTATAGTTTCTTCGGGTTCGGCAAACGGTGTTAAATATCTTAATTTTTGATTTATAGTGAAAATTTTTAAAGCAAAACCCTGCTCTTCAGTTATAAAATACCCTTTCAATTTATTTTCTTCAATCCCTGACGCTAAAAAGGGTGCGTCATCCAAAATAACATACTCAATACCTGCATCATTAAGCGATTTTGCTAATGACGGCTCCCAAACTCTTTCAGCCAACCACATACCTTTTGCTTTATATGAAAACTTTTTATCTATGTAACTGCTGAGTTTTGAAATTTGGCCTAATTTGTCTCTATCCGGGATTATAGACATTATTGGTTCATAATATCCGCCTGTTAAGAGCTCTGCTTGCCCTTTTTTAACAAGAGTTTTCAATTTATTTAGTATTTCCGGATTTTTTCTTTCAAAAAAATCAATTAAAGGACCTGTATAATGAAAGACTGCTTTTATTTTTGGATATTTCTTTATAGTGTCTAAAAATGGTTCATATGCCATTCTTGTTGCCATATCAAAAATATCATCATAATTACCTACCGGCTGATGATTATGAACACCAAAAATAAAATTTATCTTCTTCATATTACTTATTACCCAGCTTGTCCCGACCCATCGGGATTACTCATTACTTGTCACTCATCACTCGTTACCCCCGCCACTAGGTCTTCGGCGGGCAAGCATTACTCGTTACCGATTTTCTATGCTCTGAAGAAATTTCCCTTTAAATCCATTATTGATGCTTTTGCATCACTTAATACTTTTTCTTTTAGTTCCAACAATGTCAATTTCTGCCTATGTGTAAATGCAGACATAACCATATATAGATTAACACCGCTTAATATTTCAATCTTGTTGTTAAATTTTTTTAAAAGAGATGTGCAGACAACCGAAGGGGTACCGCCTACTAAATCAAGTAATATAAGCAAACCGTTTTCAATGTTAAATGCTTTTATTATTTTTTCAAGCCGGATTTCGACAGATTTAGGATCTTCATTGCTTTTTATAGATACTGCGGCCGAAAACTGCTGTTCACCTATTATGTTTCGGGCAGTTTTCAAAAGCGTTGCCCCGAAATCTTCGTGTGTAATAATTAGAATATTAATCATTTTTTCGTTAGAAAAGCCGAGACCACCACCGAACCGTAGATGGGCAGGCAAACTCGGCAACTCTTTCAACTTTTAACTTCCAACATCGTTCTCTTGTTCTGAAGTTCTGCTGTTCTATAAACTATGAACTCTTTACTATGAACTTTTTTACATTTTACTCATTACCCGTTACTCGTTACTTATTCTTTTCCTTCTATGTTTATATGTATACTTTGTAATCAATATTCGGAAAAATGTTATTTCTTCTCTCTAAATCACGTAAAAAACCTTCATCAATTTGATTGCTTTTCACCTGCTCGTATAATTTCGTAAATTGATAAATGTGGTTTTTAGTTCTTTTGCATGCATATGCCACCATCGTTCCGGTTGTCATTATGAACGCCCAGTCAGAAGATTGTGCAAGAAGTAATTCACGTGCTGCCTGATTTAGTGCCCGTTTCTTTAAACCATGTGCACTTGGATTTTCCACTGCAATTTCAATCATTCTTTCTGATGCCTTATGAAGATGCCTGTAAATCCAGTCATTTGCCCCGTTAAGCCATACCTCATTATAACCTTTATCCCCCCAAGATGACATTGATGGTTGAATTACCTGATTTTCGGGATACATCTGCAAATATTCACTTGGAGTAATTGGCGTTATTGTCTTTTGGTCGTAATACATTTTCCTGAATAAAAATTCAATAAATTCCGGTCCTTCGTACCACCAGTGCCCAAAAAGTTCTGCATCATACATTGAAACAATCACAGGTTTTCTTTTAAGGAAAGAATGTAAAAACTCAACTTGTTTTTCACGATTAAACAAAAAATTACCGGCGTGGCTTGCTGCTATATCCCTTGCTTCATCCGGATCATATGGCTGCTTTTCCGAAAGCCCTACTTTACCTGTAATTTTAAAATACTTTAATCCGATGTTTCTTCTTACTCCGTCAGAATGCAAATATGGTTTTACATAATTATAATCTAAATCGTAACCAAGATCCCTGTAAAATTCTCTATATTTATAATCACCGGGATATCCGATTTCGGCAGACCAGACCTGATGAGCCGATTCCATGTCTCTCGCAAAAGCGGCAACACCAGAAGGGCAATATACCGGTGCGAATACACCATAACGGGGTCTTGGCGAACCGTATAATATACCGTGTGTATCTACAAAAAAGTATCTTAATTTCTGTTCTTTTAAAACATAATCATCACCGGGATTATAAGCACATTCGGCAAGCCATATTCCTTTTGGCTTTCTGTGAAATTTATCCTTATAATCGTCAACTGCCGTTTTTATCTGGGCTCGTACTGCATTTCTATGAATCTTTAAAGGTAAAAAACCGTGAGTGGCACAGCAGGTTATTATTTCTAATTTTCCTTCATCCTGAATTTTTCTAAAACCATTTATCAAATTCCCATGATGCTTTTCAACAATCTGTCTGCATTTTTTTAATTTTCTTTCATACATTAAAGCTGTCTTATGAAATTGATGCTGGTTTTGGGTTCTAAATACTTCCTTTTCTGAAAGATCTATGAGTTTTTCAAGATGTCTTTTATATCTTCCCATCAGAAGTTCATCTGAAAACATGGCACATAGAGTCGGCGTTAAAGACATTGTAATACGAAAATCAACACCCTCAGAAATGAGACGCTCGTACATATCTAAAAGTGGAATATATGTTTCGGTAGCCGCTTCGAAAAACCAATCTTCTTCTAAAAAATCATCGTACTCGGGATGACGGATAAAAGGAAGGTGTGCGTGCAAAACCAGACAAAGGTGACCTTGTTCCATAAATTTTTCCTAATAAATGATTACACAGATTTTCAACACCGATTACACTTATTAGAACCTAATCCTTAGAAAAATCTGTGTAATCTGCCTTTTAATCTGTGTAATCAAACATCCGTTTTTAGGATGTTTTATTTTGTTTTTCTTTCTGCTGTTATCGTTATATGACGTTCATCAACCCCATCTTCTGAAACTGCCTGTATAGCATGTTCCTGAAAACCATCAGGAAATGCAAATCTTAATGAGAATGTACCATCGGGATTCAATTTAATCGGCTTGCCGCTTACGGTTAAAGATGCTGTCGGTTCAGTTGCTCCATAGATAATTAGTTCAGCATCTGCAATAAGCCAGAATTTTCTTTCTTTTCCCAGCGGTTTTCTGAATGAACTTGAACCGGAAAACGCACCCGATGAAATTACGCTTAGCATTTCCCATCTCTTTGCAAGCAACTTTGCCATTTCTAATGAGCCAACACCAATTTTATCAACACCGGAAAGTTTCATTAATCTGTCATAATCGCCCATTAATAGCATCCATTGTTCATCGGTGATATCTGAAACTCTATCTGCCGGAAGTGAAATAATGTTTGATCTTAAAAGCAATATGAATTTTCCGTCTTTGGTCTTGAGACCAAGCTCAACACACCAGGACCTACCCGAAAAATCAACTCTAATATACCAATTTTGTGCATTCAAAGATACAGAATTATCCTTAAAACCTATGGAATTAACTCCATTGAAGTTGCTCACCCCTGTAACATCGTGAATGCGCAAGACAATTTGTGCATTTTCAAAAATATCATTACCATATTTACTTTTTATTTCCTGTTTCTTGCCTTCGGTAAGTTCCCAATAAGCAAATATCCAATATGGATCCCTTGGTAATATAACAATGCGGTCGTCACCATATGTTTCCGGTATCGAATATCCGACATCAACAAAACCTTCCTGTTTTTTTTCTTTCTTTCCCATTGGAGAAGATGGATTTTGAGACATAGTCTGCCCCCTTCTTAAACATACTCTACAATTTTAAATTTACTATTCTACTCGTTTAGATTCAACTATATATATCTAGATTCCCATATTACTAAACTAAAATAATTTTACTCCGTAAAACATGCTTCCGTGACTCTTAAATAAATCTTTATTATTTTATTCCACTTAAATGTCAAATATGTATATAAGCTTACAAACCAATCTCTAACTGGGCTTATCTTCCAATATCTCTGTGTTTCAAAGTTACAGAAAATCCCTTTTTGCCCAAATAATCTCCCAAAGCATTAGCAAGAACTACCGAACGGTGTTTGCCACCGGTACAGCCAAGAGCGATTGATAAATATGATTTTCCTTCCTTTACATATTTAGGAATTATATTTGCTATCATAGAAAAAAATGATTTTGTGAATTTTTTTGCATCTTCAAAACCCATCACATATTTCTTAACTTTTTTATCATTACCGGTATGGTTCTTAAGAGCTTCTACATAATAGGGATTAGGTAAAAATCTTACATCCATTACTATATCGGCATCTGAAGGAACACCATATTTATAACCAAAAGAAATTATTGTGATCCTCATCTCTTCTTTCTGCGATACTTTCAATAAATCAGCAATGTTTTCTTTAAGCTCCTGAAGATTCATGTTTGAAGTATCGATAACTTTCGATGCCTGAGCTTTTATATTTGATAAAATAGCGCGTTCTGTTTTAATTGATTCTGTAATGGATTTTCCTATCGGATGCTTTCGCCTGGTTTCGCTGAATCTCCTAAACAACACCTCATCAGAAGCATCCATGAATAGAATTCTTGGCTGGATACTAAGCCCGGAGATTATTTTTGGGAAATTTGAAAGATCTTCACCTTCTCTGATATCTATGCCAAGCACTATTTTTTTAAATCTTGAATCTCTTGAGCTTGTACCAAGTGATACGAATTTATCAACTAAAGAAAGTGGCAAATTATCAACACAAAAAAAACCTAAATCCTCAAAACATTTTATTGCCTGGCTTTTCCCTGCTCCGGATATGCCTGTAATTATAAAAAATTGTGTTTCTTTACTATTGCTTTTGTTCATTATTTTTCTTTCTATCTTCTTCTCTCATCATTTCAATAAGCCGTTTATTTAAGTCCTGCGCAGCATGATAACCGCGTAATTTAAGACGCTGGTTCATAGCTGCTATTTCTATAATACCCGCAATGTTTCTACCCGGTTTTACAGGAATAGTTACTTCCGGAATCTTAACACCCAATATCTCAGTGTATTTATCATCAAGTCCAAGGCGTTCATATTCTTTTTCTCCGGCCCAGTTTTCAAGCTGGACAAGCAACTCAACCTTAGTTGAATCCATAACAGAGAATATTCCAAAAAGATTTCTTATATCAATAATACCGATGCCTCTTATCTCCATATGATGTCTAATAAGTTCTTCTCCTGAACCCATAAGAACATCACCTGACTGCCTTTTTATTTCAACAACATCATCAGCAACAAGAACATGCCCTCTTTTTATGAGTTCTAGCGCTGTTTCTGATTTTCCAATAGATGCATTGCCAAAAATTAAAACACCCATGCCTGAAACATTGACCAAAACTCCGTGTTTCACTATAGAAGGAGCCAGCATATCTTCTAAAAATAGTGTAAGCCCTGTCGAGAACTTTCCTGTTTCTAAAGATGTTTTTATGATGGGTATTTCTTCTTCCTTTGATAGCTTTAAAAATTCTATAGGTATATCAAGATTTCTTGTTACAATTATAGTAGGAATTTCATAGGAAAATATTTTTTTGAAAACTTCTTCTTTTACCAGATGTGATTTGAGGTATGTTATTTCTCCTAAACCGATTATCTGAACGCGTTGATAAGGAAAATAATCGAAAAAACCTGTCAGCACCAGACCCATTCTGTTTATTTCAGCAACAGTTATTTTTCTATTTAACCCTTCCTCTCCTGAAGCAATTTCTAACGAAAACTCCGTTTCTTTTTTTTCAAAAAAATCTCGTATAGTGATACTTTTATCCATTATTTTCTCAGTATACAGTATACAGTACACAGTTTTTAGATAACCTTATTTTTTGTCTACTCACTGTATCCTGTAGTCTGTATCCTGTGTACTGCAGTATTATAGTTCGTCTTCTTCCTTTATTATTTTAATAACTTCGTGAGAAGATTGAGCGTCCCTTAAGGATTGTCTGAAAAATTTATCTTTCAATAACCTTGAAATTTTTGCAATCGCCTGCAAGTGTTCGCTTATTGATTCAGGCGGAGCAATCATTAAAAAAACTATATAAACAGGTTCGCCGTCAAGAGAATCAAAATCAACACCAGCTCTGGAAATACCTAAAGATGCAACTATCTTGGAAACCTCTTCGCTTTTTGCATGCGGTATCGCAACACCTTGGCCGATACCGGTAGACCCTGTACTTTCTCTCTTCATAATAGCTTCTATAGTTTTATCAACACTTTTTACAAGTTTCTTTTTAGCCAACACATCTATAAGTTCGTTGATAACCTCTTTCTTAGTTTTTCCTTTTAAATCCGTGATAACTAAATTTTCCGATAAAAAATCCAAAATTTTCATGCTACGAACTCCTCCTTTTCTCTATCTCAATTAAACCATAACCAGAATCGTATTTTTTATGAATTACCGACAATTTGTTATTTTGACTGTTAGTAAATACTAAAAACGCGTAATCATTCTCGGTCAAACTTTCCAGTGCTTCATTAACACTTAAAATCTCGGGAATAAATTTTCTCTTTTTTAAATCTACTGATTCCGCCGGAGATTGAAATGATTTTTCCTCCAACAACAAATATTTTTCTGCTTTTCTATGACCCTTAATTTTCTCTTTTTCTTTTAATAATTGCAGTTCAACTTTATCGACAGCCATATCTACCGCAGAATGAAAATCTGTCGATTTCTTTTTAACTTTTAATGTAACACCCAGTAAATTAATAACAATTTCGACAAAATAAAGATATTTTTCGCGGCTTAAAAAAACTTCAATTTCATTGATATTTGGAAAAATCTTATGGCTTTTAGCTAATTTTTCATTAATATAATCTAACAACGAATTTGGAACTTTAACTTTTATAGTCCTAATATTGATTACCATTGCTCCTCCCGAACCTATATAATACTAAAATCACGAATAAAGTCAACTATTTATACACAAAAATTAAAAATTACCTGCCCCTACTCACATCTTAAATTTCTTGCCGAGATATATTTTCCTTGCTTCTTCGCTCTCTAAAAGCTGTTTAGCTGAACCTTCAATTAGAACCCTACCATCATAAATTATGTATGCCCTATCTATTATCTCCAAAGCTTCTCTAACATTATGATCTGTCAATATAACACCTATCCCCGATTTTTTCAAATCTTTTATTATATTTTGGATATCAGCAATTGTAATCGGATCTATACCTACAAAAGGTTCGTCAAGAAGTATGAAATGAGGATTTATTGCTAACGCACGCGCTATTTCTGTCCGTCTTCTCTCGCCACCGGACAGATTATATGCGTATCTGTCTTTTAGATTATAAATACCCAGTTTCTTTAAAAGTAATTCACTTTCCGTGTAGCATTTATCTCTTTCATAACCGAGCATTTCAAGTATTGCCAGAATATTTTCCTGCACAGTAAGCCCTCTGAAAATCGATGACTCCTGAGATAAATATATTATCCCTTTTTGGGCCCGCAAATAAACAGGAATATTTATTATGTCTTCCGAATCAAAGTATATATGTCCGCTATCCGCCTTTATTAATCCGCTTATTATGTGAAACGAGGTTGTTTTACCGGCACCGTTAGGGCCAAGCAGACCTATAATTTCCGAGTCATTTACGAACATCGAAAGTTCGTTGACTACTCTGTGCTTTGAATAAGTTTTTACAATATTTTCTATTTTCAGTTGCATAATATTGAGAACCAATTTAAAATTAAAAGTTTCCGCTACTAAGTCGTTAGCGGATCCGCCGAAGCATAGTGGCGTAAAATATTCAGAACGACATTCATGTCATGCTGAGCCACATTCACTTCGTTCAGGATGACACTTTGTATCATTTTTAATTTTTCATCCCGTAAAAACGGGACAAGTTTTTGCATTTTTAATTGCCTATTTCATAATCATCTTTGATTGTACATTGCCTAAAATGGTTAAAATTTCTTTTTCCAATGCCAATATAATTTTGTCTCCGGTGTATTCAGAATAATTTTTTTCATCTCTTCTTATTATTTTAGGAGGACCGCCTAATAGCAAAAGCTCGTCTGTTTTTTTGTCATAAAATGCTTCATCACTTAGCATCTCTGTCCCTTCCTGAAAAATTTTAACATCTTTTATCGCATGAAACTTTTCACCAAAATCCGATATTTCAAGTTTTTCACAGGTCATATTTACAACGTCGGTTGTATTGTTGGTCAAAAATCTTTTCATTTTAACATTACCGAAAAAAATCCCGCTGCCGCTGTTTTTACTGTATTGTGCTTCATCTGCCCAGCCGTTGATATTTGTCATTCCGCTTGAATAGTGAATATTTATATTACCCTTACCGGTTATCTCGCCGTTTTTATCGTTTGACTTCATTTCATCTGCAATGATTTCAAGGTTTTTTTGCTTAAATTTTACATTACCCAGGAATTCCATTATATCGCCTTTCGATAATATTTTCATCTTATCACCCGTAATTGTGGTCGGTTCATTTTTATCTGCAGAAAATACAAAACAACATACGTTGATAAAAAATATTATTATTAAACTAGTTTTCATTATTTTATTCATTAATATTACTCTGCATTCTTCAGCTGTATCCTGTATACTGTGTACTGTGTACTGTATCCTGACTATTACTTCTTTACCACCTTCACGTCTTTTAAAATAGTTATATCTGACAAATCTGAATTTGCTTCCAGGCCTATGCCTGTAATTGTGGAATCCTGTTTCTCCTGGCGAATAAAAGAATTCGAAGTTACCCTATTGGTTTTTCCAAAATAATTCAGTGAATCGGCATAAATAGTAGTATTTTTCAAAAGTGAAACTATTGAAACATTCCCCATTGCCTTTACATCGCCTGTGTCGGATTGCAAAACTGCCTTGTCAGCTAAAATGAAAGAGCTTATTTTTTTATTTTCATAAAAGCTCATTCTAATGTTTGTTGCATTTACAACTTTTTTCTTTTCGTAAACATCGCCGTGAATTGCAAAAAAATTCCACTCGTGTTTTTCTAAGTCGTATTTGTCTATACTTAGATTTTTTATAATCTGGTCCGGGAATGTATTGCTTATAAAAAATTTGTCTGCCTTTTTGCTGCAAGAAATAAAGCAAAAAGACAATATAACTACGAGCGGTATTGCTTTAATACATTTTCCCATAAACCTTTTGATTTAAAAACAATCTCAATAACTTCCCTGAATACACCCTCGCCGCTTTCTGCATCTGTTATATAATCGGCCGATTTTTTAACATCTTCGGACGCATTTTTAGGACATGCAGAAAAACCGCATTTTGACATTACCGATAGATCTACCAGATCGTCACCTAAAAAAGCAACTTCGTCAATATTAAAATTCTCTTTTTCCAAGATTTCGTTTATTGCAGAAATCTTGTTCATACAGCCCTGGTAAAGATAATGAATGCCCACTTCCTTTGCCCTTGTTTCAACCTGTTCTGACTTTCTTCCTGTTACCCATGCAAGTTTTATATCTTTTGCATGATTTTTCAAAAGTGTATAGGCAAACCTGTCGCGCGCATCCCAGAATTTTACTTCTTCACCGTTTTTCAATATTATTATTTTACCGTCAGTCAAAACACCGTCTATATCTGACGCGATTAATTTAATATTCTTTATCTTATTAATTATCTTTTTACTAATCTTCATAAATAGAATCTGATTACACACCTGCCTGCCGGCAGGCAGGGATTTAGAAAACCGATTACACAGACTTTTAAAAGCAATTTAAGATTTAACGAAGAGCCTTAATCTGTGTAATCTTGCCTTTTATCTGTGTAATCAGTGATTGTTTGGATTTTTAAACAATCACATTTTATCTTTCTGTCATTTTTCTGGTATTTTTCTCAATATCCAGGAAAAGTAAAATTGTTTCGGCAATTGCGTTAAAAGAAATAAAAATTATATAGGATATAACGGCTATACCAACCATGCCGAGTAAAGACGAAAAAATACTTTGCGGAAGCAATACTATGAAACAACCTATTGCCGTTATTAATCCTATTATCAAAATAAATCTTCCGAGAAATCTAAATACGTTTGATATACGATGTAATGCCCCGTATCTGCGCGGATTTGCAATCTCCGGTGCTTTAAGAATATTTCCGCAATTAATACAATAACCGCTAACCGGTGTTTCTTTCCGGCAGATAGCACATATCATTATGGCTTCTTCTGCCGACGCTTTTTCTTCTGAAGTAGGTGAAAATTTTTCTCCCATTCCTATAAAAAGAAATATTAATCCTGCCGTTATACCGCCTGAAATTACATCAGCAGTAAAAAACATTGCAGGAGAAACCGCTTCAAATCTTAACCTCAAAAATATTTCCCAACCAATTGCACCGCCAATTGCGCCGCCTAACGCACCGCCGATAAAAACATAGATTCTTCTTTTATCACTGGATGTAAACAATCCGATAAAAGCGCCCGTAATTAACCATATAACCGCATTTGCCGTTGTGTAAAGTGAGAATTCTAAACTTTTTGCTTTTTCCGGAATAAACAGCCACATCGGCATATCATTTCTTAAAAGGTACATGGCAACAATACTTCCGATTACTCCGCCCAAAATTGCACCTAATAAACCGAAAATTACTTTATTAGTTGATTTCTCAAGAACTCCGATAACTATCCCAATAAAAACTGCAGCTATAACAATCCTAAGCACAATATAGAACGGTTCTGCTATTCCTTGATTTGTAATGTTGAAAATACCGGAAGATAAAAACCAGCCTATACAACCCGCAATTGCGCCGGCAAGCGTTCTTCTCAATAACCATGCAGCGGTTGTGAGTAAGAAATTTGTTCCGCAAACTCCGCAATACTTGGAACCTTCTTTTACTTCTGCATCACAATTTGAGCAACGCATAAAACCTCCGTTAAACAGCAATTTAAAATTTAAAAACTTGTCCCGTTGTTACGGGATGTAAAATTATCCGCCACTAAGTCGCTGGCGGATCCGCCTAAGCATCAATGGCGGAAAAATTGTGGTTAATTTATTAAAAAAACAATTTACCCATTACCCGTTACCCGTTACTTATTTATTGGTTTTGGTGCCATTTTTTCATACATCGGATATTCTGATTCCCAAGTTGGTAAATTTCTATCAAACTTGTTTAAGAAAAATCTTGCTACAAAAAATAAAACTATTACTATAACATAAATTATTCCAAGAACTTTCAAGTGCCATTTCCAAGTCGGTTTCCATGGAACATACATCAAATCTGCACCGCAACTTTTACATATCTTTGCCGTATCCTTGTTTTCAGTCTGACAATTATAACATTTCATAAACTTCTCCCCCTAAAGACAACCCGCCTGCATCAGCTGTGCTGAAAGCACTGCGGGCAGGTTAAAAATTCAAAATGAAAAATTTAAAAATGAATGTGAAAACCTTATCTTTCCGCTACGACTCCTCAGCCCGTTACTCGTTACCCGTTGCCCGTTACTTATTTTTAATTTCTTTCAATAAATTTTTTAGTTCAGATAATTTTACGGAATTTGCTGAATCTGATAATGCCTTTTCAGGACTGGGATGCACTTCCATGAAAATAGCATCTGTCCCAATCGCTAAAGCAGCTTTTGATAACGGCAGAATAAATTCCTTCTGTCCGCTGCTTTTATTGCCAAGACCTCCCGGCAATTGAACCGAGTGTGTAGCATCAAAAATTACGGGATATCCGAAATTTTTCATTATCACAAGAGAACGCATATCAACAATAAGGTTATTATAGCCGAAACTTGTGCCCCGCTCAGTAAGTAAAATATTTTTATTCCCGGTTGACTCTATTTTCTCAACTACATTTTTCATGTCATACGGCGAAAGAAACTGGCCTTTTTTTACATTTATAGGTTTCTTTGTAATTGCTGCTGCAATTAATAAATCAGTTTGACGACATAAAAATGCCGGAATCTGTATTGCATCCGCTACTTTTGCGACTAACGGAATTTCGCTAACGCAATGAACATCCGTTAAAACCGGTATATCAAATTTTTCTTTAATATCTGCTAAAATCTCAAGCCCTTTATAAATACCGGGACCGCGGTATGATTTTATCGAAGATCTGTTCGCTTTGTCATATGATGCTTTAAATACTAATGGTATTTTTAATTCCTTTGTAATTTTTTTAAGTTGTTCGGCAATCTTAAAAACAATTTCTTTTGTCTCAATTACACACGGCCCCGCAATTAAAACAAACGGATTTTTACCGCCGATTTTTATATTACCAATTTTAATTTCTATAGTCATTATTCAATATGTTCAATATATTCTATCAACCTTTTAGCCTTGTCTTTATCCCTGAGAAGCAACGAAGTGTCATTATTATTTTTTAACCCGTCAAACGAATAATTATGACTACCGATGATAATTGTTTCTTTATCTATAACTAAAACTTTGCTGTGAGTCGTCCTTTTAGAACTGTCAAACCGTACATTTATACCGGCTGCCTTTAATTTATTGAATACTTCCTGATTTTTTAGTGTTTCTTCTTTTATATACTCAGATTTTGGATAGTCCAAAACCACATAAACATCTAATCCCCTGGTACGTGCATCTATGAAATCCCTGAGCAACCTATTGGAATATGCATCTTTATAATCGTAAAGAAGAAACAAATAAGCGACAAGATGAACTGATTCTTTTGCATTTTGTATCTCTCTATGAGCAATCTGAAAGTATTCATCATTCAGTATTAGCTCGCTCTGTATTCTTGCTGTGACACATCCTAAAAAAATATTTACTATGATAAAAAGCAAAATTATTAATGTCCATTTTTTCACTCATTCCTCTTTTTGACACCGATTCTATCCTCTACTCATTACCCATTACCCGTTACTATTCTTTCACACAACAACCCGATTCTTATAATTCAATACACTTGCCAATGTAAGCGGGTTAGGGTCATCGATATCAACCGAGCTCCAAGCGTCCATCATAAAACGTTCAATATATGCATACGGTAAAAATCCGTAACCTTTCTGTCCCCACTCTTCTGACCATGAATTCTTAAATTTAATAACTTGCTTTTTATCGTCATAACCTACCGGACAAATTGCATGCCCACCCAAGCTGCTTTCATTTTTCTTTGGCATAGGCACAATACCCGTCGTTCCGGTTTCCATCATCCCATTGAAAACCTCAATCCCGATAACGCACGGTCCTTTAGTCGCAAGATTTAGACGCAGTTCATTAAGGTTAAGTATACGGGCATATGTCATTATACTAAATTTTTTGGCATTTGTCTTGGCTCCTTCCTGCGCTTTGTTTCTTTGATGCGGGAAATACGGCCAATACTTTTCCTGGCAAACACCTTTGCTCTCAAGCACCTGCATCGCCGCGCGTATTGTCGTGCCTTCTGCCCCGGGTATACCGTCAATCTTTTTACATTCACTATAAAGAAACCTGGGGGAAAGCAAAACCAATTTTTTATAATCCTGTAATTCCTGGTACTCTTTCATACCGGCGACTGTCGCAAAACCAACGCAGGTACCTTCATCTCCCTGATCTCTGACAGGCGATACCTTTGGCGTATAGTCAACCTTAGCCGGTAACTTTACAACCGGCAAATACGCCCTCATCAAATAATCCCTGTCGTCAAATTTATCTTTAATACATCCAAATTTTTTCATTTGTTTTAAAAACTATACTTAAACACTGCTCTTACCGAATTCCGGCCAACACTATCTTTCTGTACATAATCCGTATATCTGGATATAAAATCTATCCCTAGTGTTAAATCTCCATCTATGAAATATTTATCGATTGATAAATTAGTATAGTATCTTTTTTTATCATTATTTGAATCATTAAAATCGTAATTATTTCCTATTAATCCCGCCGAAACCTTCCAACCATTTTGTTTTATTTTGTAATTTGCTTTTATACCGGCGGTTTCCTTCCTGTAATTATTACCTAACTTAAGACTATAATTTACATTTTTATGCTCAATATCAAAATCAAGCCATATTCTATTTTTGTCATTATCCAAAATTTCGTATCCCCATCCGTTTTGAATATAAAACCCTTCGTGATTTAAGTCAGCGTCAATATAATCCCTTTTAAAATACTGATATTTTAAATTTGCATTTAATCTTTTATTGATTCTGTGTTCAGTCCCGGCATAGTATTGTCGATATTCGTAATCGTAATCATCGTCTCTTTCGTCTTCTTCTTTAGTATCCCGCTGGCCCCAGCTAGCCCGGGTTGTGATTTCATATAGCCAGGGAAAATCAAAAATATAATCAAATCCTCCCATGGCATCCTGTTTGGTTCTTTTCCGGTCTATTTTCTTTTCTTTCAGTTGTTCTATCTTGTAAGATGAAGTAAGCATTAATTTCTTACCCAAAAAATATCTTTTCCCGCCAAGCTTACTAAAAATCTTAAGTTGATCATTATTTTCTGATTTTAAATAATCAAAATCATCGATACCCGCAGATAAATTTATCGTATAAAAATCTTTTTTCGTAAATGTAATATCGGGTACGCCTGTAACCTGATTATATTCACTTTTTGGAGAATTATCATACCGTTTCTCTTTATATTTCATTTTAAGGCCCAGCTCCAGCGATTCTTCCTCAAGCTTGCTGATAAAATATGACCAGTTTGTTTTGAAAATTTTAGATACGTTATCCAAAGAATCTTTAGTATCATAGTTTTTGTCATAGATGAATGAGCTTATATTGTAAATTAACCGATCTGATACTTTCTGTCCGAATTTGAGATGATAGTTGTGATAAGTATAATCATCATCCGTGTCTTCTTCTTCGTAATCTTCAGATGTTGACCTTTTACTTACTTCAGTATAACCGCTTAAGGTAAAAACATCCGCTTTTGATAAAGTATATTCATTTTCATCCGTGTAAACCGGTAAAGTAAAACCTTTTATTATATTTAGGGTAAAAAACCCAATTATGAGAAAGAACACTTTTTTCATTATCTAATTTGTTATGATGGAGTTCCTGCCGATGCATCAGTGACAGACTACCTCTTCGGTTTGCTGTAGTTGCCAACCTTGGCTGGCTTCTTTGTCTTTCAAATGTCAACACAGCCGAGCAAGCTCGTCAACTACATCCGCCAGTTGGCGGAGATAGGTAACCCCTGCCAATACTATGATCTACCTAATTACAGCTATTTTCCTTAAAACCCTTATCGTCTTCTCGCCTGTCTTGTGTGCCTTTATTATATATAAATAAACGCCAGATGCAATGTCATTTATATCCCAAGTGTATTCGTAGGCGTATTTATTATTCTTTATAATTGGCAATGAAAATATTTCATTTTTATGCAATAATTCACCTGCTATGTTGTATATTTGTATCTCCAAACTATCAGCTATTCCACACTCAGCATGAATAATTGGCTGATAACCATTTTTAGCCGGGTTTGGATATGCATACACCTCACCCTTAACAAATGCTGCCGACGGTGCTTGTTTTAATGCTCCAAGTAATATTGGCTTTTCTTTGTAGTTTACACCTATTATCTTGCTTTGGCCGTTTATGTCAATGCTTTTTGCTATTACGTTACTTAATGTTATTCCTTGTCCGTTTATTGATATATCGCTGTATGGAGCATATATTATTCCTTTTAGTTCTCCCTGCCCGCTTATCTGTATCGGTTGTGTAGTGTTACAATAAATCATTAACTTGTATGGGTTCCCATTATAATGTACTTCACTTTGTCCTGATATCTGTATTTTGCCTATGCATAATATTTGTATTTCGCCGGTTAGATTAAGTTTTGCTTGTCCTGATAGATCTATTCCTGATAAATAATATGTTCCTGTTGATATTGTTAGTGTGTCCTGCCCTGATAGTGTTAATATTCCATTTATAAGTGCTTTTTTGCCTTTGCTGGTTAATGGTATTTTGTCGTTGTCGTTTGTTTGTGATATTTTTACCTGCATTGTGTCCAAGTCTATAATATATGGACTCATTGGTTCTGTATTTTGTGTTATTGTCCCAGTTATTTTGCTTTGGCCAATTAATGTTATTTTTTGTCCTTCCGCATTACCGTCTATTAATGCTTGTCCTGATAGTTTTATTTGTTTGTTGCTTCTTACATCCCCGTATATTTTACCTTGGCCGTTTATTGTTATTCCTTCAATTCCAAGTGCTGCATATTCAGTTAGTTGCGTTACCGTAAATACTGCTGATTTTAATGTTTCTACGTTTGAAACATTATCAATACTCCGGTAAGTTACTGTGTGAGTACCTTCGGAGACAAGGTAAATGGGTAAAGAGGTAGAAAGGTAGACAGTGTATGTACTATTATCTATTGAATAATATGTTTCTTTCACACCGGATGCTATACCGTTAACTAACGGATCAATAGTATTAAAAAATATTGGGGTGTCTGGTGTTATGTAGGTTTCTGTTGTGTTTATAGTAGTGATTGGCGGAGTTGCGTCTACATTTAGAGTTATAGAGTTATAGGGTTCAGCATTATTGAGATTATCCTCTGCATAGTATTTTATTGTATGGATACCTTCTGATAGAGTAAATGAAGATGTATAATTTATGAACTCTGAACTATCAACTCTGAACTTAATATCTTTTAGTCCTGAAAATACTCCATTGATTATTGAATCTTCTGCACTTATTATTATTTCCGTCTCTGAATTTATATATGTTTTGTCGCCAATCTGAAATCCCGATGAGTCGGGACAAGTTCCGCAATTTGAAATTTGTAATTCCGATTCCGGCGGAGTATTATCTAATTTTATTGTTACTGTTCTTTCCGGTTCGGTGTTTTCCACGTTATCTTGCGAGTAATAATTCATTAAATATATTCCATCTATGCCAGTTATGTTGAATGTGGTGATATATTGGGTATATGCTGGAATATTATCGGTACTGGTATATATGGTGTATTTTGTTTCTTTTATACCTGACGGTATTGTGCCAGTACTTGCTTGCCCTGAGCCTGTCGAAGGGTCTATGGTTACCAATTTAAATATTGAGTTTGAGGTTATGTATTCATTAAACTTTGGATCAGAGATTGATAAAAACGTTTCGGGAACGCTGTTGTCAATTGTTATTGTTAATGATTTTTCTGCCTCTTGATTTAGTAGGTTATCATAACTTCTGTAATATATAGTATGCTCGCCGTCAGACAGATTAGAAAGATAAATGGTAGACAGGTAAATAGAATACGGACTATCATCTATCTTATATTCTGTGTATTTTACACCAAGTCCTATTCCATCCCCAACTTCTATTAAATCATCTATCGCCGATAATTCTATTTGCGACTCCGACGTTATATATGTCTTGCCATTAATTTGAAATTTGTAATCTGCAATCTGCAATTGACTCACCGGCGGTTTTGTATCCCAAACTACTTCAAATTTTGCCGTAGTAGATGAACTGTAATTACCGATTGCATCTGTAGCTTCAACTGTCAATGTATAAATTCCATAGGATGGTAAATTAAGAGGCTCTATCTGAACATCCGTACTCACTATTACTTTAGTACCGATTTTTGATGTATCAGGACATTCTATCAACGTTAAATAACCGGTTGTTACAAACCGTGACAAATCAGTTACATTGAAATCAACATATATTTTATTTAAAGTTGCTATAAATCTTTCTCCGCCTTCAGGTGAATTTATTGTAATTACCGGTGATTCATTATCGGTAATTGCTAATATGCCTATCCTACTTGAAGATTCGTATCTGCTGTCTCCGTCAAATCGCACTCTTAAATAGTATGATAATCTTACCGGTCTTTCAGGAAGTGAAAATTCAAATGTCACACTGCTTTTTACAAGTGTGCTTTGTGTTATTGTTTGCCAACTGTCATTATTCCAATATTCAAGCACAACCGTTTTTGGTTCATCTTCCTGGTGCAATAATTCTAAATTTTCATCATCTGTCATTGTTACTATCAATGTTGTTGTTCCCGGATACAAAATAGTTGCGTTAGGTTTAGATAATATAACTTTTTCTTTTACTATTTTTAATGTTTCCTGCACTTGACTGGGTAAATAATAATATCCATCACCGGGAAATTCTATCTTTATAGGATATTCACCGGGCAGTAAATCAATGCCGTATAAAGCAGAATAAGAACCATTATTGCCGGTAATTTCTGTGCAACTGCTATTATTAACATAAAAATTGACTTGTTTATCAGCTAATGCATTGTTGGAAGTATCAGTTAGTGTTGCACGAAATTCAAATGTATCGGAATAATTAATTATTTTTTCAGTATTATTGTAAATACTTGTTTGTTTTGGAATAACTGAAATTATCGTATTTGTCCTTGTTTCTTCAGGTACTGACGGAAAATACACGGTAGCGTAATTTGCTATTACAGTTCCCGGTTGCGCATTACTATTTACCCTGACGCTCATATCAAACTTTCCGCCTTGCTTTGAACCAACTTCTCCGTAATTATCCGCAAAAACCGTGAGCAATCTTGTTTGCGGACTATATTTATATTCAAAATTACAAGGTATTTCTGTATTATTGTTATAATCAATTCTTTTAAAATTGGAAACATTTAAACTTGTATCATCTATACCTTCAGGTAATACATCAGTTACATATACGCCGTAAGCAATACCCTCGCCTACATTTTCAAATTCAACAGTATAATTTAATGTCTGTCCTGCAGAGATATACCCCTCGGGCCCGTACATAATATTAGGATCACGTGCTATAAGAACTGATAATAATTTTTTGTATATTGATGCAAAAGGCCCGACCGGCGTTGTTGTCGGAGAACTCGGTGGTGTAGTTGGTCCCGGAGGTAATGGAGGTTCTGGCGGCGGACTTCCAGGTGGCTCCGGTGGTTCCGGCGGTGTTGGTGGCCCGGGTGGCGTTGGCGGTTGTGGTGGAGTCGGTGGTTGTGGCGGTGTTGGTGGTTCTGACGAACCATCACCATCGCCATCACTTTCGCTTACTTTAAAAGAATAACTTCTACTTTCTTCTAAATATAGTTCATTTTTAACTACAAAACTTACATTATACGTCCCCACCGGCAACGGCTCCGGTGTCTCGTAGGTAATACGCACTGTCTCGGAATTTATCCTAAATAAATTAGGAATTTCTTCAGTCCCGCCATTTATACTTATTTTAGCTGATTCTATTCGTAATTTAGATTTTACTAATAATTTTATTTGTACTTTTTTCGGTTCATCTTCGTTAATAATCACATTATCTTTTGGTGAGAATGTATCGGTTAAAACAGGGAATGGGGTGTAGGGAGTGTGTGGCATATATGCTCCATATCTATATAATTTCAATTCATTATTTTCTATTTTAAAATTCGTCGTTTCTTCTATGACTCTTCTCATATGAATGCCTGTTACATATGATAACCATGCGGCGTGTATTATTGTTACTGTTCCAGTGTTAGCTGTATTATAATTTAATTTAGTTTTTACTAAGACAACATGGCCTTTTGGATCATATAATGCATCACCATTATCTATTAAATGATAATTCGCAACACTTAATCCATATTTAGAACCAACATTGCTACTATGTATATCATTTGTATTTCCGGGTACCCACATCTCTTCTACAAACTCTGCACAATCTATCCCGGCATATCCTTTGCCTGCATGACTTGAAGGTACTGTTGTATCTAAATCCCTTTTCCCTGCTATATAACCATTGGTAATTCTACTTTTGAATGTAGTGAATGTATTGTCCATGCCATACGCATACGCTACACTGGGATATGATTTACCTAGTTCAAATGGCCACCAACTATTAGGAAAATTTGAATTTAATTCTTTATCCACATTTCGTCTATCATCTATGTCATCGTTTGGTATACCCCTTTTTGTTACAATATCTTTTCCTATTTTTACTTTTATATCAGAACCATCATCTATAATATTATTCACTGAGCATACCCAAGGTTGTAATAACATATATGGCGCAGTTCTAGATATAACTTCATCTCTTGTAATGCCACAAATAGATGTTTTGATAGAAATCAAAAAAGTTGAAAATATAATACAATATTTGATATTGTTATTTATCTTTTGGAACATATTTTATTACCTTTAGTATATTACTAATCATATCATCATAAAAATAATATTTATCTATATAATATATCGGTACTCCTTCTAACTTTTTTATGAGTTTACCTTCCAAATTAAAAACAAATATTTCACTTTTAGCATTTTCTGCTTTACCTGAATAAATTTCTACATAAATTTCATTTGGTGTTAAAAAACCATAATACCTTATAGGATATTCGATCTTTGATAAATCAATTTTCGTTATCTTATTTGTTGATTTTGACTTAATATTTATTATCCTTTCTGGCAAACCACTCTCAGAACTCGAAAGATATAATGAGTATTCGCTTTTGTCGTCTGGTATTTCTTTGTATTTTGCTTCTGTATTTATATCAAGATAATATTTGTCCATATTCAAGAACAAACGATCATTTTTTACTATTAAAGAATTGCCTGCTTCTACTTCCCATTTCTTTATAAACTTATCATCCTTAAACTGCCAGACTTCGCCTTTTTTGTTTCTTTCAAAATAGTAATATAAATTGTCATTCGAATCTATTACAATGTTAATACCATATACTTCAATGGGATATATTAAATATTTTTCTTTTAAATATGGGTTTTCTATAGGTTTTCCTTCAAAATATTTTGTCTTACCTTTAAAAGATTCAACAGGTATTGAAAGCAAATATTTACCTTCACTATCAAATTTCTGTATTCTATTATTTACAGTATCAAGAATATATATATTCCCTTTTGAATCTACTATCATACTTTGAGGTTCGTAGAATTGTTCTCCCCATTCGCTCTTTCCGAATTCCCCATGTTCTGTCCCCCACATCCCTTCCACAATTACCTTCGGCATATACTCTTCTACCATTACAGGATATGTAGCATAGGGCGTAAGTATCATTTTATATGTCTCTGTGCTTTCAGACAATTCCGCTGAATATAAATACATACTATTAAGAAATAAAACCAACACTAAAATGTTTTTCTGTAATTTCATAAACAATATTTATTCTTCCTGTGTTTTATATAATTCTGCAGAACATCCTAACGTCGTATCAGCAAATATACCACCTTTAATTACTATTTGATAATTAAATTTTATTGTTGATTTTGCGGGAATTATTTTCATATCCCAGCGTAATAATGGCCATGGATCTTGTTCATTTACCCAATCTTCTAATCCAAGTATTTGAAGATAACATCCTTCTGTACCGGAAAGATATTTACATTGTGACGGTAATTCTACAAGTACCGCATAATTTTCCGCAGCGCCCAATCCATCGTTCCGTACTTCTACAGTGCATGACACAGTTTGTCCAGGACTTGCTCTGTCCGGACTAAAAAGCTTTACGCTTAAATCAGGTTGTGGTGATAAACCATAATCAAGCCGTGTTATAGATAAAGAAAGATTTTTTGTTTTTTCATCTATTGTTGCTGATGCAAGACCGTATATAGGTTTTGTTATTACTCCTTCCAGTTTTGTTTGGAATACATTGTATTTTACAGTCGTATAAATTGAACCTGCTCCTAAATTTGAATTAAATGATATTATAGAAAATCCTTCGTTGTTATATGGATTATTTATATCGTTTACTCTTAGTAATGTTAATGTTGTAGATAAATTACCGTTATAATGCCCAACTGAATTTCCTTCTAACATTTTTTGAAGGTAATATAACTGTGTGTTAGGATATTCTGTTTCCATCTGATATGTAATGTTTCCAGCTATTTTTATTTTGTCTATCATTTGTTGATTTTCGGCTTGAACTATTGATAATGTGGCGTAATATATATCGTAATTATTACTTCCGGTTACCGATTCTTGAATTACTCCTTCTATTATTCCGTACATCGGACCTTTAACATTTCCATACAAATATATTTTTCTTTCTTTTTCATTTAAATAAGACATTCCATCACATTGATTTAAATAAGATGCGTTACCAACAGTTAATATGAATTCGCTTTTAAAAATACCTTTATCCGCAAATACACCTGTTTTAATATCTATTTTGTCAAAATAATTAAATGCAAGTGTTCCAATCATCGTATTACCTTCAAAAGTATTGTTTTGCAGTACCAATTTCTATTTTTTTAGTGTTTCATTTATGATATTATTTTTTGTATAGGTTTCAGTTAAATCTGATACCGCTACCGGTGAATCTGTTGTTAGTGATTTATATATGACGGTTCCATCCGGGGCGTTCGCTAATCCTTGTCCGCCTTTTGCTTGTATACTACCTGTATATGAAGTTGTTTCATAATATACGGCTATCCTACCACCTGCTCCGGCATTTGCTAAATAATATTCTGATGCATCACCGCCATCGGCATTTATTTCTCCGTTACCGCTTAATGTTTTTGTTATTATGTATATACTGCCACCTCGGCCACCACTGGTGTGCCTGTCTCCCCAATAGTTATATTTAATTCCTTTTTGTCCTCTCGCAGTTATCTGGCCATTAATTATTATGTTATTCGCAATTATTTTTATCTTACCACCGCCGCTTGCTCCTGCACATTGTTCGTTTGCATTACCGCCGCTACCCAGTTCTGCAGGTTCGTAAATAGAACCGTATATCCCTGCTGGGCCACTACCACCGGGGTATCCTTTGTAATCCACATTGATACTGCCACCGTCTTCTATTATTAAGTTATTACTTACTTCAAGGTCAAAATCAGAATCCTGTAATGTGTGGGTTACTACACCGCCGGATGAGATTGTTAGATTTGATGTGGTAAGTTTAGTGTTCAAATAAAACGTTCCTTTATTACCTATTTGAGGTGTTCCTAATATTAACAAACTACCTTCGTTATAGTAAAGCATCCCGCCATTTTCCAATGTTAAGTTTGTTATTGTTAAATCGCCATTATTACTTAATATACCATTATTAGTTATAGTTAAGTCTGTAGTTGTTATTTTGTTAGTGTTATTTATTCTTAGTTCTGCTTTGTTCTTCATTATTATATTATCTAATGTATATGTACCTTGTGGTAATAAAGTGGGTGAACAGTTGTTACTACTGTTGTTATCTAACGTTAAATTACCATTAGATTGTTGTGTTGATTTAATATATATTGTTCCTGCTGCCGAATCTTTTGACAAACCACCTGTACCACGACCTCCGTTACCAGTAATATTGCCTGTAAAATTGTTTATCTCATAATATATTGCTATCCTACCACCAGGGCCGGCAGATACGCTGTAATATGGTGTATTGCCGCCATCGGAAATTATCTTCCCGTTACCGAATAATGCCTGCGTTCTTATATAAATACTACCGCCTTCTGCACCGGTTGTGTATTGTTCTGACCAGTAATGATATGATATCCCGTTTTGTCCTCTGGTTGATATTTGTCCATTTACTACCATGTCTTTTGCTGTTATTTTTATTTTCCCGCCGCCGGTTGCTCCGGCACATTGTGCATTTGCACCTCCGCCGGCTCCCATGTCTACCGGCTCGTATATCGAACCATGCGGCCAACTTGGACCATTACCACCGGGATATCCTTTATAATCCGCATTGATACTGCCACCGTCTTCTATTATTAAGTTATTACTTACTTCAAGGTCAAAATCGGAATCCTGTAATGTGTGGGTTACTACTCCGCCGGATGAGATTGTTAGGTTATCTATTGATAATGCTGTGTTTAAATAAAATGTTCCACCGCTGCCAATTTGTAATATACCGTTATTTGGTATTGTTCCTTTAACTGATAGATTTCCCTCATTGTGATATAACACACCACCACTTTCTAATGTCAAATTAGTAATTGTCAGATTTCCGTTATTAGTTAATGTTCCATAATTGGTTATGATTAAATTTGTAGTTGTTATTTCGTTAGTGTTATTTGTTCTCAGTTCTGCTTTGTTCTTTATTATTATATTATCTAATGTATATGTACCTTGTGGTAATAAAGTATACCAGCTGTTATTGGTGGTATTGTTATCTAGTGTTAAATAACCGTTGGATTGCTGGGCTGACTTAGTATATATTGTCCCGGCAGAAGCTTCTGTCGGTAAACCGCCGGATCCGCGGCCACCGTTTGCAGTAATATTACCTGTAAGATTGTTTGTCTTATAATATATCGCTATTCTGCCTCCTGCTCCACCGGATACTGAGTAATATGGCGAATCTCCACCGTCTGCAAGTATCTTACCACTTCCGGATAATGCCTGCGTTCTTATGTAGATACTTCCGCCTTCGGCACCGTTTGTATATTGCGGTGACCAATAATGATATGATATCCCATTTTGGCCTCTGGCTGATATTTGTCCATTTACTACCATGTCTTTTGCTGTTATTTTTATCTTCCCGCCTCCGGTTGCTCCGGCACATTGTGCATTTGCACCTCCGCCGGCCCCCATGTCTACCGGCTCATATATCGAACCATGCGGCCATGCAGGACCACTACCACCAACATATCCTTTGTAATCCACATTGATACTGCCACCGTCTTCTATTATTAAGTTATTACTTACTTCAAGGTCAAAATCAGAATCCTGTAATGTGTGGGTTACTACACCGCCGGATGAGATTGTTAGATTTGATGTGGTAAGTTTAGTGTTCAAATACAATTTTCCATATATTTGAACAGAATTGGTATATGTATGAGGATTATCTAATATGTAGGTTTCTGTAGAAAGAACTATTAAATCACTGTCTGTATCGGTTACTGCTAATAAATACGTATTGGATAAAAAAAATATGATTAATATTGCTAATAATATATTTAAATATATATTTTTCTTCATATTCTATGCTATCTTGCCTATATTTAGTCTCTTTAAATATTTTCCGACTTTCAACAGGTCCGCTTTTGTATCAACACCTATTGTATTGTATTTTGTTTTAACAACAAAAATTTTATAACCGTTTTCTAAAATTCTTAACTGTTCAAGTTTTTCTGCAATTTCAAGCGGTGTTTGTTTCATCCCGGAATATTTCAGTAAAAAATTATTGCGATAGACGTATAAACCGATATGTTTAAGTGAATTTTGTAAAGGTAATCGCGAAAAATAAATAGCAAAATTATTTTTATCAATTATAACTTTTACGTCATTTGGATTTGTTCTTTCCTGTTCCGAGGTAAAATCAGTTGCAAGTGTTGATACTAAAATATCTTTGTTATCAATTAACGGTTTAACCGCTAAATCAATCATTGCGTGCTTTATTAGCGGTTCATCGCCTTGAATATTAACGACGATATCACAATTCATTTTTTTTGCGACAAATGCCAGCCTGTCGGTACCGCTATTGCATTGCGGCGTCATTATTACATCTGCGCCAAAAGATTTCGCAGAATTAAAAATTCTTTTGTCATCGGTTGCAATTATAACTTTATCTAATAATTTGGATTTTGAAACTGATTCATAAACCCATTGTATCATGGGTTTGTCTAAAATTTTAATAAGTGGTTTTCCTGGTAATCTGGTAGAGGCGTATCTGGAGGGGATAATACCAATTATTTTCATTTTAATGCTTTTGATAACTCCTGAGGGGAAACCGTTGCGGTACCAACTTTTCCAACGACAATTCCGGCTGCAAAATTTGCAATTTTTGCCGAATCTGAAAGAGACATCCCACTTGCCAAAGCCAAAGTTAATACGGCAATTACAGTGTCTCCTGCTCCCGTTACATCAAAAACTTCTTTCGCCGCTGTGGGTATATGCAAACTTTTTGTTTGTTCAAAAAGAGTCATGCCGTTTTCACCCTGAGTTATCAATACTGACCTGCATTTTAGTTTTTTTAATATTTTTTTCCCAAGTTCGTCTATTTCACTTATATTTTTTAACCTTGTAATATGCATTCCGCCCATAGCTTCGTAGATGTTCGGCGTCAAGCAGTCGACATATTTATATCTTGTAAAATGTTCTATTTTAGGGTCAACGGTAACTATTTTTCTATGTTTTTTGGCTAATTTTATAATCTTTTGTATTATACTTTTGGTGATTACTCCTTTACCATAATCCGATATCAATACCGCATCTGAATCAGATATTCTTTCAGTGAAGAATTCTAAAATCTTTTTTGTGTTGACCGGGGAAAGTTCACGTACGGTCTCTTTATCAAACCTGACAACTTGTTGATGACCGGCAATTATCCTTGTTTTGATGGAAGTTTCTACGGTTTTATCTTTAAATATACCGCTTACATCAATATTTTTCGCATGAAGTTCTTTTAATAATACTTCCGCAGTATAATCATTCCCGACAATACCTGAAATAGAAACATTTCCGCCAAGAGAAACTATGTTATTTGCAACATTTCCGGCTCCGCCTAAACAGTATGTTTCCATCTTAACTTCAACAACCGGAACGGGTGCTTCCGGTGAAACTCTTCGTGCCTCACCACGGATAAACCTGTCAAGTATCAAATCCCCAAGAATAAGCACTTTCGCTTTCGAAAATTTATCGAATATATGACTAAAATTCATAAGAGAAATTATATAAATTTATTACAGAAAAGTCAATAAAGAATGATATAGCAAAGGAAGCATTATTTCGTGGTGCCCGATGAAGTAAAAACCACTGCCGCCGGTAGGCCTTGAAACTATATTTTCTGCTGCTCTATACTGATAATTCATATCGAAATTACAAGCAGTAAAATTATTAACTTTATGCCCAAGATTTCTTGCTAAATTCAATGATTTTAGGAAAACTTCCGGCAAAATTACAGCAGACCCAAAGTTTAAAACCACACCGCCTTCCAATTTTGTAATTATATCCGTAAGTTTTATGAAATCATTATATGATGTTTTACCCCAGCTTGCCCCGTCACATTCGGGATGCTGATAAATTATATCGGTACCTATACCGGCATGTACCGTTGCCGGAATTTTTAAATTATATGCATTTGCAAAAATGCTATCTCTATGAAATTTTAATTTTTTATTGTTAATCATATTGCCGATTGTTTCGCCAAGCCCGAGATTTCTTTTTGCACCTTCTTTTACCGCTCCATTTATATATTTTCCTGTTTCAAGTGACATACCGAATTCACCTTTTTTTAATTGTATTGCGACATCTTCGGACGTTTTTCCGGTATAAGCAAGTTCAAAATCATGGATGATTGAAGCTCCGTTTGTCGAAACCGCGGTAATTACGTTTTTTTTCATTAAATCAATGACTATACGGGAAAGCCCGCATTTAATGACATGCGCTCCAAACATAAAAATAACAGGTTTTTTATTTTTTTTAGCAGAAATAATCCTTTTGACGACTTCTTTAAAATTCTTGCCGGCTAAAACATCCGGCATGCACTTAATTAAATTTTTTTTATCCGGAGTTACCAGCATGTTTATGCTAACCTTGCTTTCTCTTTTCTCCAACGGATATCTTTTAACTTTTTTTATATTTATCACCATGCCCCCTTCATTTTTCAGGAATGTTCGCCATATTTTCATTCCATTCAGCAATGATATTACCAACGCTGACTCCGGATTTCATCTTTACGGGAATATGTTTTTCATCGTCAGTTAGCCATATTTTTATAGTTCCCTTTTGCATAAAAATACCCTGATCCTGAAGAATCGGTTCAACAACAATGGTCTTATATTCTTTATTATTAACATTTATTGTCTCTCTACCGTAAATGTTAATATACATTATATAATTTTTTTTGTGAGAATTAACATTTACTTTTAACGCTTTACCAGGTTCAAGTTTCTGAAGCCTAACCCAGTAAAAAGCAGAAAGTACATCTAAAGCATTATCAAAAATATTAAATGTTTCTCCTTTATTATTTGTTCCGATATGTTTTTTCTGATCGTATTTTGTCATTCTTTCCCGTTTGTATCTGCCTTCTTTTATTTTTTGCAGAAATGCTAACGAATGAAAACTATTAACATCAATCCAAGCTTCATTCATATCTCTTACTTTATAAAACACATCAAAAAACGGCACTGATTTTGCTTCAGAATATATATGATATGCTTTTTTACCTTCATAATCCTCTATACCTTTTACTTCAAGAAGACCATATCCGACTTTAACAAATTGCCAGCTTACTTCAAAAACCAATTTTTCACCTACAATCAGCGTCTTATTCTCTGAAAAACAATTATTAATAGGTAAAAAACACAGCATTAAAACAAGTATTTTAATTTTCATTTTTTATTATCCATTCTGCGGCAGCTAAAATATCTTTCGCTGTATAATCCGCACCTTTGACATCTTTACCCTGACCGCTTAAAACAAAAATTGATTTTGCATTTATGCTTTTTGCCAAATCAATATCACATTGTTTATCGCCGACAATGTATGAATTTTTTAAATCTATATTTAAATCTTTTTTTGCCCTAATAAGCATTCCGGGTTTTGGTTTCCTGCAAGAACAGTTATCGTCCGGATGATGCGGACAAACATATATATTATCAATATGGGCATAGTTTTCATTAAGCCTCTTTTTTAATTCCTTGTTTACTTCGTCTGCATCTTTCCTGGAGTAATACCCCCTTCCAATCCCGGACTGATTAGTAACAATTATAACTTTATATCCTGATTTGTTCAATAGTCCTATCGCTTGTGCAGATTTTTCGAAAACCTTAAGATCTTTAACTTTTGATAGATAATGTGAGTCTTCAATTATCGTACCGTCTCTATCAAAAAAAACTACCCTGCTTTTATAAAACGTCAATGCCATTAAAAATAATGCAGTCATTCTAACTTCCGAATCACCATAAGTATATTCTGTTAAACCTGATAATAAAAACCCTGGAATTCCCAATAGACATCCTGAAATAAAAAACCTCTCTAAACCACTGACGTACTTTGCTTTTCTTATTCCGTAATAAAAATAAAATACAAATAAATTCAAAAAAGCCAATAAACCAAATATTCCTCTTTCAGTCAGCAAATGTATAAATGTGCTATGCAAATGTGAAAGTTTATAATGTTCTTTTGGTAAATTTAATTTTTCATAATAACCGGGATATACCGTTTTTATATTTTTCATTCCGGTTCCAAATAACGGATAATCCTTAAAAATTGCAAAAGAAGTTTTCCACATGTTGATGCGGATAGGATCTCTGAAATCAGTTGCCCTTTTAATAATATTTGCCCTTTTTGGAAGGAAAAAACTTGAGGATATTATTAAGATTAAAATAATACCAAACCAAATAAAATTAATATTTTTAAGTATTTTAAATTGAGTAAAAAACATAATTCCAAAAATAACAAATGTCGTTAACCAGACCATCCTGACATAACTTAAAACTATTCCTGAAATAATAAGTCCGATAATCAAATAATAAAATATTTTTTTTCTTGAATTTAGTGAAAAATAAATGGCTATCGGCAAAGCCATAAGAAGCCCTTCTGCATATGTGTGCATCCATGAACGCGTTCCATGAGCGCGAAAATTAAACATGCTCAAAAGGCTTGCGGTTTTACCGTATGCAACATTATCCCAGATATTATTGCCGCTAAAGTACTGCCACAAACCTAATATGCCGGTCAAAGCAGAAGAAATTAAAAAGAAATAAACTATTTTTTTTACGTGTTCAAAATCTTTTACATTTACAGCAATAATAAAAAAAACTATAAAAAGCAATTCAGAATTTAAACCTTTTATACTATTTGAAAAATTTAAACCAAAAAATGAAGAAATTATTGTTACAAGCAGAAATATAAAAATTGGATAAATTAACGGAATAGAAAAATCTTCTGATTTTTTTAAAATTATTTTAATAATCCATACGAGCAATAGAATTGCCCAAACAACATTTGTTGCGGCAATAGAAATTGGAATTACAAACGCCAGCACCATTAATCCATAATATAAAATTGAATCAAGCTTTTTAACCAATCTGGCCCTCCAGAAATTTAGCAAATTCCTGTTTTTCTTTGATTTCAAGTTTTACATCAAGAACATAGCATGGAAAATCTTCCGGCAAACGGGTAGCATCTTTTGATGTGGTAATAATAGCTGCCTGAAATTCTGCGGCATCGCCGTAAAATTTTCCTATATCCCTGTCTTTAAAAAAGTAATGATCGGGATATTTTTTATGACCAAGAAGATTCAGTCCTAATTCTTTGATTGTCTTTTCAAAATCTTCAGGAACAGCAATCCCCGAAATGGCAATGACATTCTTTTCTTGTAAAGTTGATATTTCAACTTTATTGCCATTTCTATCAAAAATATTTTTACTGAAATATGCATGGAAAACGGGAATATCTTTTTTATATTTTCTTATTGTGGCTTCTATTTCCTGAATTTTTTCGTCCGGTACCTGATTGCTTCTTGTAATTACAATAACATCTGCTCTTGACAAGCCTTTTACGGGTTCTCTCAAATACCCTGCAGGTAAAAGCAAAAAATCACCGAAAGGATTCAAGGCATTAATACATACAATATCTAAATTCCTATAAAGGCCCAAGTACTGAAGCCCATCATCCAGAATTATCGTATCGGTTCCGAATTTTTCAATTGCAAAATGCCCCGCTTTGTATCTGTCTCTGCCAATGACAACAGGAACATTTTTTAATGACCTTGCTGATAGATATGCTTCGTCACCTGAAATCGTTGGACCAAGAAAAACCCTTTTTCCGTCACTCACTGTTACAGGATTATTATTTTTTATTTTAGATTTGTATCCCCTGGAAACTACACAAACTTTTTTTCTTGTTTTTGACAATAAATCTGCCAAAAATATTACTAAGGGAGTTTTTCCGGTTCCCCCGACTGAAATATTGCCTACTGAAATCACTTTACAATTTAATTTTTTCTGTTTTGCCTTTCTTATCATCTGTGAAATGTTAAAAAAGAAAAGATAAACAAAAGAAAGTGGTTTAAGAAATTTTAATGGTTTCATATTTTTTTATACACCTTTTCATAAATTTTTGAAAAAAACTGATTTGAATAGATCACTAAACGGTTTCTTAGCCATTTTTCAGGACCCCGCGCATCGATTCGTTTCAGTAGATATGGATTTTGATTAATATCATTAGACCCTATATCCAGAGTAAGCCCGCCTAAAAAACCCGCAGATTTTAAAACATCGACATATAATTCATCATATTCTCCGTACGGATAGCAAAAATATTTCGACTCCTTTTTCAAGTTTCCTTTTATAATATTTTTTGAAAGCATAATATCATCTATAAGCTCTTGTTTTGACGGTTTCATTAAAAAATATCTCGGATGACTGTGCGTATGCGACTCAAAATCAATAATTCCGGAATCCTGCATTTCAAGGATTTCTTCCCAGTTAAGATGCCCCAAAAGACCTACTTGGGATGTTATTAAAAATACCGTTGCTTTGAAACCATATTTTTTAAGTATTGGAAATGCTTCTGAATAATTATCCTTATATCCGTCATCAAAAGTTAAATGAACAGTTTTGTCAGGTAAAGTTTTCTTTCCATTAATATAATTATAAACCTCATCGAGTGTTGCGGAATAATATTTTTTTTCAATAAGTAATTTAATATTTTTCTCAAATATTTCCGGCGTAATCATTCCGTTTTTGTTAATATTATGATAACAGATTATTAATACTGACATTCGATAATTTTCCCAAAAACTTCTTCAGTTGAAAGTTTATTAAGATCTCCTTGTATATATCTGTGAATATCCGAATCCGGCGGTGTCCAATTTACAGGATTTGTTTTCAATCCATAAATGATAAACGTTGGAGTGTTCTGGCTTGTCGCTATATGACCCGGCGCTGACGAAGTACCTACATGCAGTTTAACATTTTTCATCAATGCGGCTAAATCTAAAAGATCAGTATTAAACGATAAAATATGTTTTTTCTTACACAAACCCATGGTTTCTCTTACGTAATCCTCCTCATTGGGTGCATAAGTAAAAACTATTTTAGCATTTAATTTTTCAGATATCAAATCAGCAAGCTTTGCAAATTTTTCTTTTTCCCAGCTTTTATACGCTCTTTTGCTTGTCACATCAAGAGTAATCAGAAAATCATTTTTACTAATACCATTTTCATTGAGAAAACTTATCACCTTTTCTTCATTTTCTTTATTAAATTTTAAGTCTAAATTAATGCCATCATCTTTTAAGTTCAATATTTCAAGAATTTTAAGACGGTCATAAACTGTATAGACCCGAGTTGAATATCTTGGCATAATATTATAGCACCAAAAACCCCAAGGCCTGTAAAATGCAATTCTTTTCTTAGCTTTTGATTTGAAAGTATAATATCCTGTAATGGCTGAATTCATGAAATCTATTACCACGTCAAACTTGTGTTCTTTTATCTTCTTTAATGAACCTTTGTCAAATAAAATTATTTCAGATAAATACGGATTATTTTTTAAAATTTTTTCAGATATCTTCTCGGTCAAAAAAAATATTTCACTTTCCGGCTTATTTTTTTTTATGGCCCTGATTAACGGTGTTGTAAGTAAAACATCACCTATTGCTCTTAATACAATTATTAATATTTTTTCATTCATTTTATATACTTTTTACCAATTACTTGTTACCCATTACTCATTACCCGTTGCTGTCTCTTTTTTCCTTCAATTTCAATAACGACACAAACTCATTATACGAGTCCATTAAAGAAACTGAAAAACCGGTAAAACCATCTAAAAAACCTAATTTTAAAAAATACAGTTTAAAAAATTTTATTAATGACTGCATCAATATAAATTTTGGAGTTTTACCATTACTGAACCAATATTCCGCTTTTCTCGAAGTATAAAAATTTGATTTTTTTAGCATATCTGAAATATCCTGATACGGATAATGCAGCATCGGAGATTCAAATTTTTTAACTTTGCCGTCAACATCAATTTTTTCATGGACATGTTTACATGAAAATTTTGCAAAACCATTTTTAAAAAACCGCAATTGGTAATCAGGATATTTGCCGCCAAATCTTAAAAATTTACCGAAATAATAATTCTTCCTAGGTATAGAATAACCCCTGACTTCATTTCCTTCAGTTTGAATTACGGATAACATTTCTTTTCTTAAATTACCTGTAATAACCTCGTCCGGATCCAAATACAAAATCCAGCTATTCTTGCACTGCTCAATCCCGAATTGTTTATTGACATTAAGATTCGGATTATTTTCTCTGCTGAAAATTTTCTGAGTGTATCTCTTAACAATTTCCGCTGTTTTATCTGTGGATTCACAATCAACAAAAATTATTTCATCCGCCCATTTAACGCTTTCAAGGCATCTTTCAATGTTTTTTTCCTCGTTATGCCCTATAATAGATACGGATATCATATAATCTCCGAATATATTCTTTCGGTACTATCTATCATATTCTCTTTTGAAAATTCTCTTGATTTTATTTTATTTAATTGGGAAAATCGCATTTTTAAATTTTTATCATTAACTATTTTCATTACAGCATCTACTATCTGCACTGGATTGTCCGGTGAAACCTGCAAACCATTTGTATTGTCTTCTATCAATTCCGGGACACCGCCCACGTTTGTCGCAACTATCGGCAATCCTGATGCCATAGCATCAATTAGTGAGGTGCAGAGCCCCTCCGAATCTGAAGATAAAATAAATATGCTAAAAATTGACAAAATTTGCGGAATGTCGTTTCTGAACCCTGTAAAAACGATTGAGTCCGATAATCCTAATTTTTCTGTATATGCTATTAATTCTTTTTTTAATACTCCCTCACCCACAATAAAAAATATCGAATTCGGAATCGAATTTTTAATTATTGATGCAGCTTGAATAAAATTTTTATGATTTTTGCACCTGTCAAGACTACCCACTGTACCAATAACTATCTGCTCTTTTTTAATATTGAATTCCGCATTAAGATACTCATTAGAAATCTTTTCAAATCTTTTTAAATCAACACCGGAATAAACAACTGAAATTTTATTCTCGGAAATTCCGCTTTTAACCAGAATTTCTTTTACCCTTTTTGAAATCGCAACTATTTTATCAACATTCTCATATTTCCATCTGTTATTTATACCGAATTCCACTCTTCGCGATAAAATAAGTTTTGATTTATGCCGTGATAATTTCGAAGCAATAACCCCTATCGTATGCGCATGTGCCGAATGTAAATGTATTATATCAGGTTTCACTTCTTCAATTATTTTTTTAGTTCTAAAAATTGCAAAAGGATCCAGTTCAAACAACATTTTTAAAGAAAAAAAGTCATAACTATTATCCTGTAATTTCTTATGTAATTCACTATCGGTTCGGCAGACAACATAATTGTTATGTCCTTTTTTAGAAAGACCCTCTACTAACCAAAAAAGCTGCTGTTGACCGCCGCGCCATGTTTTTTCAAAATCAATGTGCAATATTTTTAATTGTTTCATTATACGCCTTTTCTGTTTCTGAAATGAACTTGTCTATATTATATTTTTCTTTTATTATTTTTCTATTGTTTTCTCCGGTAATTTTTATATTTCCCGGTTTTTCTAAAAAATATAAAATATTTTTTGTTAAAATTTCAGAATCGCACGGCTCGGATAAAAATTCTTTACCTAAGATCTCAGGAATACATCCTACCGAAGTTGCGACTACCGGCTTGCCACAGCTCATCCATTCTAAAAGAACCCGGCTAACCGCTTCACTGCCGGTTGATGCGATAACCCCAATGGTACATCCTGACATGAACTTGTAAACATTATCTACATATCCTACAAACTGGATATTTTTTTCAATCCCCAGTTTACCTGCAAAAACCTTTAGTTCCTCATATTTTATATTTTCTTCTTTACCTGCAATTAAAAATTTTGCATTAGAAAATCTCTTCAATACAAAAGCAGCAGCTTCTAAAAAATATTTATGACCTTTTACCGGATCCAAACGGCCGACCATACCGATTATCGGACCTTCCGGAGCCGGATATTCCGATAAAACCGGAATTTCAATACCCTGATATATTATAGCAATCTTTTCCGGATTTGTTTTTATTTCAATATATCTTTTTTTTATAAGTTCTGATGCTGCTATTATTTTGTCAGTTTTAGCCGATAGAAAACTTCTTTTCGGATACATATCATCTGCTTTAGTCCTTACTATTGCAAATTTATTTTTAGAAAATATTGAAGCCAAATATGCTAAAAAATGTCCTTTTCCGGTGTGCGCATTAACAATGTCAATTTTTTTATTTTGAATCAAATCTTTTAATTTCAGAACGCTTTTTAAAATAAACGGATTTTTTCTTGAACATATCACCAGAGTTTCAAAACCATTTTCTCCTGCAACTTTTAACGGCAGACCATTCTTTACACCGGCAAAAAAAATCTTGTGCCCTTTTTTGGAAAGTCCTTTTGAGGATTCAATCGCATAGCTGGTCACTCCGCTATACCAAGGTATATCAATTATATTCAAAATATTCATAAAGCTTTTTTACAGCTCCAAATACTTCATCAACAGTAACTTTGTTCATACAATTAAAATGATTTCTTGGACATTTATTTGACCCATGCCTGTCGCATGGCCGGCACTTGATATCCTTTTCTATTACAACCGCTTTATCCGAATACGGGAAAAATCCGAATCTTTTTACTGTAGGACCAAAAATTGCAACAGTCGGTATATCCAATGCAGCGGCAATATGCATCGACCCGGAATCATTTGTAATAAAAACTCTGCATCTTTTTATCAACGCTGTTAGCTGTTTAAGCGTTGTCTTGCCGGCAAGATTAATCGGGTGTTTCTTCATATTTTTTTCAACTATTGATGCTGTATCAATATCATCGACACCGCCAAAAATTATTATTTTTCCGCCAAATTTATCTACAATTTTATCCGATAATTCTGCATATCTTTCCGGAAGCCATCTTTTGGTCGCCCAAACACTTCCCGGATTTATCCCAAAATATCTGCCCTGAGCGACCTGTCCTGAGCTTGTCGAAGGATCTAAAGTTGAGTCTGCATACTCATCGGATTTTTTATCAATATATATTTTTGTCTTTTCTTTTTCTAATTCAAAACCGAAATATTGCATTAAATCCAAATATCTTTCAAGTTGACATTTATCTTTATCAAAAGGTATGCACTTAGTTAAAAAAAACCTACCCGCACTATTACAAAACCCTACTCTCTTTTTTATTCCGGATAAATAGGCTAAAAAGCCAGATTGGAAAGAAGGGTGTGGAATTAAAACCGTATCATATTTTTTTTCCCTTATTTTTTTTGCTAATTTAAATAAATTAAAAATCCCCCTGTCTTTACCTTTTTTATCATAAACAATAATTTCATCAATATCCGGGTGCCCTACAAGAATATCTTTTGTCGAAGGAATGCATAATACAGATACTTCAGACTTTAAATATTTTTTTGCTGCCTGAATTAAAGGAATCGTTAAGACAACATCTCCTAAAAAAGCCGTCTGAATAATCAGTATTTTCACCTTTGCCTTCCTGAAAAACAATTAAAAATTAAAAATGTAAAATTAAAAATTGTGGTGTTTTATCTATGAACCATAAACTACTAACTCTGAACTTTTTACCTTTTACTCAACCTGTTCTGCCGCCTATGGCGAGCCTCGCCCCTTTGGGGCGGGAGCTTATTAAGTAGTCGAAGGATTACTCGTTACTGATTATCCCATCTGCTTCTGCTGTGATTTCATCCATTGCGATTTTCAATTCTTTTGACTTCTCTTCCAAACTATCATTTTCTTTGACATATACCGGATTACCATGACATACCGAAACTTTGTTAAATGGATATGGTATATGGAATTCATCCCAGTGTCTAACAATATATTTTCTTTTTGCACTGTAAGCAACAGGAATTATTGGTAATCCTGATTTCTGAGCGGTAATAAGTACACCTGGCTTTACTATTCTTTGCGGACCGCGGGGACCATCCGGAGTAAAAGCAATTACATTACCTTCTTTTGCATCTTCAATCAGAGAAAATAAAGATTCAACACCTCCTCTTGATGTTGAACCTCGAACAACCCTGTACCCAAATTTTTCTGCAACTTTTGCTATCAATTCCCCGTCTTTTGATCTGCTTATTAAAAGACCGATACCTTCACATTTGTGTGCCCATATTAAAAATATTTGCCTGCCATGCCATAAAGCATAAATTACCGGACTATTGCTTCTTCTTAATTCATCGTGTATTTGAGAATTTTTTATAATAATTTTTGAAGTTTTTCCGATAAGCCATATATAACAATATCCTATTTCAATTAATAACCTGTCTAATAAATTCATTCTTATTCTTTGTCCGCCGAAGAATGCGAGAATGCCGCGGCCGCCATTGTAGGATATGCCTCCCGTGGCAGTCTATTTTTTCTTCTTTAACAACCAATTAATAGCAAAAAATTTCGTATATTCAGGAAATATTTTATTATATTCAAACTTTACTCCTATTTTGGAAAAATCAACTTCTTTTAATATTTTATAATTCTCGAAAATTTTCGGAGAATCAATTTCTATTGGTTCTGTTACCTCACAATGTTCTTCTTCTGCCTCCATTTCAATTAGTTTAAAAATAAAATGCCGGGCAACATCGAGTCCGTCTTTTAATGATACATCTGTAATCTCATTTTTTTCTAATGACTCGACATCCTTACCGAGAGTAATTGAAGAAAGTGAAATAGCTATTGATTTCCCCAATTCAAAATAACCGCGAAAAACATCCGGTTTAAAAGAATCGTAAACTGTTGCCGGTTTTATATTTTTTTGAATTTCCTTTATTTTTTCTGCAAGTATTTCTTCGGAAATATCAATTTTTCTCTTTTTAAGTTCTCTAAAAATATAACCCTGTCTAAGATTAATTTTAAAGTTCCTTATTAACTTCATAATTACGTTATTATATCAGAAAAAGGCAGGTATTACAAGAAAAATGCTTTTGATTACACGGATTTCTAACATCGATTACACCGATTAAAACCTAAACCTTCTAATAGAATCTGCCCGTCCTCCGCAGTAGCAGTGCTACTGCTACGGAGGATGGATGTAATATGCATTCTAATCTGCGTAATCAGTGATTGTTACCTGCCTGCCGGTAGGCAGGGTTTTTTTAACAATCACAATTTACTGAGTTTTTCTTTTTTCCCATTCGTAAACAATCGGAGTCGCAACAAAAATTGTAGAATACGAACCGATTATTACCCCGAAAAGGAGAGCGAGCGCAAAATCGTGTATTACCTCACCACCAAAAAAGAAAAGTGATAGTAAAACTAATAAAACGGTGAGAGAAGTTATAACCGTCCTGGAGAGTGTTTCATTTACTGAACGGTTTATCAATTCATATAGAGTATCCTTTCTGTAAAGACGTATATTCTCGCGCATTCTGTCAAAAATAACTATAGTATCATTTATTGAATATCCGGCAAGCGTCAAAAGCGCCGCTATTACATTTATATTTATTTCTCTATTTAAAACCGAAAAAAGCCCTACAGTAATAAAGACATCATGTATTATTGCTATGACTCCTGCTGCGCCCCAAATGCCTGATTTAAATCTAAATGCGACATAAACGATTATTCCTACAAAAGACCAGAAAAGTGCAAAAAACGCTTGATTGACCAAATGTTTGCCAATGGTAGGTCCGACATATTCTGATCTTTCTAAAACATAAGGATTCTGAGGAACTTCTCTTTTAAAAATTCCCTGAATATTTTCTGAAATTCCCGCTTCAGTTCCTTTAACTTTCACTAAAATAGAATTTTGCTGGGGAAAATCCTGAAGCTCGCCGGTAACACCATTTTTAGATAAAATATTCCTTACATCAGAAAGTGGAATATGCTGATTAAATTTCAGCTGGATAAGTGTACCGCCGGAAAAATCGATTCCATAATTCAGTCCTTTATGAAAAAAGATTGAAAAAATAGAAATTAAAATCAGGCTTGCTGATAAACCAAAAAATATTTTTCTCTTGCCGACAAAATCAAAGTTAGTTTTTTTAAAGAATTGAATCATGTTTTTACTCCCTATTTTAACTTCAATGAAAAGTTAAAAGTTTAAATTAGAATCAAGTTTTTTTCGTTTTATTTCAATTTATACTTTTTATCCTTCGTCACACTCAGGACAAGTTTTTAACTTGCCTTAACTATATCGATAATTCTTTTAACTGTCTTCCTGTGAGCCAAAAATCATATATTTGATGAGTTACAATAACTGCTGTATACATCGACACGATTAAACCGAGTGTTAATGATACTGCAAAACCTTTTATAGGACCTGTCCCAAACTGAAAAAGAAATGCAGCAGCTATAAGCGTTGTTAAATTTCCATCCAGAATTGCTGAAAATGCTTTTTCATATCCAAGGTCAACTGCTACTCTAACCGTTTTCCCATTTCTTAATTCTTCTCTCATTCTTTCAAGTATAAGAACATTCGCATCAACTGCCATACCCACTGTTAGAATTATTCCCGCGATACCGGGTAGAGTTAGGGTCGCATGAAAAAGTGACATCAACCCAAGTAAAATTACTAAATTTAGAAGCAACGCCATATTGGCAATTAATCCTGAAAACTTATAATAAAAAATCATATACCCTACTACGAGTAAAATACCAATTATACAAGCCATTAACCCGGATTTAATAGAATCCCGACCAAGTGATGGCCCTACTATTCTATTCTCAATGATTCTTACAGGAGCAGGCAGTGCACCTGCACGGAGAATAATCGCAAGCCCTGAAGCTTCATCGGCGGTGAAATTACCCTCGATAATTGCATGCCCGTCCGGAATTCTGCTTTTTATATTAGGTGCTGATTGAACCACGCCGTCAAGTACAATGGCAAGTCGCCTTTCTATATTTGCTTCGGTAACCGCCGAAAATATCTTGGCACCGTCGTTATTAAAATCAATTCCTACATATGGCATCCCGTATTGCCCGCCGATTTTCATTTTGGCATCAGTTAAATATGCGCCCGTAATTTGAGCAGATGATGTAACAAGAAAGTATCCTTCCTCTTTACCGGGTAAAACCTCATAACCTTTTGGAATTAAATCTACAAATTCTTTTTTTGGTTTACGGTTTTCATCGTAAATATCTTTTAATTGAATACTCAGTTCTTTCGCCTTAGCTGCGATTTTTTCTATTGCCCCCGTACCATCAACAAGCCGGAATTCTAAAAGTGCGGTTTTACCGATTAAATCTATAGCGGCTTGCGGATCTTTCACCCCAGGTAGTTGAACGGTAATCCATTTTTCGCCTTGCTTAGCAATCAATGGTTCCGAAACACCAAACTGATCAATACGATTTCTGATAATTTCTATCGCTCTGTTTAATGCATCAACTAGATTTGTGCCCTTTTCGAGTTTAGTATCATCTATTTCAAGAACAAGATGAATTCCACCCTGTAAATCCAATCCTAGATTTAATACTTTACCCGCTATTTTTTCCTTCATTTGTTGTGCTTTCGTTCTTTCTTCTTGTGACATCTGATACCACTGAAAAGTAGGCCACAACAAATAAACAGAACCCAATAACACCACCCAAAAAATCAACAATTTAATTTTTTTACCATCCATGATTACGCTCCAATTAAAAATTTTTGCAAAATTTTAGTACTCAGAATACAGTATACTGTACACAGTTTAAAATTCAGTACTCAGTACACATAATATAGTATACAGCTTTTAATAACTCGCAAAACTGAATTCTGTGAGCTGTTTATTATGAGCAGACTTTTAAGAACTGTATCCTGTATACTGTTTGCTGTGTACTGCCTTAAAAAAGCTTCGTTTCGTTTATATATAAATCAAAATCAGTTTTTAAAAATTCAGCTGCTTTCTTACATATCAGCATTCTGCTCAAGAATATCTCAAAATATTCCATCACCTGCGAAATTTTGGTATCGATAGTTAATTCTAAAGCAATTTTTTTCTTTTCTGCATCAACCCTTAAAAAAGAACGTTCCACTGCATAGTTAACCCGGTCATGTATATCCATTGCTATTAATTGCGGATTTCTTACTCTGCTTCTATGAACATCCGCTTTATCCGCTAAAATCAACGCTGCAGCTACAGGATTGACCGGTTCGCCGATGGGTTCCTCATGATTACCTATCGCACCAATAATTATCGCAACATCTTCCGGTGACATTCCTAACTCATCCAGAACATCCATAGTAATTAATGCACTTGCTGAAATATGGTCGGTACGGTTAACAACGTTACCTATATCGTGTAAATATCCCGCAATAGCAGCTAATTCCGGAAGCGGTTTTTTATAATTTAAATGAGCTAAAACGTTTTTCGAAAGTTTTGAAACAATATCTGCGTGCCTGAATCCGTGCTCAGTATAACCTATGACACCGAGATATTCATTAGCCGCTTCTAAAAAAGAAACCACTTGAGGATTATTTTTTACAGCTTCTAATGTAATTTCCTTCATTTATTTTCAATTACCGGCGTACTTTGAACAGTTTCATTTATGACCGCTGAAATTGCCGATTTGAGCATCTGAACATTTACATTTTCCGATATCTTTATTTTTACGATATTTCCCTGAATTTCATGAACAGTTCCATAAATTCCGCTGATTGTAATTACCCTGTCGCCTTTCTTTAGATTATTAATCATTTTCAAATGCTCTTTCTGTTTTTTGGCTTGCGGCCTGATTAATAAAAAATAAAAAACTACAAAAATCAAAATTATTGGCAACATCGACGAAAACATTGAAGCTCCCTGCGCTGTATTTGGTGGCATTTTTATTCCCCCTATACTTCGTATAATTAGACATCCTTCTCTTGATAGGATGTCTTATATTTGCTCAAAAAATCTTTTTTTACTTCTAAAAACTTACCATCAGAAATGCTTCTCCTGATAATTTCTGTTAATTTTAGCATAAAATTTAAATTATGTAAAGAGTTTAATTGCAAACCTAAAAATTCTCCAGCCCGGAATAAGTGGCTCAAATATGCTCTTGTAAAATTCTTGCACGTATAACAATCGCAGGCGGGGTCCAGAGGTGAAAAGTCAGTTCTATAGCCTGCGTTTTTTAAATTTATTTTTCCGACTGAGGTAAGTGCTTGTCCGTTTCTTGCATTTCTTGTAGGCAAAACACAGTCAAACATATCAATTCCCTGTTCAATACATGCAAATAAATCTTCGGGAGTTCCGACTCCCATTAAATATCTAGGTTTATCTTCCGGTAAATATTGTTCCGTTTCCGAAACCATTTCATACATAAGTTCATTCGGTTCTCCTACTGAAAGCCCGCCCAGAGCATAACCGTCCAGGCCTATTTCTACCGTAGACTCTGCAGAAAATTTTCTTAAATCTTTATATGTCGAACCCTGAACTATCCCAAATAATAGACAATTATTTGACAAATTAAGTTCCTGAAATCTTACTTTACTTCTCTTTGCCCAGCGCAATGTCAACTCCGTAGACGCTTTGGCATAATCATGCTCAACAGGATAATGCACGCATTCGTCCAGAACCATAATTATATCAGAACCTAAAACATCCTGAATTTCTATAACCTTTTCCGGAGTAAAAAAATGTTTTGAACCGTCTATATGCGACCTGAATTCAACCCCCTGTTCCGAAATTTTTCTTAAATCGCTCATAGAAAAAACCTGAAAACCTCCGGAATCGGTCAAAATCGGCAATGACCAATTAATAAACTTATGCAAACCTCCTGCCTGTTTAATTATATCCAAACCCGGTCTCAAATATAAATGGTAGGTATTGGCTAATATTATCTCTGTTCCCATTTTGATAAGGTCGGAAGGAAAAATAGCTTTTACAGTACCCTGTGTGCCAACTGGCATAAAATACGGAGTTTCTATATCGCCATGAGGAGTGTGTAAAATCCCAAGCCTTGCTTTCCCGTCTTTTTTTAACAATTCGAAATTTTTTTTTAACATTTATTTTTAAAAGGATGGAGGTAAAAGATGGAAAAATAAAGAGTAACAGCTTAAATGATTTGAACTACTTAAACCCATACCTTCTACCCATTACCCATTACTCATTACCCGTTACTGATTTTTTAAAGGAATTTATTTTTGTTTACATAAAGAACGAACATGCATTTTAAATAATTTGAAGCTTTTTTTAGCTGTAGCATTCTTTCCAGAAAAGTTTCAAAATATTCGCCTATATCTATAATCTTTGTATCAATAGTTAATTCCAGCGAAATTGTTTTTGATTCGGCATCAACTCTTAAAAAAGAATTTTTACATGCGAGATTTACACGTGTGTGTTCATCCAGTCCGGTTCGCTTTTCGGTTCTTACTCTTGAATGATGTACATCTGTTTTATCACCTAAAATTACTGCAGCAGTAAGTTCCGAGCCCGGCATAATATCTTTTTCTTCGTGCGATCCGACAGCAGTAATTATTTTGGCAAGCTCATTATTATGCATACCCATGCGCTGCAAAAACCTTTTTGATAAGATCGCGCCCGATAAAGTATGCTGGTGCATCTCTATTGAGTTTCCGATATCATGAAGATAACCTGCTATCTGTGCCAGTTCAATATCTCTTTTTGAAAAATTTAAATATGTTAAAACATTACCGGCAATATTTGAAGCAAGTTTCGCATGCCTAAGACCGTGTTCCTTATATCCTATTGCAGCAAAATTATTATCCGCGGCACCTAGGAATACTCTTACATAATGATCTTTTTTTACTTCGGAAATAGTTATATTACCCATAATATTAAAGGAATCAAAACCAAAGTCATAATTAAACCGACGGCAATCATCGAAGATGCAAATTCATAATCTGCATGATATTTTCTGGTATATATGTAAGAACTAACTGCTGACGGCATTGAACTTGAAAGCAGGCATACAGATCTTGCACTACCAGATATTTTTAAAATTTTACAAAATAAAATTGCAACTAAAAAACCGCCAATCATGCGTACCGAAACTCCGATGAATATTTTTTTTAGGATATCTTTATTTACCGGTTTTATTTGGTATCCCACCAGACACAACATTATCGGCAGTGTAATAATATTTAAAATTTTGCCGAAATTATCTAAATATGGAGGAATATAAATATTTTTTAAACTCATTAAAACACCCAAGAAAGCCGCATATACCATAGGCAATCTGAATATTTCTATTGCGGAACCGCTCAAAATCCAAAGCCCTATGCTATTATATAAAAGTGTCTGAAAAATATTATACATAATTGCATAATAAGTGCCTTCTGCCCCGAAAAAAATGGCATTTAGCGGGATCGCAAGATAGGCGGAATTCATAAAAATAATCGGCACCGCAATATTCCTAAATTTCAGAGAAAATATTTTTGAATATAATGTTGCAAAAACCGCACCAAAAAAAAGGACAATTACAACTATATAAATAATATTTACCGAATTAGATAAACTTTCCCTTAACGGAGTCTTCCACATAGTAAAAAAAGTAAAAATCGGAAATAAAAAATAAATTGCAAATGTAACAAAATATTTTATAAATTTATCGTCCCAGTCAAGTTTAAATCTTGAAAAAATATATCCTATCAATATATAAGGTAATACTTTTAAAACAAGATCAAATAAAATAGTCATTTTAAAATTCAGTACTCAGAATACAGTACTCAGGATACAGCTCATTAAAAGCAACTCACAGGATAACAGTATTCAGAATTCAGCTTTATAAATTATTAAAAGCTGTATACTGTATTCTGTGCGCTGTGTACTGTATCCTGTGTACTGCCTTTGTGATTATATAAAATATTCTTGACTTTTGAAAGTAAAAAGTTAGAATAGAAATAAAGCAAGTACTCAGGATACAGAATATCCGCCACTAAGCCACTGGCGGACAAGCAGGATACAGTTTAAGGCAAAAAAATAGTAATTTCTTAACTGCCGTTTATATATCTTATTGGAGGAACATTATGGACTTTTTTAGAAAACACATGAAAACCATTTTTTGGATAACACTAATTGGTTTTGTGTTTGCAACTTTTGCATATTTTGGGGCCGGTGGAATTTTAACGAAAGGAATAGATACCGTAGCAACAGTAAATGGAAATAAGGTTTCTTATACCGAATTTTCAAGACAGGTTTCAAGGACAATTGAAAATCAGCAGGCACAAAAAAAAGACTCTCAACTTACAGAAAATGATATTAAACAGATTAAAATGAGCGTTTTACAGGATATGGTTTCCGAAGAAGCTTTTCTTCAGATGGCGTTAAAATACGGATTAGATACAACAGATAACGAAGTCCGGGCTTACTTACAGCAAATTCCGCAGTTTCAGAAAGATGGGCATTTTGATCATATGACTTATTTTCAGGCACTAAATTATGGTTTAAAAATAAAACCGGAAGAATTTGAAAAATCAAGAAAAAGAGCACTTACGGTTGATAAGCTAAGATACCTGATTTACCTTGAAGCAAAAGTTTCTGACAAAGAAGCCGAAGATGAATTTTTAAGGAGAAACAGTAATTTGAAAAATTGGCTTAAAGAAAAAGATAAATTTATAGAAACATTAAGAAATGAAAAGCGGGTTTTATTATTTAGTCAATTTGTTAACGTTTTGCAACAAAAAATAAAAGTTCAGGATTACATGTCAAAATTTGAACAACAACAAGCACAACAGTAATAAGTAACGAGTAACGAGTAATGGGTAAAGGATAGTCCGCCCTTTGGGTGAGGTCTTGCCATAGGCGGCGGGACAAGTTTTTGTATTTTTGACTGTCTTCTTTGTTGAATCCTTTGAACATTTTGTACCTCTAATAAATATCAAACTTATGACTGATGCTCAATTCTCTGTAATAATATACTCGCTAATTGCCGGAATATCAACCATAATCGGGACCATACTAATCTTCGCTAACGAAAAGTTAGTCAAAAAACATTCCGTATATCTTATAAGTTTTGCTGCAGGCATTATGCTTGCTACCTCTTTTTTACATCTAATTCCGGAATCTTTGGAAATATCTGAGAATGTTTCAATTTTTGTTTTTATCGGTTTTTTAATTTTTTACGTAATTCAAAATTACCTGATAACTATCCATCCTTGTAACGAAGCAAATTGCGAGGTACACCGTTTGGGGATAATGTCCTTCATCGGATTAGCGATACACTCATTATTAGACGGTATTGCGATTGCTATTGGATTTGAGGTTTCTTCAAGTATCGGTATATTTACCGCTGTCGCAGTCATCTTACATGAATTTCCCGAAGGACTTATAACTACCGGCATTTTAATGCACACTAACCTGAAAAAACAAAAGATATGGATATATTCACTGGTTGTGGCATTAGCAACACCTTTTGGAGCAATCGTTTCGTTATTTCTTATTCGAAATCTACAACCGAATATTTTGGGTAATGCTCTTTCAATAACAGCAGGTTCATTTATTTACCTTGCTGCGTCGGATTTAATTCCTGAGATGCACAAATCGAAAAGAAAGATTAACAGTTTGATTCTAATTTTTGGAATAATATTTGTATATCTGTTGGGCAAGTTATTCCACTAAATATAGTAATCCCGATGAGTCGGGACAGGCTGAGTAACGCTTGCCCGTCAGTGGCGG
>MGVS01000039.1:56251-63382 GCA_001800605.1 Elusimicrobia bacterium RIFOXYD2_FULL_34_15
AATTAAAGTTAATAGTTTAAGCTGTTCCTTTTTACCCTTCTACCTTAAAAGGAGGATGATGTTATGAGCGAAATTACTTTTACAGATTCAAATTTTGATGATGAGGTAGTAAAATCAGTAATGCCTGTTCTTGTTGATTTTTGGGCTACATGGTGCGGACCCTGCAAAATGATAGCGCCTGTTATTGAAGAAATTGCCAAGGAATTTGAAGGAAAAATGAAAGTAGGTAAGATGAATGTTGATGAAAACCAGAATAAACCGGCGGAATACGGTATCTCAGCGATTCCTACAATTCTAATATTTAAGAACGGACAAATTGTTAAAAAAATTATAGGTTTTTCCGGCAAGCCGAAACTTGTGTCTGAAATCAATTCAATATTATAAACAACTTCGCACTAATAGTAATAATATAAATCCTGCAGCCAAATAGCAGCTATTTATAATTCCGAAAACCGGTATTAATATTAAACTCGCCAATAATGTACCAAGCATGGCACCAAACAAATCAATCGCATAATATTTTCCAATCTGTTTTTCATCTATAAATCCTTGCCCTTTTACAGTAAGTGGAAATAAAATTCCGACAAAAGCTCCCGACAAAAATATCAAAACATAAAATATTGAAACAGTATAAAATGGATTTTTTGTTAAAATCTTTAAAACGAATGGTAATAGAACGGCATAAATCAAATTCAAAAATAGTATTTTTTTAATTACCAAACAATTATCATTTTTTTTCATTAAATACTTATCAGTTATATAACTACCCGCCCCTATTCCAAATAGGCACAAAGCCAGTAAAATCCCTATTTTATTATATATATATCCATAAACTGATTGAAAAGCAAAAATAATCAAAAGCTCTAAAATAATTGATATAAAACTTGCAATTAGCAAAGTAGTTTCAAAATATAATTTTTTCATTATTGAAAGGAAAATAATCAAAATAGTACATGCCAGAATTAAAAATGACAATTTATGGTTTGTGAATGTATCAAATGTTTTTTGAACAAGTCCTTTACCAAAAAATGATGCCCAATAATTAAGACCGTAAAAATAACAAACCGGATAAAAATCATAATTAGAAGGAACTTCGTCTATTTTTTCTATTATCCATAGCTTCACTTTCGCCGTTCTGTCATTTCTTAAAATATAATTCAGATAATACCGGGTTAAATATTTTACATCAATACGCCTTTTTCTTATTTCTCTTAGCAATCGTTTAGAATTAATATCCTGTTTTTTCATTGAGCAAATAAAATAATTATTTGCACCGGCTACAATATAAATATTCGGAAAAACACCGTTCAAGGTCTTATAAATGGAAGCGCTAAGAAATTTTAATTCGTCCGACATATAATTTTCAGATGATAACAATGGAAAAATATAAATTCCGTTTTCTTTAAGAATATTTTTAATTTCTTCGAAATATTCTGCAGTAAAATATCTATTAGCCAGGCCTGTAAATGGCGGCGGGATATCAGCGATTACGCAATCAAATTTATTTTGTGTTCTTTTAATAAAAAACCTGCTATCCGTTTGCAAAATCTCCAATCTTGGATCTCCAAATACATTTTCTATATCTTTTTTTGAGTATTTTTTTGAAAATTTTAAAAAAACAGTATTTGGCTCAATATAAGTAACTTTACTTATTTTGTATTTTAAAACCTCAACAACATTATTTCTTGCACCGCCAATAACTAACACATCTTTCGGGCTTTTAAGTAACAATAAAGGGAAATTTACAATTTCTTCATTATTGGAAAGTAATTCTGTTGTAACAATTTTGTTTGAGTTTTGATAAAAATCGTATTCACCGCCGCTTTTAATTACAGCAATTTTTCCATAAATAGAATCCCGGGATTCTACTAAATTAAACGGCTTCCATTGATATTTAACCGATAAGTTTTCTATATTATTTGAGTTTAGTAAACACAATATAGTAATAATCAGTAAAATTAGATATTTTTTAGAATAGAATTTATAAAGTACCATAAATATTATTAAAGTGAAAAATAAACTTATTTGAATTGTATTGAAAAGTTTTATAAAAACAATACTAATCAATAGCCCGCCAAATACGGTTCCTATCGTTTCCAATCCATAATATTTACCAACCGGTCTTTCAGCTTTTTCAGAAATCATTTTTACGGCTAAAATAAACCATATCCCAAATAATATGCTTAAAAACACCGATACAACTAATGAAATTAATATCGTTGGTCCTATCCCCAATATTTCAGTAGGTACTTTTTGAATAAAAGGTTTAATTATTCTAATTAAAATAATCTCTAACGGCATAATCAGAGCAATCAATAGAAGTAAATTTGAAAAAACTTTACCTGGATTTTTAATACGATTAATAAAAATTCCTGCAAGATAAGAACCCAAACCTGACATCAACATCCAGCTGGCGAGAAAAATACCTATCGTAAGCTCGTTATCTGAAAAAATAACTAAAAATTCTCTCAGAAGTATAATCTGATACCCGAAAGAAATAAAACCCAATAAAAATAAGTAAATCATAATGATATTGTTGAAAAACTCACTTCGTAATGAGATTTTAAGATTTGAAGCCGAGACGAGGCGCACGAGGCGAGCATATCAATTCAACAGTGATATGTAAGCCGATGTGCAACGAAATCGCAGGCCAAATATTGAAATCGTAATAGAAAAGGAGTTTTTTAACAGTATCATAATATTAGTTTAACTGCAAAATAAATTAGTAATGCGTTGCCGATAATTTTAAACAATATAAACATTTCTTTTGACTTTGAACAGTAATTAGAAAAAAAACCTACCAGCAACCCGCAAAAAATGAGCGGAGAAATAAACGTACCCACACCGAAAACAAAACCATAAAACAAACCGAAAATAATATTCTCTGATTTAACGACAATATACGAAAGAATACCCACAAGAGGTGCACATGGTGAAAGACCGATCAAAAGACCGATAAAAAATGCATTAAAACTATTTCTTTTTTCAGAAAATTTGCTTAGAAAATTACAAAATTTTATTTTATCTTTTCCAAAGTTATAAACCGGTAAAATTAACAATATTAATATGCCTGCCGCACGTTTAAAAACATCTTTTTGAATATCGAGAGTATTAATCAATGCAACTGCTGAAAAACCAAGTAAACTATATGCAATTATTCTACCGAACGAAAAAACAAAAGTGATTTTCAATCCTTCTTTTTGATTAGCTCCGTTCGCAAAAATATAAGATGAGATTATAGGAGCACAAAATAAAAAACAGGGACCGAATCCCAATGCTATCCCCGTTAGAAATAATTCAATTATAACTTTATAATCTATTCCCATACGCCATTTATCTTCTGACTGCAAAACACACATTTTCCTTTCATAATATTATTTTGAATTACGTCAAACCCAAGCCGTTCTATGAGAAGTTTTTTGCATTTCGGACAATATGTATTTTCACCCTCGTTACCCGGCGCAACGTTCCCGAGATATACATATTTTAACCCTTCCGCCATTGCTATCTTTCTTAAATTTTCAACGGTTGATAACGGTGTAGATGGATAATTCATCATCTTATAATCCGGATGAAACCTTGAAAAATGAAGCGGCACGTTAGTCCCTACATTTTTTACAAGCCACTGACACATCTTTCTTACCTCTTCCGGATTATCATTTAATGTAGGTATAACCAAATTAACAATCTCAAGATGAACTCCGGATTTTTTTATGGTTTTTATCGTTTCTAGTACCGGCTCCAGTCTTGCGCCCACAATATCCTCATAATATTTGTCGCTGAAACCTTTTAAATCTATTTTATATGCATCAACATATTTTAAAAGTTTTTTTAACGGCTCCTGATTTATAAAACCACAGGACACAACAACATTTTTTAATCCTTCTTTTTTTGCAATTGAAGATATCTCAATCATATATTCATAGAATATTGTCGGCTCTGCATATGTATATGCTATAATCTTTGATTTTGACCTCTTTGCAAGTTTTACAATTTCTTCCGGCAGTATATAGAGCCCATCGCTTTCTTCAGGTGTAATTTTTGAAATCTGCCAGTTTTGGCAGAACTTACACCCGACATTGCAACCGGCGGTCGCAAGAGAAAACGCTTGGGTTCCCGGCATAAAATGAAAAAACGGTTTCTTCTCTATCGGGTCTATATTTATTGAACAAGGACGGGCATAACTATGTGTATAAAGCACCCCTCCGGCATTTCCTCTTATCCTGCAAAAACCTCTCTGATTCGGAGCAATTGTGCATCGCCAGGGACATAATCCGCATTTTACAAAATCATTCGGAAGTTTTTCCCAAAATTGCGCTTCTTTCGGCAGAACCTTTGCATCAGTATATTTAGGAAATTCCTGCGCATTAAGAAAACTTGAAAATAATAAAAATAAAATAAAAATTTTATGCCATTTCATGATTACTATAAGACTGTTGGAAAAAACCTCCCTAGGTAGCAGCTCTTTCCTGTTTTCTGATTGCTTTTATACCTTCAACAATTACAAATATTGCTAAAACAAACAAAATAATTCCGCAAACACCCGAAATTATAGCATCCGTTTTTATTTCTATACCGCTACCGACTGAATTCACAAAAGGTTTTATCTGTAAAAATAACGACCATAAAGTCATAAACATCATAAATACCATAGGAATTACAACATATAAATTTTTCTTTCCGGTTTTTTTCAGCCATACCGCTATTGCTAAAAGAATCAAACTTGCAAGCAATTGGTTACTGGTTCCAAAAATCGGCCATGCAACTAAATAACCTTTTTCTTTAGTAAGCATTAGAAATATCAGAGGCAATAACAACGTAACTGCCGTTGCCAGAAATCCGCCAATGAACGATTTTAAACCAATCAATTCCTGAAATATATATCTAGCAAGCCTTGTGCAGACATCGAGAGTATCATAAACAAAAGTGGAAAAAGCAAGAAGCGCAAACTGAAGCGCCAAGCTATAACTAATTCCTATGATACCCAGATATTTTGCAATTCCATTTGCATAAATGAAATTGGGGTCAGATTTAAGTATGTCAGTACCTTTCGGTATCATCATCAATGTCGCCAAGGCCAATATTGCGACAAAACCCTCAAGCAGCATAGCACCATAACCAACGACTTTTGCATCAGACTCTTTTGATAACTGTTTCGATGTAGTTCCGGAACTAACTATTCCATGAAAACCGGAGCAGGCACCGCAGGCAATTGTGATAAATAAAATCGGAAATACTAGCTTAGCATTGTCCACACTCTTGAACGCTACTGTATTTATCATAGGATATTCCACTTTAAATCCTCCGAATATTGCTCCTAATAGGCCTATTGCTATAACAAAATATAACAGCCATCCGCCAAGATATCCGCGGGGCTGCAATAGTAGCCACATCGGAATAAGTGATGCTATAAAACAGTATAAAAGCAGAAATATATCCCATTGTTTTGCAGAAATATTCATAAGATAATCAAGTATTGGCTGCGGTAATCTGGGCCCAAGCCAGATAACAAATAAAACCAGCGGTAAAAAAATAGCTGTCGCTAACCAAACCTTCATATTGAATTTATATAAATAAATTCCCATTGTTATTCCAATAGCAATATACATAATTGATGATGCCGCTACTCCGGGCCCAAAAGCTTCGGTACCTGATACTGTTTTAAATGTTTGAGCGGTAATATCTGTAAATGCGATTATAACATACACAAGAGCAAACCAGACAAAAATTAAAAATAAAATTTGCGATGTCTTTGACATATGCTGTTTAACAATTTCACCGATAGAAGTTGCTTTATGTCTTATAGAAGCAACCAAACTAGAAAAATCGTGAACTCCGCCTATAAATATAGAACCAAGTATTATCCACAAAATTGCAGGCCCCCATCCAAACCAAATACCGGCGAGAATAGGTCCGACAATCGGTCCGGCAGCTGCAATTGCAGAAAAGTGCTGACCTAAAAGCATTGAGGACTTTGCAGGCACATAATCGACGCCATCGTTAATTTCACATGACGGTGTTTGGCAAGAATCGTCCAACTTAACTTGTCTTGCCAAAAAACCGCCATAAATACGATACCCCAAAATAAGCGCAAGCATCGAAACAATAACTACTGTAACAATCATAATTATTTACCCCGTTAGAGATAGGAAGCATTGTAAAATGCTTCCGTGTAATTTCTTAGATTTTATATAGTTTATTATACTTTTTACTCTTTCAAATGTTTGTATACTATATCAATCTATCTCTAATGGGGTTTACCCCTCCTTATTTTGTCTTTTTCATGAGTTTCCTTAAAATTATAAGATTTTTTTTATCTTTTATCAAATCTTTTCTCATTCTCGGTGTTTCGATAATACCCGGAAGATTTTTTATTTTCGGATGATTTAAAACCGCCCTGAAACCCTCAATTCCGATATAACCTTGTCCAATATGCATATGCCTGTCGATTTTTGAACCTCTTTCGTTAATAGAATCATTTATATGTAAAAATCTTAAATATTTTAAACCAACAATTCTATCAAATTCATTTATTGTATTATCAAATCCTTTTTTTGAAACATCATAACCTGCTCCGAATAAATGGGCTGTATCAAGACATACACCAATCCGTTTTTTATCTGCGACATTTTCAATAATGCGATGAAGTTCTTCAAACCGCCAGCCGATATCCGTTTTACCGCCGGCAAGATTTTCAAGCAGAATTATAGTTTCATTTCTTGCTTTTAAAAATGCAAAATTTATTGCTTTAATAATGTTTTTTATTCCGGTTTCAAAATCACCCGTTGAATATCTGCCGGGATGAACCACCAAATATTTTGCTCCTAAAATTTTACATCTATTTAACTCATCAATCAATACATCAACAGATCTTTTGTAAAGGTTTTTATCCGCTGATGCAAGATTGGGAAGATATAGCATATGAACAACAAGCGGAAAAATATTATTTTCTTTCAAAGATCTTTTAAACTCTTCAACTTCTTTTAAATCAAATTCTTTCCGTCCCCATGAACGCGGCGAACGTGAAAAAATCTGTATCGTCTCACAACCCAAAGAAACCGCTTCTTTGATTGTATTTTGAAGTCCTTTACCTACCGAACAATGCACCCCTAATCTCATCACGACATTACC
>MGVS01000040.1 GCA_001800605.1 Elusimicrobia bacterium RIFOXYD2_FULL_34_15
TGCCTTTGGGGTGATCCCGATGTATCGGGACGACCACTCGCACCCCAAGCGAGTGCCCTACCACTGGGCCACACCCCGAAAATTTTCGCTACGCTCAAATTTTAAGTAATTAGTAATTAGTATTTAGTAATTAGCGCAAGGATTTCTAGTTTATAAGAGCAAAAATTTTTCCTAACTACTAATTACCTGCCTGCCGGTAGGCAGGCTCAAACTAATTACAAATTTAAATTTAAATTAAATCTTTATGTCTTTATTTTTATTTATACTTTTAATTTATACTTGCAGTTTATATATTTTATGTAAAATAAAACGTTTGTCAATAATAAAGTTAAATACTTATCCCGTGCTTACCTATTAGAGGCACAAATGTTACGGCACCATAGTTTATAATATGCAATTTATTATTGATTTTATCAGCCATAATTAGGTTTTGCATAAACCTGTCACCAACCGGCATAACAATGCGACCGTTTTCTGCAAGTTGTTCTTCCAACGGTTGTGGTATTTCATTTCCCGCAGCGGTTACAATTATTCTGTCATAAGGTGCAAAATCTTTTAAACCTTCACTGCCGTCACTATTAAATAAAAATATATTTTTATAACCAAGTTCTTGAAGAGTTTTTTTTGTTTTTTCGTAAAGTGAAGAAATCCGTTCGATTGAATATACTTCCTTTGACAATTCCGCAAGTATTGCGGTTTGATAACCGGAACCGGTTCCTATTTCCAGAATTTTCTCATTACCTTTTAATCTAAGTAATTCTGTCATGAGAGCGACAATGTAAGGTTGAGAAATTGTCTGGTTTTCCCCTATCGGAATAGGATGATCATCATAAGCTTCTTCAATAAACTTTTTGTCAATGAACTTTTCCCGCGGTATTTTTCTTAGGATGTTAATAACTTTTTTATCCGAAATTCCTCTTGTAATTATTTGTGTTTCAACCATTTCATTGCGTAATTTTTTGAAATCGCTCATTTGAGTAATTCGGAAATAGCTTTCAATTCTTTTTTAATGTTACTTAATATTTCGATACTTTCAGTTTCTTTTCCAAAACTAAATTCAGATTGTTTTTTTCTTTTTCTTTTTTCTTCTATTAGATATTTTTTTGCTCCGCCGATTGTAAAACCTTTTTCATATAATAATTCTTTTATTTTCAGTATTAATTGAATATCGTTTTTTGTATATTTCCTTTGCCCGGAAGTTCTTCGTGCGGGTCTGAGAATTCTAAATTCCTGTTCCCAATAACGCAAAATATATGGTTTAACACCTGTTGTTTTTTCTACGTCACCGATTGAATAAAAACTTTTTTCGATAAGATCCATAAAATTCAATTCTCTATTGGTATTTCCGATGGTTTAAATCTTATTACTCGTTTAGGTTTAATTTTCATTATTTCTCTAGTTTTTGGGTTTCGGACTCTTCTTTCTTTGCGCATTTTAACGTAAAGTGTGCCGATACCTTTTAAATGGATTTTTTCTCCGCGAAATAATGTTTTTCTTGCTGCGGATAAAAATTCTTCAAAAGCATCTTTTGCTTCCTTAATACAGCAGGTTCTTCGAGACATTACTTCTATTATTTCTCTTTTATCCATAATCTACCCCGTTAGAGATAGGAAGCATTTCTGAATGCTTCCGTGACTCTCAAATAAATCTGTATTTATTAATATCCACTTACCCGTTAAATATGTATATAAGCTTACAAACCAATCTCTAACGGGGCTTACTCCGGTTTTACATTTCTCATCATGAGAGTAGAGATTGCTTTTTTCGGATTTTTTCCTTTCAATATAATTTTATATACTTCATTAGTTATCGGCATTTCTATTTTTAGTTTTCCAGCTAATTTTATTACCGCTTGTGTTGTATAAACACCTTCTACAGTCATTCCTATTTTTTTTATCGCAATATTAGTTTTTAATCCCTTTCCGATTAATTCACCAAAACTTTCATTTCTTGAATTTTTTGAAAAAGAAGTCATAACCATATCACCCAACCCTGATAATCCCGAAAAAGTTTCTTTTTTTGCGCCGAGCTTTACGCCTAATAATGCTATTTCAACCAGTCCGCGGGTTACAATTGCCGCAAGTGAGTTGTCTCCCAATCCCATACCTCTTGCAATACCGCAGGCTATGGCTATTATATTTTTTAATGCACCGCCGGTTTCAACACCAATTATATCGGTATTTGTGTAAATTCTTAAATTTTGTGATGAAAAACATTTTTGTATTACTTTGGATATCTTTTCTTGTCCCGCCGCAACTATTGCGGTCGGGAATCCTTTGGCAACTTCTATAGCGAAACTGGGTCCGGATAAAACTACAACATTATTTGTTTTTAATTCTTCCTTGACTATTTTTGAAAGAGGTTCACCAGTCTTTATCTCTATTCCCTTGCTCGCTATTATAAAAATCTGATTTTTATTTGTGTATTTGTAAATCTCCTTGACAGTTGTGCGCATGGATTGAGAAGGAACTGTTAATAATAATATATGGGCATCTTTAATAATTTCGCTTAAGTTGCTTGTTAAATATACTTGTTTGCTTAGTTTAACATGAGGAAAGAAAACCGGATATCTGTTCTTTTTAAGATGATTCAAACGGGATTTATCAAATTCCCATAATGAAACTGTATGGTGATTTTTATATAGATATTGAGCTAATGTTGAACCCCATGCCCCGCCGCCCAAAACAGATATTTTCATATTAATTCTCAGTTCCTTTTAAAATTTTTTTTATATTTGATTTATGCCGCCAAATTATAATAATAGCTAAAACAATCGAAATATATTTTAATATAGACTGTTCTTTTAAAATAAACAAAACAATTGGTAAAGTAATTGCGGCAAATATAGAACCAATTGCAACTAATTTTGTAACGGATAGAGTAATTACAAATACAGTCAACGCAATTAAAGCAGCAATCGGATTTAATCCTAAGAATACACCGAAACTGGTGGCAACACCTTTCCCACCCCTGAATCTTAAAAAAGGGGTCCAGATGTGTCCGGTAATTGCAAGAAATCCTGTTATCATCGGAACATATAAAGATGCATCAGGAAATATTTTTTTGCTTATTAATACAGGAAAAAATCCTTTGGAAAAATCAAACAGAAACGTTATACTACCTGGTATTTTCCCGAGCACACGCCATACATTGGTAGCACCGGGATTGCCGCTCCCGTGTTCACGTATATCAATACCGTAAAATATTTTTGATATTAAATATGCCATTGGTATCGAACCAATTAAAAAAGATAAAATAAAAAATAAAGAAATCATTTTTTTTCAATTTCCTTTATACCTGGTATAATGTAAGTAAAAGTTGAAATTACTATTGATAAAAGCATTAAGTACATTATTGGATTTAAGATATTTTCAGGCGTATTTATCAAAACGAGAAGTACAACAGTCATCTCTAACACAGTAGAAGTTTTTCCAAATAAAGTTGGCGATATTTCTGCATTTCTCATAATATGATATCGCAGCCACCAACCTGTAAAAACAATGATATTTTTAGTTATAACAACAATCAGTACCCAGACAGGAATTTTTTTTAAAACAACAAGAACTATAAATGAACTTATAAGAAGAAGTTTATCTGCTAAAGGATCTAAAAATGAACCTAATTGCGTGCGTTCTCCGCGAATTCTTGCAAATAATCCGTCAAGAAAATCTGTTAAAATACAAAAAATAAAAATAGAAATTGAAAGCCATTCATTGCCCGCAATTACAGAAATAATATAAACCGGGACTAAGATAATTCTTGAAATTGTTAAGTTGTTGGCTAATGTTAAATGTTTCATTTTAAGTGTGTTATTTTTTTTATTTGTTCCCAATTTTTATTATCAATCATAATTTTTAACTCAGCGTAATTTCCGTGCGGCTTATATTTAATTATTTTGCCTACAGTTTTAATTTTATCTAGGATTGACAACTGATTGTAAGGTATAGATATATTTTTATATTCGAGATTAAGTTCAAGTTTTCTGTCTATTAGATTAAGTAATTCCAAAACTTTGTTTCCTTTTGATGCCGAAATACAAAGATAATTACTGTGAGAAAATTTTGTTTTAATTAAATCGCATTTGTTATAAACATCTATTAGCGGTATTTTATCCGCTCCGATTTCTTTCAAAACATTTAAAACAACTTTTTCTGTATTTTGATAATTCTGATTGGTTATATCGATAATGTGTATAATTAAGTTTGAATGAGTGATTTCTTCTAAAGTCGATTTAAAAGCAGCTATAAGCTGATGCGGTAATTTATTTATAAATCCGACAGTATCTGTAAATAGTACTAATTTACCGCTTGGCAGATTGACTTTTCTTGTTGTTGTATCCAATGTTGCAAAGAGTTTGTTATCTGCATATACTGAATTTTTCTTTGTGAGATAGTTTAATAGTGTTGATTTCCCGACGTTAGTGTAGCCGACCAGTGATATAATAGGGACAGGGACTTCCTCTCTTTTTGATCTTTGTGTTTCCCGATGGTCTTTAACTTTTTCAATTTCTTTTTTAAGATATGAAATTCTGTCACGAATTCTTCTTCTGTCAATTTCTATTTTTCTTTCACCCGCTCCGCCTCTTACGCCGATATTTCCAACCTGCTGAGCTAAGACACCTCTTTTTCCAATTAGTCTTGGAAGTTGATAATATTTTTCAGCGAGTTCAATCTGAAGTTTTGCTTCTTGTGTTCTTGCACGCTGAGAAAAAATATCAAGAATTAATTGTGTTCTGTCTATAACTCTTGCCGGGATTTCATTCTCAAGGTTTTTTTGCTGTGCAGGCGTTAAGTTTTCGTCAAAAATAACAATATTTATTTTTTCTTTTTCACAGATTTTTTTTATTTCAAAGACCTTTCCTTTGCCGATAAAAAATTTAGGATCGGGTTTTACTTTTTTCTGTATTATGGTATCAATTGTTTGTGCACCTTTTGTATAGGCAAGTTGACTTAGTTCTTTTAGCGATTCTTCGACAGAAAATTCTTTTTTTTCAGATAGATCAATGCCTATTAAGAGTGCTCTTTCTTTGTTGCTCACGAGGATAAAGTATATCAGATTTTTTTAGATAATTCAATATTTTTCTTAACGGATCATTGTCAATATCCATCCAAATAATACGTTTATCTTTATTAAACCATGTCATTTGTCTTTTCGCATATTTTCTTGTATTTTGTTTTATCAATTCTATTGCAATATCTTTGGAATATTCACCGTTTAGATAACCGATAATTTCTTTATAACCAATTGTTGATTGAAGTATAGGATTTTTAAAGGAAAATTTCTTAACTAGTTTTTCTACTTCTTCATTCAAACCGTTATTTATCATGATATCTACGCGTTCGTTAATTCTCGCATAGAGTTTATTTCTATCTGTATAAAGACCAAATATTATATATTTGTAATCGGATTTTTTTGTTAATTTTTTTAAATCAGAAAATTTTTTGCCTGTCTGCAAACAAATTTCAATAGCCCGGATTACCCTTACAGGATTATTTTTATCAATTATTTTAGCTGTTTCGGGGTCTAATTTTTCAAGTTTATTATAGAGGAATTTAAGTCCATATTTTTTATATTGATTTAATATTTTTTTCCTTAATTTTAAGTCGTTTTTAATTTCAATTAAACCGTCAATAAGTGATTTTATATATAATCCGGTACCGCCGGAAATTATTGCGGTTTTTTTGGAATACAAAATTCTTTTAATTTTTTTATTGGCAAGTTTCGCAAAATTACCTGCATTAAACTGATGTTTGGAATTTATATCAACAATACTTATTAAGTGATGTTTTATAGTTTTTAATTGTAGTTGGGTTGGTTTGTTTGTTCCAATATTTAGATTTTTATAAATTTGTCTGGAATCAGCAGATATGATTTCAGCATTAATTATTTTAGCGAGGTTGATTGCTACTTCGGTTTTACCGGTTGCTGTAGCTCCCGCAATCACAATGATAGTTTTCATTTTCTTAAGAATCTTTTATCAAGTTCATCTTTGGTTATTTTAGTTATTGTAGGTCTTCCATGCGGGCAGGTATAGGGATTTGAGCATTTAAAAAGATCATCAAGAAGTATTCTTATTTCTATTTCAGAGAGTTTATCTCCGGATTTTACTGCAGTTTTACACGCGGTTTTCATAATGTCATCTAAAATACCGGAAGCGTCGCTTATTTTTCCGACTTTCTTCTGTTTTATTATTTCTGTTATTATTGAAAGAGGTGATGCATTATTTATAACCGCCGGGATGGATTTTACTATAAAAGAGCTTATACCAAATTCTTCTATTTCAAATCCAAGTTTTTCCAAACTACTTTTTAATTCCTGTAATATGCTGAATTCTTTCGGTGAAAGCTCAATATTTACAGGAAGAAGCAAGTTTTGAATTTCCAATGTTTTATTTGATATATCATTTTTAAGTTTTTCGTAAAGTACTTTTTCCTGAGCAGCGTGTTGGTCTATTATTAGAAGCTCATCATTTTCTTCAGCTAAAATATATAATTCAAAAATTCTACCTATATATTTGAGTTGTGTGCTTAAACTTTTTTTAAAATTTGTTGTTGCCGATTGCGGAATTGAAAATTCCTGCGTGGTGTATTTTACCGGCGCAGATGAAAAATTTTCAGGTGGTTTTATAGTTGATGCATAGTTTTCATTCTTAGTTTCTATTGCCGGGATAACTTCTTTTGTCGTAAGCCGTGACCGTACTATCTGCCTCACCGTTGAATAAACCGGTCCTTCGTCTTTGAATTTAATTTCTCTTTTTGTCGGGTGAACATTAACATCTATAGATTCCGGTTTTATATCAAACATTAAAAACAAGGCAGGGTTTTCTTTTTTTCGTAAAAATTCATCATATCCGTTTAATACAGCACTGATAATAATTTTTGAATTTACAGGCCGTTTGTTTATGAAAGTAAAAATGCGGTTTCTGTTTAAAAATGTCTTGTCAGGTTTACTTATAAATCCGGAAATAGAAATTTGTTCGTGCTTAAAATTTATATCTAAAAGTTCTTCTATGAATGCATTTCCGAAAATCTGGGCTAAACGAATCTGTAAACTGTTCGCCGGCGGATAATTAAAAAGTTCTTTATTGTCAGAAATCAACCGGAACGATACATCAAAATTAACAATGGCATATTCTGTAATTAAAGAGATTATTTTATTTTTTTCGGTATTATCAGATTTAAGAAATTTTAATCTGGCAGGAACATTATAAAAAATATTTTTAACTTCTATGGTAGTTCCGGCAGGGCATCCTGTTTCTTTTGAGCTAACTATTTTACTATCCGCTACTTCTAAAAAAAAACCGGAACTAGAATTACTTGTTTTAGTTATAATAATTAAATTTGATACTGATGCAATAGACGGTAGCGCTTCCCCGCGGAAACCTAATGTTTGAATAGTTTCCAAATCGGTTATATTTGAAATTTTACTAGTTGAATGTCTTTCAATAGATAAAATTGCATCGTCTTTTAACATTCCACAACCGTCATCGGTTATTGAAATAAGTTCTTTACCGCTTTTTTTTATTTCCGCGATAATATACTTTGATCCTGCATCCAGGGAATTTTCTATTAGTTCTTTTACAACAGAAGCGGGTCTTTCAATTACTTCACCGGCAGCAATTTTACTTACTAAATCGGAAGGTAGAATTTTAATCTTGCTCATTACGGAGCTACCTGTTTTTTCCTTTCAGAATAATGGCAGTGTGCGAAATAACTGCAGTCTTTTTTACAAATAGATTTATCATCATAGAAAAGTCTTGTTCTGCAGGCATCAAAATCATCTGCCATCTTGCATAATTTATCAGCAATAGCTTTATCTATTTGTTCAAACTGAATTCCTATAATGCAAGCACCGCCTTTGTTTTCGCATCTTACTATTGTTGCCTTAACATTTTCCATTTGTATGTCTTTTAACTTAAAAGAAATTATTAATTTTTCTCCAATCGATAGAGGTGAAAAAGTAACTAGAGCCATACCGCCGGCAGAAAGATTTGCCATAATCGCAGGTAATTCTGAATCCTGGTTTTTCCCCGCCCTCATTATCAAAACAGGCTTAACCAGATGATACAGTACGGGAAATCTTTTAATTTTTCTTTTTTCATTTTGTGATATTGTCATTTAGCCTCCTTTTCCATTCATATATTTTTTGAAGAGCGTCTTTAGGGGTCATATCATCCGGATTAGTTTTTTCTATTTCTTCTAAAAGCGGAGATTTTTCTAAAACTTTATCATTATTTGAAAAAGTAAATAATTCCTGTTGTTTATTATCTCTATTATTATAATTTTTTTCGAAAAAAGCAAGTAGTTCATCGGCGCGTTCTAAAACTATTTGAGGAAGTCCCGCAAGTTTACCGACGTGGATACCGTAAGACCTATCGGCAGAACCATCTATAATTTTGTGTAAAAATAAAACATCACCTTTCCATTCTTTTACAGAAACGTTAAGGTTAATAATTTCTGGATGTATATTTGAAAGTTCAGTAAGTTCAAAATAATGTGTTGCGAAAAGTACTTTTGCACAAAGAGGTTTAAGATATTCAATCGTTGCCCACGCAATAGAAATTCCGTCAAATGTAGATGTTCCTCTGCCGACTTCATCAAGCAGAATATAACTTTTTTTAGTTGCGTTATTTAATATATTTGCTACCTCTTTCATCTCAACCATAAAAGTTGATTCTCCGGCTGTTAATCTGTCAGATGCGCCTATTCTTGTAAATATAGAATCAACAATTCCTATTTCAGCATTTTTTGCCGGGACATAACTTCCAATTTGTGCCATAATTATGATAATTGCAGTCTGCCTGAGATATGTTGATTTACCGGACATATTGGGTCCCGTAATAATTGCAATTCTTCTTTCGCTAGACAACAAAAGATCGTTCGGCACAAATTTTCCGCCCAAAACTTTTTCTATAACAGGATGTCTGCCATCAACGATATTTATTGAGTCAGCATCATTAACAATAGGTTTTATATAATTATTTTCAGCAGCAAGTTCGGCAAGTGCCGAGAACATATCAATACCGGCAATTGCTTTTGCATTTAGTTGTATCGCTTCTGAATTTTCCATGATTTGCTGCCGTATTTTTAAGAAAATCTCATATTCCAATGCTGAAATTTTTTCCTGTGCACCTAGAATCATAGATTCTTTTTGTTTAAGAGCTTCTGTAATAAATCTCTCTCCGGTTGCGATCGTTTGTTTTCTTATATAGTCAGAAGGTACTTTATCGAGATTAGTTTTAGTGATTTCGATAAAATAACCGAAAACAGAATTATATTTTACCTTAAGTGAATTTATTTGTGTTCTTTGTTTTTCTTCTGTTTCAAATCTAGCAATCCACTCTTTTGCATTTTTAGAAATAAATTTCAATTCGTCCAAATCTTTGTTATAACCGTCTTTTATAAGATTTCCTTCTTTGATTGTCGGAGGCGGTTCATCAATTATTGATTTTTCTATTAATTCAACAATATTTTCCAAAGTTTTCAATTCTAAAAAGTAACTTCTGATAATTTCAGAATTACCCAGAAATTCAGAAGATTTCAAAGTTTCGGAAATTTTGTTTTTAATCTTAGGAATAGTTGTTAAACTCTTCTTAAGAGCGACCAAATCCCTGCCATTAGCTGTTTGTGCTGTAATCTTGGATAGAAGCCGTTCTATATCCTGACAATTTTTTAATATTTCCCTTATTTCCATTTTTAGAAGACCGTTATTCAGGAAAAATTCAATTGCATTTTGCCTGTCGGAAATAAGTTTTATATCTAAAAGTGGTTCAAGAATTGATTTTCTTAAAAGTCGCGCTCCCATAGAAGTAATTGTTCTGTCTATAGTTTCAAAGAGCGAACCCTCCCTTGAAGCAGAAGCAAGCCCTTCGACGAGTTCAAGGTTTTTTATAGCCAAATCATCCAGAGTCATAAAGTCGCTGTATGTTATTTTTTTAATACTTTTAATATTATTTAAAATATCGGGCTGAGTTCTTTTAATATATAAAATTATTGCAGAGCACACAATTTTAGAATATTCTGTTTCAGGTATATCTACGGTTAATTTTGAAATATTTTCTTTAATACCTTCGGGTGAAAAATAAATATTATCCAGAAAATTAATAATATTCTTTTCTTTTTTAATGTTTTTTATTAATTCTATATTTTCGCTTTCAGATTTTGGAAGTAAAATTTCTGAAGGTGTAAATTTGGCAAGTTGCAGGTTTAACTTTCTGTAATTGGAATCGTCTTTAATTTCCTGGTAGAAAAACTCGCCGGTTGAGATATCGCAAAAAGCAACTGCAAGTTTTTTTTCAAAATAATATATAGCACATAAGAAATTGTTTATTTTTGATTCAAGCAGATTGTCTTCTAAAACCGTTCCGGATGTAATAACCCTTACGACATCCCTTTTAACAAGTCCTTTTACTTTTGACGGATCTTCCATCTGTTCGCAGATTGCGACGCTAAAACCTTCTTTAATCAGTTTTGCTATATAAAATTTGGATGAATGATACGGTATGCCGCACATTGGCACTTTTTGCCTGGCAGTTAATGTTAGCCGTAACACTTTGGAAGCTATTTTAGCATCATCATAAAACATTTCATAAAAATCACCAAGCCTAAAGAAAACAATGGAATCTTTATGATTGTTTTTTATTTGCTGGTATTGACGCATTAAAGGTGTTAGATCTGTCATAGAAAATCAAGTTAAAATTAAAAGTTAAAATTAAGTCTTTATTATAATTTATACTTTTTATTTTAATTGCCTTTTAGTAGGGCGTTGAGTCTTGCAAGGCGTTCTTTTTTTATATTCATTGGTACATCGTCTTTCATAGAAAAAGCTTTTGTATATTCTCTAGGAGAATACTTAAACGTATATGCCGAAAGGAATCCCACTTTTTTTGTAATTTCTAGTGTTTCGCTGAAATCTTCGTCTGTTTCAGTAGGAAAGCCCACGATAATATCCGTTGTAAATTTAACATCCGGAATCTTCTTTCTTAATTTCTCAATTATAGATAAATATTTCTCTTTTGTATAGTGCCTATTCATAAGTTTTAAAATCTTATCTGAGCCGGATTGTAAAGGAAGATGTATCCGATGCGAGACCTTTTCGCAGCTTGCGATTGAATCAATAATTTTATCAGACATATCTTTCGGGTGACTAGTCATAAAACCTATTTTTTTTACTTCAGGAATGTCATTGATTTTTACAAGCAAATCGGCAAAATCGATTCCGCCGAAATTATAGCTGTTTACATTTTGACCGAGTAACGTAATTTCGTATTTTCCGGAATTAGTAAGTTTTTCAATATCCAAAAGTATTTTTATAACCGGTCTTGATTCTTCGGGGCCGCGGACATAAGGGACAATGCAATACGAGCAGAAATTTGAACATCCCCGTGTTATAGTTATAAATTCAGAAAAGGTTTCATTTGTTGTTCTTGATGTTGTATAGTAAAAATCTTTTTTTAGGATTTCCGATATTTTTTCTATTTCATTGGCAGGGATAATATGGTCTATATAAGGAAATTTTTTCTTAAGACTTTCCTTTAATCGTGATGCAACACAACCCAGCACAACAATTTTTAATTTTTCATTTTTAATTTTTAATTGTCCTAAGTCGCCTATATAACTAAATGCGCGATCTTCAGCGTGCTGTCTGACTGTGCAGGTATTAATAATGATGATATCGGATTCATTCAGTTGTTCGGTCAAAGAAAATCCTTTTTCAATCAGTTGCTGTGCAACAGTATCCGAATCTGCCACGTTCATCTGACAACCGAAGGTGCGTATGAAAAACTTAATAGACATAGTATTATTACATAAACAAATTTAAATTTATTAAACCCTTCCGTAGCTTTAGCGTAGGAGGGTTCATTTGGCAACCGAAAGCTTTTAGGAAAAATAGTTTAATTTCTTTAATATTTTGCATTTTTATATTTACTCAGCTGAACGTGTATGATTATTTTATAGGTAATTTTATCTTAAAAGTTGTTCCCTTACCAATTTCGCTTTCAACTTCAATAGTCCCGTTGTGTTTCTGGACTATTTCATAGCATAAACTCAGACCCAATCCTGTTCCTTTTCCTACTTCCTTTGTTGTAAAAAATGGCTCAAATATATGTTTTTTTACTTCTTCTGTCATTCCTTTCCCTGTATCTGATATATCTATCTCTATTTGATTTTCAGTTTTTTTTGTAGTAATTGTTATTCTCCCACTCTTTGGCATTGCATCTATTGCATTGTTACACAAATTCATTATTACTTGTTGTATCTGATTCTTATTCGTTGTTGTCTGTGGTATATCTTTACCATACTCCTTAATTATCTCTACACCCTTTACTCTTACTTGTGCTTCTACTTCTACTAACATCAGTGTATCTTCTATCACTGTGTTTATATTTACTATCTCTGCTTGCGTCTTGTCTGCCCTTGAAAATATTAACAAATCCCCTACTAATTTTTTACATCTTATTGCCTCTCGTTCTATTGATTTTAATGGCATATACAAAGGATTATCTTCCGTTATGTCTTTTACAACTATCTGAGAAAACCCAAGAATCACTCCCATCGGATTGTTTATTTCATGTGCTACACCTCCTGCTAATTGTCCTACTGCTGCCATCTTTGTTGTTTGAACTAATTTCTCTTGAGAATCCTTAAGTTCTTTTGTCCTTTCTTCAACTTTTTGTTCTAATGTTCTATTGTATTCTATAATATCTTCCTTGGATTTTTTCAAATCTTTTATCATTTTATTGAAAGAATTAGATAATTCTTCAATTTCATCCCCAGTTTTTATATCAAGTAAGACATCCATATTCCCCTGTGCAATATAAACCGAAGCTTCCCTCAATTTCATTATAGGGATGGAAATGCTGCGGGAGATTTTGAAGCTTAAATAAAATACTATAACAATAAAGAGAAAAAGCAATCCTAGTTGTATATTCCTCATTTTATTTATAGTAGTTTTAATTCTAGTAGTAGGTACCAAATTACTCAGCATTCCAGTAATCTTCTCGCTATCGTCTCTTATCGGTAAAAAACTAGATTCATAATCAATTCCGTTTATTTTCATTTCTGTCGAATATGTTTCTCCCTTTTCTAAAACCTTGCTCAAAATTTTGGGATCATCGATTGTTGCCATGTCTGCTCTCTCAAATCCGACAATAGTTGAAGCTAAAACCTCATTACCGTAATAAATTATAGTGTCTGTTCCAATTGCGTTCTTAATATCATCAACTAGAAGAAGACTAAATCCAACATTTACCGTTCCAATAAGATTGTTGGCATCATCATATATTGGAGCTGCTGTATTGAGCCAAAAATCAGTTTTATGGGCACCTTCCGGTTCGAGTTCTAAAAAAGTAACTGCTTTGCCGGTCGAAAGAACTTCGCTAATAGTTTTTCTATGTTTCCTATCCTCCCCAAATTTTATCTTTTCCAATGACGATTTTTCAGCATCAGCAATCAAAAATCCATTTTTATCTGTGATATCAAGGCATTCAACTCCAAATTCTTGATATAGAGGGAAGTATAATTTATTCATGTAATTCTGTGTTTTATGATTGTTCCCCTTGAGTAATAGACTTTTTAGCATTTCATCGTTCTGGAAATTTTTTGTAAGAAATCTCCCTTTTTTTATATATCTGTTGTATAAATTCATAGCTGACCTTTGCTCTTTTTCCAGGTTTAAGTGTATCTCATCATGTAATGACTTAGTTGCTCTATTTACCGAAACAGTTGTCAATAACAATATCGGGATAACTGCAGTTGCAAGGAATCCAAAGGTCAATTTTTGTTTTATTCTCATATTATTTATTCTCCTATATTTCCAATATTTTAATCGTTGCGGAATGCCACGCACTTGTTATCTTCCATTTTCCAGCGATTGATCCGCCACTGAATCGTCGGTGGATAGGTATTTCCTTTGTATTCCCCTTGAAATTATACTCAAAAACGTTAATAAATTACTGTATTTTTCAGTTTTCCCCTCGTTGAATGGTTTTACAGGTTCAGAGCATCTGACAGCCGAAAGTGCGTATGTAAAACTTAATAGACATATATAACTCAAGAGTAAATTAATTTTAATAAATCCTTCCGTAGCCTTGGCGAAGGAGGATTCATCTGAAAGCCAAAAGTGCGTATATAAAACTTAATAGACTTATTTAAAATTATTCTAAATTATCTACTATGGTTTTATATTTTTCATGAATAAGTTTTCTATCAAATTCCCAGGATTCCTGAAGCATATTATCTTTTTCTTCCTTACTAAAATATTCCATTATAGGAATAAAAAAATGTTTGTCCTCTTTTTCAATGTGCACTGGATAAAATTCAATTAATTCTTTCATAATCCCAATTATTTCATTAATTGAATCTTTACTTCCATTTAAGTAATTTTCTTTGGCAAGGACAAGCCTTTTTGTAGCTTCTCTCCCCCAAATGTGTTCTTTGATCAATTCATCCATGATTTTCTTATGTTCGTTTGTAATTTTTTTCTTTTTGAGTTCCCGGAAAAGAATATCTTCTTCTTTTCCATGATGGCATCTATCGGCATATGTTTTAATGAAATCAACTGCAGTGTCAATGAGACTAACATTTAATATATTTGTTTCAGAAATACTGATTAATTTCATATTGAGAATCTTTATCATTCTTTCAATCAGCCGATGTTCTATCATCAGGGGTCCAATTGGCAGCATTTTATACTCCTCTTTATAGTATGCTCAAAAACGTTAATAAATTACTATATTTTTCAGTATTTCCCGTTTGTTTTCAAAACTCATATTTTCTTTTATGCTTTTGTATCTGTTTTGACAATTTGCTAATTTTCTTTTTTGTTACTAATTTTTCATTATTTGATTTTATTTTTTCTTTGCGAGTTGCTAAGTATCTAAGTTCTTTTTTTAATTTAATATAACTTTGAAATCGTTTAGGATCTAAGTCCCCTTTTTCTATAGCACTTCTAACAGCACATCCCGGTTCATCTATATGCTTGCAGTCTCTAAACCTGCAATTATCGGCTAAACTTTCCAAGTCACTGAAAGTATTTTCTAATGTATCTTCATTTTTCCACATTTGAAGTTCGCGTAAACCCGGATTATCAATAACAATTCCTCCTCCTGGGAGAATTATTAATTCTCTGTGAGTTGTTATATGTCTTCCGTGACTATCCGATTCGCGTACAGCACCGACTTTTAACCTTTCTTCACCTAATAAACAGTTAATTATTGTTGATTTGCCCACGCCCGAAGAACCTATAAAAGCTATGGTGATTCCTTTTTTAATATATTTATTTAGAATCTCAATTCCGCTGAAATTACGGGCACTTAGAGTGTGTACAGGAAATCCGGCTGAAATAGATTCCACTTCTGCTATTTTTTTCTGAATATCAGAACATACATCTGTTTTGTTCAGTAAAATAACCAGTTTTGCACTGCTATCCCATGCAAGAGCGAGATAACGTTCGATACGTCTCAGGTTATAATCCCCGTCAAGGCCGTTTACCAGGAATACAATATCTATATTAGCAACTAATATTTGTTCTTCCGTTATATTACCGGCTTCTTTTCTGGAGAATTTACTGAATCTTGGAAGGATACCCTCAATTATTGCAAAGTTGCCTTCGGGTGATAATCTTGCTATTGCCCAATCCCCTACAACAGGGAAATTACCACTTGATTTAGCGTTAAGACGGAATTTTCCTGATATTTCCGCTTTAAACTCGCCGAGATTGCTATATATCCAGTATATTTCTCTTTGAGCTTTTACTACTCTTGCCGGAAATATTTCTTTAGTTTTAATTTCATTAAAATGTTTCTCAAAAAATTCATTCCATCCCAAATCTTTTAAATCCATTGTTTACCCTAAAACCCTTGTTATTTCTTTATTACTCTTTTCATTTTCATTTTTTATTTAATAGAACTGAGTAGTTTCTTTTTATTTCAGGATAATCTGTAATTTCTAAACCTGCGGATTGGGCAATAGATAACGTTTCATTAAAACCTTCTTTAGTTTCATGGGATTTTGGGTCCGAAATTAATATTTTACTGTTATGTTTCATCGAGCTAACAATCTCTGAGAAAAGGTGTTTTTTATCGGGGACTTCATGTATTACGGCAAATGCTAATACAAAATCGATTTTTGTAGTTAAGTCGTCTATTTGGAGAGAATCTTTGCTACATAAGCGAGTTTCAATTATTTCAGATACAGCGGTTTTGATGGCACGTTTTCTTAAGGAACTAAGCATCCTTTCCTGGACGTCAACACAAATTAGTTTTCCGCTATCACCTGTCATTTTAGCAAGCGGAATACTGAAAAATCCCATTCCGGGACCGATCTCTAAAATTGTCATCCCTTCCCGTATATATGGACTTAATATTTTTTTAGGGTTATCCCATAAACGTCTTAAAGGACTTATCAATAGATAACCCAGCCACCAAGGACATATAAGATTCTTATTTTTAGGCATTTTCAATAGGTTTAATATGTAAATTATAGCATTTTAATACTTAAAAATAAAGCAGATTTTCGATAGAAAAAAAAACAAGGAATAACATTATTCCTTGTTTTTTTTGAATGATTATAAATTTATATTAATAACCTCGTACGAAAATGTTACCAACACGAATTTCTTATTATAATTAACTTAATAAATACTATAATCTGTATTTTCTAACGGGGCTTTCTAAAATTATTTGCCGAATATGCTCCAAAGTCCAAGTTTGTCGCCGTTACCGAGGGTTTGTTTTTTCAACTCACCTTCAGTAGCGTATCCGTACATGGTTAATTCTGATGTTTGTAGCCGATATAGGTCACTTAATGACAATACGTGTCCGGCTTCATGAGTAGTAATATTCTGCGCATCAAAAGCAGCCGGATTTGCTATTCCCCATGGCAAATCAGTGTTAAAAGCCATATCGAATTCAAGTATTATTTTTGTACGGGTGTTATAGATTATTTGAGTAATAGCTATTACATCCGAACCGAAAAGAGTGGTTAATGGTTGCCATGAAACGGTATTAGAATTATCCCTTTCAAGATTGCCGCCGATTATAACTGCCGGTGGATTGAAAATCTCTTTGCTTGACCAATTATCCCATTCTTCAAATCCTTTTTCAACTACAGCAAAATAGGTTGATGAATTTATGCCGTAACTGACAGGTAAACTTGCCCATCGTAACCCTTTTGCTATAAGTTTATAGCTTGGATTATCTTCGCCGGCTGATACAGGCGGAGTATTATTTTTTGCCTTACGGAAAATAAATAGCATTTTCTCCAGCTCAGGCTCGCCTTTTACCGGGTGAATCATCACTTTTGTCCTTATGTCTTCATCATCACTCGGCTGTTCAGCAATGGCAATTTTACTACTACAAACAATTAAACAGGTTGTCAATAAGAAGAAAAACAACACAAACAGCTTTTTCATATTTACCCTCCCGAAGGTTCGCTTAACTCTCTGCGAACCGTAGGCCTCGCCAGTGGTCCGTCTCCGCCAGTTGGCGGATGGCGGAAGTGGCGGGCTTGTTTTTACCTTGATGAGTATTTTCTAAATTATATCAAATTTTTTTTATTTCAACAAGTTAATATTTTGCAGTGTAACTACCGTTTGTTTTATTTGAATCTTTTTTTGCTTTTGATTTTAGTTCTGTCAATTTCTCTATTATTAGAGGAAGTTGCGGAAATGGTTGTTTCTCGTTAGTTAGAATGCCTATAGAAATTGTCATGAAAGGATATTCTTTTAATTTATCATCAAAATCTCTTGCAATCATGAAGCCTCTTGTTACATCCACTTCATCGTAGTGCTCAACAATCGATTCATCAAATTCTTTTGTAATATATTTAGAAATAGAATTTAGTTTGTCGGTGGTTGTTATTAAAATGAAATCGTCCCCCCCAAAGTGTCCGATAAAATCATCGGGATTACCCATTTCATTTATAGCCATTTTTAAAATATTTGATATGAATAATAATACTTCATCACCTTTTTTATAACCGTATAAATTGTTGTATATTCTAAAATCATTAATGTCTAAATAGCAAAGTGCAAAACTACCCTTCATATCTATGCGATTGGTTAGTTCTCTTTCTATATAAAAATTTCCGGGAAGTTTTGTTAGCGGATTGTATCCTAACTTATCGCTATGCCTTGAAAGCAGCCGTTCTAAAATTATCTGCAATTCGGTGACGTTAAAGGGTTTTGTTAAAAAATCATCGGCGCCTATTTCGATGCCTTTTGTTATTTCATCAGGACCTATTTTATTGGATGTGTATAAGACTATAGGTAAATTTCGTGTTTTTGGATTTTCTCGTAGTTCACAGCATACTTCGTAACCGGACAGTTTGGGCATCATAATGTCAAGAAAAACAAGATCCGGCAATTCGGTTTCTATACTTTTTAATGCTTCTTCTCCGGAATTTACCACGTTAACGGAATATCCATATGATGTAACAAAAAGCAATTCAAGATACTGAAGTGTGGTTTTATCATCGTCTACAATAAGGATTTTTTTCTTCATATTGTACTAAAAATGTATTAAGTATTTTATAATTATCTTTGTTTGAAGAGCTGAGCAAATGATGATATCGCAAAATACATAAAGCCGCATTGAAATAACAAAATAAGAGGTATTAGATAATATAAATGAGATTTAATAGTTAAAAATAATACAAAAGTAAAATATGTAGCCATTATAATCTCGGCATAAAAAACTATGGTCTTTCTTGATTTATAGTTTTTATTGTTAGGATCTTTCTGTTTTTGACCCTGGGATATACCATATTTAGGAGTTCTAACAAATTCACTGCTATGCCCCGCAATTCCTTCAAGAACGAATTTTGCATTGTTGATTGCAAGCCCTATTCCTGCAGACATTAAAAACGGAATATACTTAAAAGAATCCCAGGAACTAAATCCAAGTTCTTTTTGAGAAGTATAATAAAAATAGAAAATAGACAGTGTACCGAGTATAAATATTGGAAGATCTATTAAAAAAATTTTTGTATGAGGAGTATTTAATCTTACAAGTATTGCCGGAATTAATAATAGTGAAACAATTGTTAATAACGGATAACTTAAATTACTTGTTAAATGAATCATTGCTTCAAATTTAACTTTAAAAGATGTTTTACTTTTTAATATTTCGCTTATAAGTTTTTTAGCTACTTGAATAGTACCTTTTGCCCACCTACCTTGCTGCATTTTGAATGCGTTTATATCTATAGGTAGTTCTGCCGGTGCTACTACTTCGGGAACGAAAATGAATTGATAACCTTTAATTTGTGCTCTGTATGATAGGTCCATGTCTTCGGTTAAGGTATCACCCTGCCATCCGCCGGCGACTTCAATTGCTTTTTTTAACCAGATACCGGCGGTTCCATTAAAATTAAAAAATCTACCCGAACGGTTTCTTGCAGTTTGTTCTATCAAAAAGTGGCCGTCCAAAATTATAGCTTGTATTTTAGTTAATAATGAATATTTCCTATTAGTATGTCCCCATCTTGCCTGAACCATTGCTATATTATCATTTGAAAAATAGGGCAGTATTTTTTTAAGAAAGTCAGGTTTAGGAATAAAATCGGCATCAAAAATTGCAACAAATTTACCTTTGGATGTTTTTAATCCGTTCTGTAAAGCGCCGGCTTTGAAACCATTTCTGTTTATTCTGCGGATGTAAGTAATATTAAAATTTTCATTTTTATATTTATTTACTATTTCTTCTGCTATTTTCTGGGTTTCATCAGTAGAGTCATCAAGAACTTGTATTTCCAATTTGTCTTTGGGATAATCAAAATTCGTGACACTTTCAATTAGACGGGATACAACATTTAATTCGTTGTAAATAGGTAGTTGAACGGTTACTACGGGAAATGGATCGGATAGCGGTTTTGTCTCCGGTGTGTTTCTTTTGTATTTTTTATAAAGATAAATCAGAACATAACGGTGACTTCCAAATATGATGAGTCCTGTAAGAGATGCAAAATACAAAAAAAGAAGAATATTGTTAATAGTCATTTTTACTCCTTACTTCTTCTGCTCAAATTTAGGTTGGCACTGTATACAATAACGTGCATATGGCATTGCTTTAAGACGTTCAGTTGGGATTTTTGTTGAACATCTTTCACAAATCCCATAATTGTCGTGTTCCATTTTATGCAAAGCAGATTCTATTGAATCAAGCATTACTTTTTCATTATCAGTGAGACCAAATATGAGTTCCTTTTCTTCACTATCGCCGGCTGCATCAATTTCGTCACCGACTATAGGTTCTTGCAAATCTTTCTGTTTTTTATGATCAACAGCTTTTAGCAGATCGTTTTTTCTTTCAGTAAGAGTTTTTTTCAATTCACTTAATTCTTTTGCATTCATAATATTATCCTCCAAGGTTTTGCCAAAAAGTCATTTATTCCGTTAGAGAGAGTTACCGGCAAAACCGATGGTAACCCTTGTTAAATAAACGTAGGTTTAATGCTAACGTTACATTAGACCGTTAAAGGATGAGGTTTTCTAACGGGGCTTATTTAACAACTCTAATGGTTTTAAGCGCGTCATTTTCCTGTCCGCTGATTCTAATATCTTTTTGTGATAATTCAAGGAGATAATCGCAAATCTCCTGGGTAATTCTTTCCCCAGGTATAAGTATCGGAATTCCTGGCGGGTAAGGAGTTAAAGTTTGTGCGCTTATATGTCCCACCGATTTGCTTAATGATACTCTTTTGTATTCTCTGGATAAAAATACATCTCTCGGAATAAGTACCATCTCGGTTGTTAATGATGGTAAATTTAAATTCCAATTTTTTTGCTCACCGTGATATTTTTTTTCTATATCTTCAAGCGCATTTACTAATCTATCCACATCTGCTCTTGTGGAACCTATTCCCATAATTGCAATTAAATTGAATATATCTGCGCAATCAATTTGAACATTATATTCTTCATTTAACAGATCTTCAATTTTTAATCCTGTTAGTCCGGTTTTTGTTACATTTATTGTAAGTTTTGTAACATCTAAATCATAACCTCTTGACCGTATATCTTTTCTTGTAAAGCATGTAAAGGTTTTTAAACGGTTAATTTTTTTTCTGCCATATTCTGCTGCCTGAATAACCTGCCCTAAAAGCCGCTCTCCGTGTAAAACCGCCTGTCTTCTTGCAAGATCGATAGTTGATAGGATAAAATAATTCGGGCTTGTTGTCTGAAGCATTGAAACCACTTTTTTTACCCTGTTTATATCAATATTATCAGAATTAACATGTAGAACCGAGCCTTGAGACATAGCCGACAGAATTTTATGTATGGATTGAACCACCATATCTGCACCGGCTTCAACAGCAGAAATAGGAAAATCTCTATGAAATCTTAAATGCGGACCATGTGCCTCGTCTACTAGCAATAGTTTATTGTTTTCATGGCAGATATTTGCAATTTCCAAAAGATCGCTTGTTACTCCGTTATATGTAGGGCTTGTAAGGAAAACAGCTTTTGCTTCCGGGAATTTTTTTATAGTTTCTGCGATTTGGTCCGGTTCCGCATCAAGGATAACATCAAGATTTTGATCGATTTTAGGTTGAATCCATATCGGCCAAATACCTGCTAAAATTATACCGCCTAATACGGATTTATGAATATTTCTTGAAAGAATAACAGAATCGCCCGGTTTACATGCGGAAAGAAACATCGCTTCATTACCTACGGAAGAACCATTAACTAGAAATAGCGAATGTTCAACCCTGTAAGCTTTAGCCATTAATTCTTGTGCTTGTTTTATACAACCGGTCGGATCATGCAGCGAATCAACTTCCGGAAAGACTGTTACGTCCATATAATAAACTTTTTTTCCGGTAAAATCTAGCAATTTTTTATCAATACTTCTGCCATTTTTATGGCCCGGAGTATGAAAAGAAACCATTCTCTTTTTTGCATGTTCAAGAACAGTTTCAAATATTGGTGCGTTTGATTGATTTTTTTTCATTTTTATTTACATCAACAGGTTAACTTCCTAGTTGTTAATATCAAAAAAGATGAAATATAACAATATAAAATTTTGAAATGCTTGTCAAGATATTTTTTATTTATTTTAATTTTTTATTGTCTTATTCATGCTGCCGGTTCTATAACCTTCTAAATCAAGCGTAATATATTTATAATGATATTTCTTTAAAATGTCAACCATTTTTTTATAAATATTATTTTTAAAAATTTCCTTAAATTGATTTTCATCTATTTCTATTCTAGCAGTATTTTCATAGTCGCGTAATCTTAGATTTTTTAGATGCAACTTTCTTAATTCATTTTCAGCTTTACCGATTTTTCCTAATTTTTTAACCGTAATTTTGCTGCCATACGGAAATCTCGAGGCAAGGCATGGAGAAGCTTCTTTATTCCATGTCGGAAGATTAAATTTTTTTGATAAAATTCTTATATCATCTTTTGAAAGTTTTGTATCAAATAACGGATGTTTTATCCCCCATTTTTTTGCTGCTGCCATTCCGGGGCGGTAATCGTTTCTATCGGAATAATTTGTTCCGTCGCAAACTGCGTCTATTTTGTTTTGTTTAGCCAGCTTTGTTAAATTACAAAAAAGTTCATCTTTACACCAAAAACATCTTTTTGGTGTATTGCAGGCAAAATTCTTGTTTTTTAATTCATTGGTTTTTATAAAAATATTTTTAATTCCAAATTTGCTGATTATTTTTTTTGCAGTTATTAAATCATTTTTTGGATATGTTTCCGAAATAGCGGTAACAGCAAAGATATTTTTTTTACCAAGCGTATCCGCTGCAACTTTAAGTAAAAATGTTGAGTCGGTACCCCCGGAAAATGCAATTAAAATATTTTTATATTTTCTTAAGATATTCTGTAAATTTTTTAATTTATTCTTTAAATCTTTTTCCAATTTCTGCAAACCAACCTCCGCCTAAATGATGAACCGTTTTTATTTTGTCGGTATTTATCGATTCATCAAAATATTTTTCTTCCACATCAGCATATACGACTTTAGAAATAAAAAACAAAACATCAGAATATCTATATTTTTTTACTACTTTACATTCCAGATGAGCAAAGCATTCTTTAATTTTTGGAGCTTTTACAATTTTGGAATTTATAGTTGTAAGCTTTGATGCTTTAAATTTGTTAATATTTTCTCCGGTATGGTTACCGCAATATAAAATACTACGCATTAGTTTTTTGTCAGGTATGTTCATAACAAATTCTTTTGATTCTTTTATTGATTTTTGAGAATACGCCTGATTTCCTACTGCGATTGCCACAAGTGGAGGTTCGGAGTTTACTACAGAAGTCCATGCAATTGTCATAATATTAGGTTTGTTGTTTTTATTTATAGTTGTTATTAAAGCAATAGGCCCATGATTTATTAATCTATAAGCGATTTCCGGCTTAATTTTCTTTAACATTTACTCGTTACTCATTACCCGTTACCCGTTACGGTCTTTAAAAGTTTCTTTGCCTTCTTAAATGCTTTTGCTCTATGGCTTATTTTATTTTTTTCTTTGGTTGTTAATTGTGCAAAAGTTTTTTTAAGTTTTGGATAATAAAAAACCGGATCGTACCCGAAACCATTTGTGCCTTTTGGTTCGTTTGTTATATAACCATAAACAGAACCTTCCGTTGTTTTTATTGAACCATCTTCAAAAGCAATTGCAACTACTGTTGTAAATTTTGCTTTTCTTTTCTTATAAGGAACATTTTTTAAAAGTTTCAATAATTTTTTATTATTATCTTCATATCTGCAACCTTCACCCGCAAATCTTGCCGAGTACACTCCGGGTTCACCGTTTAAAAAATCAACTTCGAGACCGCTGTCATCGGCAATAGAAGTAATTTTTGCAATTTCAAATATCTCTTTTGCTTTTTTTATTGCATTTTCTTCTAATGTTTTGCCGTCTTCAATTATTTCCGGGAAATTTTTGAGAGTAAGAATTTCAAAACAATTACCGAGTATTTTGTTGATTTCTTTGATTTTGTCTTTATTTTTAGTAGCTAAAACAATTTTATTTTTTTTTAATGACATTTTTTTGCATTTCTATTATTTCAAAAATACCTTTTTTTGCCAGCTTGAGCATTTTATCAAGGTCTTTTTGCGAAAAAGTCGCTTCTTCACCTGTCCCTTGAATTTCAACAAATCTACCTGTATCTGTCATAACGACATTCATATCAACCGACGCTTTATTATCTTCATGCGCACATAAATCTAAAAGTATCTCATCTTTATAAATTCCCACGGAAATTGCCGCTATATAATTTTTTATTGGAATTTTGTCAATGCTTCCCTCATTTTTCATTTTGTTTAATGCGTCGTAAAGAGTAATAAACGCACCATTTATAGATGTCGTTCTGGTTCCACCATCTGCCTGAATGACGTCACAATCTATTAAAATTGAACGTTCTCCAAGCGCTGGCAGATCTACTATTGATCTAAGCGACCTACCAATCAATCTTTGTATTTCCTGTGTTCTTCCGGAATTAATAGATCTTTGTCGTGAATTTCTTTGGGTGCCGGCTCTTGGCAAAAAAGCGTATTCTGAAGTAACCCAGCCGGTGCCGCTATCTTTTAAATGATTGGGAACGGAGTTTTGTATTGTTGCTGCACACAAAACTTTTGTGTTTCCGCATTGTATTAAGCAGGACGCATCTGCATATTTTTGATAATTACGGACAATCTTAATTTTTCTTATTTCATCAAATTTTCTTTCATCTATTCTCATTTTGTTTCCTCAGCAGTTATTTTTTTAGCAAGTTTACTTGCACCATCTTCTACTATATCATTCAAAAGTTCAATTGGATAAATCCAATTATTTTTTGCAGCTCTAAGTTCAATAGAAGAAGCTATTGTTCCCGTTTCAATGTCCACAATTCTTAAATTTACATTCAGTTTTGCTCTGGGATAAATTGTTCTGCCGTATTGAGTTATGCTTCCAAAAACCATAGCATCAACGTTTGCCAATTTACCGATTTTTACCGCAGTATTTACATCGGTAATCCCTGTTGCCTGAAGTTTTTGCTCTACAAGTATTTTATCTATGTTTTGTCTTTCAACTACCTGAAATTTACCTTCCTTTGCCAATCCCGCTATCAATTTTTCCTGAATTATTTTGGAAGGATTCTGATATTTCTTTTTTTCCTTATCAGTTCTTTCATCACTAAATTCCAAAATTGCTATTTTCTTTATGTTCTTGGAGACCACAACTTTTTTTGGTTGAAAATAATAACTTGAGCACCCAAATAAAACAGACACAAAAACTAACTGCAAAACCAAAGACAATTTTCTCATATTATTTCCTCCCGTAGGTCTCGCCAAGGATTTCTTGTCCGCCAACGATTTAGTGGCGGAACTGGCGGACCGAAGGCCTCGCCAACGGTTTAGTGGCGGGCTTGCCCCACAATGGTGGGTCTAATGCCTCTCCCATGTTCACAGGGCGGGCAATATTTTTTACTTAATATCTAAATTTTTTACTATTTCTTCCAGTTTTTTCTTTTTATCGTATAATTCCTGAAGTTTTTGTTTTACACGTTCAACTTCTTCAGGATTTGCTTTTTCTAAGAAGTTTTTATTTGAAATTTTCGCTGCACAGACGTTTGCTTCCTGATTGATTTTGTGTATTTGTGATTCAAGACGTTTTTTTTCTTTTTCCAAGTCTATTTTACCTTCTAAAAGAACAAAAATTTCAATATTACCGATAATTGCCGAAGCAGATAATTTGGGTTTTTCTGAAGTTTTTGAAAATTTGATTTCTTTAACTTTTGCCAGAGAATTTATATATTGTTTATTTTCATTTATTATTTTTTCAGATTCATCGGAAGAAATTTTTATGATTATATCTACTAAATCCGATTGTTTAACGTTCATTTCAGAGCGGATATTTCTAATTGCGGTAATAACTTCTATAACTTCCCGGATTTCTTCATCAGCAGTTTTATCAGTTTCAGATTCATCATATTTCGGATAATCGGATATCATAATACTTTTACTTTGTTTTTTTAGATTTTGAAATATTTCCTCGGTTATAAACGGCATTATCGGATGCAAAAGTTTAAGTATTTTCTCAATTATTTCAATATGAACTTTTTGTGTAGTTGATTTTGTCTTTTCATCATTGCCGTACAGACGGGTTTTAGAAAATTCCACATACCAGTCGCAATATTTTGACCAGATAAATTCATATAAGAGACGCGAAGCTTCTGAAGGATTGTAATCCTCAATTGCTTTTGTAACATTTTTTATAGTTAAATTTAACTCTGAAAGAATCCATTTATCGGTTAATTCTAAATCATCGAGATTCTTCGCGGAGCTCCCGCCAGAGGCGAGGCTCGCCAAGGGCGGCAGAATGACGGCATTTTGGTCTAAGTTCATCATAACGAATCTTGAAACATTCCATAGCTTATTGGCAAAATTTCGTGCCATTAAGAAATTTTCATCTGAAATCTGCATATCACGTCCGGGAATCCCCTGGTATGCAAGTGCAAAACGCAGTGCATCTGTTCCGAATTTTTCCATAATTCCTAATGGGTCAATAACATTGCCAAGTGATTTTGACATTTTTTTGCCCTTGGAATCACGGACGATACCGTGTATGTAAACATCATGGTAAGGAACATTATTTCTAAATTCAAGACCCATCATAATCATTCTTGCAACCCATAAATAAAGTATTTCATGGCCTGTAACCAAAACATCGGTTGGATAGTAATATTTTAACTCTTTTGTTTCTTCGGGCCAGCCAAAAACAGACATAGGCCATAGTGCCGAAGAAAACCAAGTATCAAGCACATCAGGATCGCGAATAAAATCGGATTTCCCGCACTGCGGGCATTTTTCAGGCTGTTTTTCAGAAGCAAAAACACCTTTTGAATCAATATTTATGTTTCCTACTTCATAATCTTTAACTTTTTCCTTTATTTGCTGAGGAGTAAGTTTCAAAGTTTCTAACATCCATTTTATACTGACAGCTTTATCATCCAGAGTGCCAAGTATATGTTCTCCTGCGCAATTCATGCAATACCAAAGCGGAATCTGATGTCCCCACCATATTTGGCGGGAAATGCACCAATCTTTAAGATTTTCCAACCATAAAAGATAGGGTTTTAGCCACTTTTCAGGGAAGAATTTTGTCTCTTCAGTTTTCGCAGATTCCATTGCCCGTTTTGCCATGCCGTTCATCTTTAGGAACCATTGTTTTGAAATTAACGGTTCAGTGGCTGTATCGCACCTGTAACATCGAGTGATCGGCAGTACATAATTCTCTTCTTTTTCAAGCAATTCTTTTTCTTTAAGTTTTTCAATAAGTATTTTTCTTGCTTCATAACGGTCTTTGCCTATTAATTCATTTGCTTCAAAGTTTTTAATTGGCTGTCCGTTAAGATCATTAATAATAAAACTTGTAATTTTTGCTTCTTTGTCAATCGCATGAATCAATACAAGATTATGTCTTCTTGCTGTTTCTGCATCGTTGCGGTCGTGAGCAGGTGTTATTTTTACTGCACCGGTTCCGAATTTAGGGTCAACCATTTCATCGGAAATAATCGGGATAATACGGTTTACAAGCGGAAGAACAGCATTTTTACCTATGAATTTCTTATATCTTTCGTCATTTGGATTAACCGCAACTGCGGTATCGCCTAACATCGTTTCGGGCCGAGTTGTTGCAACGATTATTAATTTGTCAGATTCGTTCTGAATAGGATATTTAATATACCAAAGCTTTCCTTTTTCGTCTTCCTGTTCAACTTCGCTTTCATTTAAAGCTGTTCCGCATCGGGGGCACCAGTCAACAATACGTTCTCCGCGATAAATAAGTCCTTTTTCATATAATTTGGTAAATGCGTAGTTTACAGACTTTGAACGCCTATCATCCATTGTGAAACTTGTCTTGTCCCAGTCGCATGAACACCCCAATTTTTTAAGTTGATATAAGATAGTATCTCCGGTTTCTTTCCTCCATTTCCACATTTCCTCAAGGAACTTATCACGTCCGATATTTTCCCGCAATATACCAGCTTTTTTCAATATTCTTTCAACCACATTCTGAGTAGCTATTCCGCCATGATCAGTGCCAGGAACCCAACAAGAATTGAAGCCATTCATCCTTTTAAAGCGAATAATTATATCTTGAAGTAAATTATTAAGTGCGTGACCCATATGAAGCGATCCGGTTACGTTTGGGGGAGGTATTACAATCGTGAATGGTTTGGAATTATTAGGTTCGGAATGGTAAAGTTTGTGTTCTTCCCAGAAATTAAGCCATTTTTTTTCAATTTCTATTGGTTCGTAGGTTTTAGAGATTTCCATAATAAAGGCAATTAAAAGTTAAAAGTAAAAAGTTATAATTAAATCTTTCTTTTTACCTTTTATTTGAATTTTTGATGAGTATTAACTATATCAAATTTTGCAGTAAAAATCAATAAAATAAAGACTGAAAAAAAAGTAACGAGTAATGAGTAACGGGTAATGAGTAAAAAGTTTATATTTTGAAATCTGTGTAATCGTCGTTCAAAATCTGTGTAATCAGTGATTGTTAGGTTTTTAACAATCACATAAAAAATAGCTTGACAAAATATTTGAAATTCTTTATACTTATAGGGCGCAAAAAAAACAGATAAAATACTGATAAATCTGTTTTAATTTTTTATTTGAAAAATTATATGAAAAGTAATAAGCACAAGATGTTAACATTTATGATAGTTCCCCATTCTACAAGAAAACCAATTACCCTTGATTTATCAAAAGGGTTTATTTTCTCTTTAGTTATTATTTTTGTAGGAATTATTGTATGGGCGAGTCTTATAATTCATAAACAAATTGATTATTGGAGTATGATTTCTGAAAATAAAGTGCTCACAAAAGAAACTGAGTATTTTGCAAAAGAAATGTTGAAAACCAGGCAAATGGCTGATGATTTAAGAGAAATGGACAGGGAACTTAAAAAATTGATAGGCCTTAAAAATAAAAAGAACATTATACAGTCGGGCGGTCCTTCTGTCTCCGAACTTGAAAATATAACAAAATATTTGACCGAAAAAAATTTATCAATTACCCCACAGGAATTTAAGGAACATTTTTCTGCGCTACAAAATGAAACTAAGGAATTAAAAAACAGTTTTTATGAGACATCAGAGTTTATAAAAAATGAGAAATCCAGATGGGCAGCTACACCATCTATGTTTCCTTGCTACGGACGTATTAGTTGCCCTTTCGGACCGCGTATACATCCTATCAAAGGTCACAAAGAAATACATTTGGCAATTGATATTGCAGCTGATAGAGGAGTACCTATAAAAGCATCGGCTGCCGGTGAAGTGATATTAGCAAGTTGGCAGCCCGGGTATGGAAAATTAGTGGTTATTGAACATAACTGGGGTTTTATGACGCGTTATGGGCATTGTTCTTCTATTATAGTAGAACAAGGGCAGAAAATTAAAAAAGGACAGATTATCGCTTATGTGGGCTCTACCGGATATGCAACTGCTCCCCACCTTCATTATGAAGTATGGAAAAATAGCGTTGCACAAAATCCACAAAAATATTTAACGGAAGCAATACTTAAATAACAGCAAGTTAAAAGTAAAAAGTTAAAAGTTTAAATAGAAGCAAGAAAACAGGTAAGTTAAAGGTATAAAGTTATAATTAAATCCTTAATTTTCATTTTAACTTTTAATTTAAACTTGCCTCTCTTGGGGGTTCAATGTTTGGAAAAAAAGAAAATATAGGCAGGGTTGAAACAATAATATCTACCGGTACAGAAATAAAAGGTGATGTTTCAACTGAAGGAACCGTCCGTGTTGATGGACTTGTTGACGGGCATATTTTAAAAGCGCATGGTGTTATTATAGGCGAAGCAGGAAAACTTACAGGTGATGTAAAAGCCGAATCGATAGTAATCGGCGGTGAAGTTTCCGGAAATGTCGACGCTTCGGCAAATCTTGAATTATTGGCAACAGCAAAGGTATACGGAGATATAAAAACACAAATGCTTTCAATACAGGAAGGCGCAGTTTTTGAAGGTAAGTGTACAATGAGTGCTATCAAAAAAGAACCCACCGAAGATTAAACAAAAAATCAATTCAAAATTTAAAATGCAAAATTAAAAATTAAGGTTTTATTCCAACATTTTTCATTTTTAACTTTTAATTTATAATTGTTTTTATCCACTATTGATCACGGGTACTGCATAATACTAACTTTAAGGGGTTACTGAACTAATTCTGAATCTAAGAATTTAGGTCTTCCGTCAACATAAATAGCGATGTTGTTTTTTTGGTTGGATTTTACAAACCTCATAGCGGTGTTGGCATCTTTTATAAGTTTGGAATTATCTTCTCCTTTGCCGGAATAAGATATTCCTATTGATACTGTCAATTTCAGCTTATCATTGGATATTTTAAATAAATGTTTCTGTATAAGTGACTGCAGTGCCTTTGCAAAAGATATCGCCATATCAAGATTGGCATTAGGTAGTAATACTACTACTTCATCCCCGCCTTCAGCATATGCATATCCGTTGGACTCGGTAACGGAATTAATTAAGTTTTGATATTCAGGTAGTACCGTCTTATCCACGTTACTTTCAGTATATTCGGTATTTAACATTTTAAAGTTGTCGATGTCGAAATATAAACAAGAGGTGCCAAGTATGCTTTCTTTTGCAGAAGTTATGTCCCTTTCTTTTAGGTTCGGTGAATCTAATATTCCGAATTTCTCGGATTTCTGACGCTGACTGGTTGTTTTTAGTTTTTCCGTTTTTTGAGAAACATAATTTAATATTGATTCACAGCACTCTATTAAAAAATTAAAGTCTACAGGTATCTGGTTAGTGTTTCTGAATAATACATGATAACTGCTTGCAGGACAGGATAAAAAGAATTTGCTGTATATATAGGTTATTACTATTTCTGTAAGCGGATCTTCAAAATCAAATGATTTGTTTACTATTTTCTTCAGAGAATCGCGTAATTCAAAACTGCGTTTGGCTACTTCGACACTCTCATCATAAGTGTTGTCGTATCTGCTGGTTGAATGTTTTATGTATGCGACCAGTTTCTTTGACATCGTATCCAGCCTTTCAATTGAAATACTGAAAAATGTGTTGGCTAGTTTTATTGAATCATAATCACCGCTTTCGCTGGTTGCTTCATCTATAATTTTCTGTATTAATATTACTCTTTCTTCTTTTATTCTTTTTTTGTTTATGTTTTCTAACTCAGTGGTTAATAGGTGGTTGGTTACAATTACATTTATAAATCCAAGAAAACACCGCTGTTCTTCTTCAAAACAATTCCAGGGATCTTTGGATGCATCTTTTAATTTTGATAACCATCTTTCTGCCTGTTTGATTATTAAATTTAATTCTTCACTCATACTAGATAATTATACCTTTATTTTTACAATTTTCAATAAAAAAAACTATTGCTAAATTATAAATTATATCGCAATAATAGTCAACGACACTTTTCCACTTTTTCATGTCATTTTTCTACTATGTGTATTTTGGTATTTTTAAAGAATTTCGGTAGGTATTAATAAAAATAGTTCTACTATTCTGATGTCACCCTGAGGTTGCCGTGGCGACCGAAGGGTCTCGTTGTTAAAAACGAGATTCCCTGCCTGCCGTTAGGCAGGTTCGTTTCGCTTACGCTACTCTCCCGCCAAAGGCGAGGCTCGCCTATTTAAATTTAAATGAAAGGCGGCAGAATGACTTCAACGTCAATCACTATTTGCTAATCCCTAAATTCCATGAACCATTAACTATGAACTATCTTATTATCGCAAGCTTTCCTTTCTTCGTCTGTCCTGCGTTGTTCGTTATCATGTATATATACACACCGCTTGCTATTGGTTGTCCTTTATTATTCTTTACATCCCAGCTTAGTTCGCCTGCCGGAGTGTCTTTATCTTCTTCATATACTAATTCTCCGGATACATTGAATACCTTTATATTTGAATGCGTTGTCAGGTTAGCAAAATATATCTTTGTGTGGCCAATGCTTGGTTTAAATGGGTTCGGGTATGCATGTGCTGTGTTTAAGTCACTTTGTAATACTGCAAATATTCCGTAATAAGATAAGTGTTTTGTCTTTGTAGTTAATAATCTGTTGGTTTTGTCTATTGTAGTTGTCGTTACTTTTTCCCACCTGCCTGCCGAAGTTCCTACGGAGGCAGGATTCTTTGTATTATACGTACATACTATTAATTTTGTGTTGGTTATGTCTTTATCGTCAATACGGTTATCACTGTTTGTGTCTTTGTATGGCATAGTTATTTCTATGTCTTCTGAAAATTCTTTCTGCCCACTCTCCAGCTCTATCTGATATATATATCCTACCTGTATTAAATTCTTACTTACCAATGGCGCACTTTGCGGATTGATAG
>MGVS01000041.1 GCA_001800605.1 Elusimicrobia bacterium RIFOXYD2_FULL_34_15
GGCTGTAAGGTCTTACCACATTCCAAACATTTCATTGGAATAGAAATTAAAGAGCTATCCCACGGCACTTACTTTATTATTGCAAATTTACCTTTTGATTTTTGTGAGTTATCTTCAGGATTAGTTATATAATAAATGTATATGCCACTTGCCACTTTATTACCCTTTTTATTTTTTATATCCCACAGACAATTACCATTACCATCTGTTTCCTCTAATTCACTTATTAACTCACCAGCTATATTAAATATTCTTACATTTGCATTTGCAGTAAGTCCCGAAAAAACTATGCCTGCCCCAAGTGATGTATCACCAAATCTTGAATCACCGGATTTATATGGATTTGGATAAACAGTTATATTATTTAAATCAATAGCAGGAACAAGTTGTATTAATGCAAATTTTGATAAATGTTTAGTTTTTGCAATAACTTCTTTATGGTCACGATCTATTATAGAAGGCAACGCAATCCATTTACCAATAGATTCCTCATACCTACCTATACATAATTTATTTTCATCATATCCTTCGATATCGCTTTGTCTATAACAAATTGTTATTGTTATCTCTTTAGTAGGCTGTTGCCCTTTATCGGTATTTATTTCTATACAAATATTTGTAATCCTTATAGTTGCGCGGTCGGAAACCGGTGGTGTTGTAGTTGTTACCATTACAGTTATTGCCTCGCCGAAAGTATTTGCTGGCAAATCTACTTTTATATCTCCAGTCTCGGCTTGTAATATAACCGTTGTCGCAGTTGTCGGGTCAACTATTTGTGTTATTGTAGTCTGTTTTATCTCAAAAGCATTTTGTAGTGTTCCAACCATAGAACCACTTGTTACCACTACATCCCAATACCCAGTTGCTTTACCGATTAAATCAAATGTGCAGGTTATCTTATTTAAATTTTCAATACTAACATTTGTAGCCACTATATTTGCCTCAGCTGATTTTTTCAGTTTTATTACAACACCTGAAACAAATTCTTGACCTATTAAGTTGGTAATATCTATAGGAATCGTATTCACACCAAAATTAGGTACAATTGAAACAATTAATAATGTATTATATTTGAGAACACGACTATTATTACTATCCGTTACCCAAACATTTCCTGAACTATCTACAAAAACACCCTGCGGAACATCAAGTGTATCAGCAGCAGCATTACCACCTCCGTGGTTGGAATAACGAGACGTAAAGTCTACTTGACCTAATACACCATCTGCTTTCTTACCATTTGTAAGCCCTGATATACCATCCCACCATAAAACACGGCTGTTACCACTATCTGCTACATATACCCTACCAGTAGTTGTATCAATTGTAATTGTATAAGGACTATCAAGTGTATCAGCAGCAGCATTACCACCTCCGTGATTGGAATAACGAGACGTAAAATCTACTTGACCTAATACAATGTCACCCGAACCAGTAATAACACCCCCGTAAATATACCCAACAAATGCCAAACAACAAACTACTACTGTTCCAAAATCTATTAAACCTACTCTTTGTTTTATAACCATTTTTTCCTGTAATCTATCGAAAATATAAAAGTATACCTTTTTAGCCATTCTACAATTGTATAATTAACTCACTTTTTATTTAATCAAGGTATAAAGAATAACCTGTGGTCTTATTATCAACATATGTTCTTAGATCTGTGCACTTTCCCCATTTTAGTATAATTATTAATAAATTTATTTATTTTATTTATTATATCTTGGTTTTAGAAAAAATATTAGCATCTTTTCTAAATCTTTTGCAGACTCAATTGCTTTATTAGTTCCTACTTCTCCTGTTGGGATGACGCATAATTTAGGAGCATATCTTTCAATAAGTTCTTTTGATGTACTCTTAATCATTAGATTTTCTATTTCCCGAATATTTTTGACAAGAGTTGAATTACTTAAATCAGCATTTAATTGTATTTGTAATCTATTTTTCAAAGAGTGTTTTCCTTTTTTTATTGCACCTGCGAGTCCAATATATACCGGCTTGCAATTTTTGTTGGCAAATATATAAACGCCAACTTTCTTTTTTAAATTATCTAACTTTTTAATATCATTTCTACCTTTTAGATTAATAATCTCTTTAACGTTATATTCTTTTTTAAAATTACTATTGATTGTTTTTTTAATTATATTTGGTATATACTTACCATATCCATTGTTCTTTCCAGTGATAATAAAGGAATTCATTATCACAATTTTAGATTTCATTATTTTTCAATCACATCCCATGCCCCAAATAAAAAAGACATAATCTTGAAGTGTCGATTTCTTTTAATTTATGTAATAATCATATGTAATCTATAACTCAAGTTTTTTGCAATAATCTGCTTTTTATTCATTTTAATTTTTCTTTTTTCTTAATCTGTTTCCGCCACTGATCCGCCAGCTGGCGGAGTTGGCGGGTAAATAATCAGCTTTTTTTACTTTGTTTTTATCTGTTTTAATCGTTTCTCTTCTCACTTTGTCATCTTTCCAAAAATATTCCAAAAATTTGGGAATGATATGTTAACGCACTCTTTATCTATAATTTCAGTACTGCCTTCCGCAACAAGTGAAGCAATTGCCAAAGACATCGCTATACGATGGTCTTTGAATGAATCAACTTTTGCACCGTTTAATTTTACCGGGCCTTTAATTATTAGTCCGTCTTCTAATTCAGTTATATCAGCACCCATTTTTGTGAGTTCGGATGATATTGCCCTTAACCGGTCACACTCTTTTACACGAAGCTCTTTTGCCCCGGTAATTCTTGTTATACCATTTGCCTGTGTTGCCGCAACCGCTATAATAGGTATTTCGTCAATCAAAAACGGAATTTCTTCTTTTTTGATTTCAGTTGCTTTCAAATCAGTTGATTCAATTATAATATCTCCCATCGGCTCATTTCCTGCTTCAATTTTATTTTCAATAGATAAATGCGACCCCATTCTCCTTAATACATCCACAATACCCATTCTTGTGGAATTTATACCGACATTTTTAATTTTTAATTTTGAATTTTTAACTATCGCCGCCGCTATAATAAAAAATGCCGCCGAAGAAATGTCGCCCGGAACAAAAACATCGGTTGCCCGCAGTTTTGCCTTGCCCCTTACTGAAACGGTATTTCCGTTAACGAAAACTTCAGCACCGAAATTTTTTAACATTCTTTCGGTATGGTCACGTGATTTTTCCGGCTCGGTAAAACCGGTTATGTTATCAGCATAAAGACCTGCCAATAAAACACATGACTTTAACTGGGCTGAAGATATTTTTGATTCGTAATGTATCAGATTCAAATTACCGCCTTTTATTTCGATAGGTAAGCATCCATTATTTGTTTTTACGCAAGCGCCCATTTTTTCAAGCGGTTCAACAATTCTTTTCATAGGACGCTGTGAAAGTGATTCGTCACCGGTAATTCTTGTTAAAAATTCCTGTCCGGCAAGTATACCGGAAAGAAGCCGAACCGTGGTTCCGGAATTACCTGCATCCAAAATTTCTTTAGATTCTTTTAATTTCAAACCGTTACCTTTGACAATAACTTCATCTTTTTTATTAGAAATTTCAACGCCCAATTTTTTAAGGCAATTCATTGTTGAAATACAATCATCAGCATTTAGAAAATTCTTAATCCTGGATGTACCTTCCGCTATTGCAGAAATCATCAGCGCTCTATGCGATATGGATTTATCAGGAGCTACTTGTATTTCGTCTCTTATTTTTGGCATAATTTATCCCTTTTGCCTTTTGCTTTTTTAAATATTTTTAAAATCTCAGATTTTGATTTTGCTTTTTCTATTTTCAATAATTCCTTTTTGAATCTTTTTATTGAAGTCATAACATTTTTTCTATTTTCCCAAACAATATCAGCCCACATCTTAAAATCTGAAGACGCTATCCTGGTCGTATCTTTAAAACCGCTGCCCGCAAATTCGAGATTATCGACTGCATTTACCAAAGAAAAAGCTAAAGCATGCGGCAAATGGCTTGTAAATGATATTATTTTATCATGTTCTTCCGGTGTCATTATTTTAACGCTAGCCATCATTTTCTCCCATATAAATTTCATCTTTTTTAACGCATTTTTATCTGTTTTTTTGGTTGGTGTTAATACTACCATGGCATTTTGAAAAAGATTTTTTGACGCAAATTTAACTGAGGTTTTTTCTGAACCGGCTATCGGATGGCCGCCTACAAAAACAGGTTGTAATATTGATTTAAAAGTAAAATATTTTTCGATTTTTTTAACTATAGCTGATTTAACACTACCGACATCTGTAATAATTGCTTCTTTTTTACAGAATAAAGAAATCTTTTTTACAGTATCAGCAATTAAAGTAACAGGCAGGCAAATAAATACAAAATCGGCATCTTTTACGCCATTTTCAATATCAACAGTAAATTCATCTACCGCACCAAGTTTCTTTGCAAGTTTTAAACGTTCAACATTTCTGCCGACGCCAATAATACTGTCTATTTTTATTTTTGAATTTTTTAAAGCCAACCCTATTGAGCCGCCTATCAATCCAACACCAACTATTGCTACTTTCATAGTCCCCTACCGACAGATTCCGCAACCAACCTTAGTTCTTTCATCATAACATCAAACTGCTTTGGTAATAACGACTGTGGCCCGTCAGAAAACGCTTTTTCAGGATGAGGATGAACTTCTAACAACAATCCGTCTGCCCCGCAAGCAATCGATGCCTTGCTCATCGCAGGTATATATTCGCGGACACCGACACCATGTGACGGATCTACGAATACCGGTAAATGAGAAAGTTTTTTTATAACAGGCACGGCATTTAAATCAAGCGTAAATCTTGTAGCCGTCTCAAAAGTTCTTATCCCTCTTTCACATAATATAACATCATAATTGCCGTTAGATAAAATATATTCTGCTGACATTAGAAATTCTTCAATTGTTGCCGATAGTCCCCTTTTAAGCAAAACAGGTTTTCTTGCTTTACCGACTTCTTTAAGCAAATCGTAATTCTGCATGTTCCTTGCACCTATTTGAATGATGTCGGTATATTTTGTTACAATGCCAACCTGTTTTACGTTCATAACTTCTGTGATTACAAGAAGCCCTGTTTTTTTTCTCGCCTCGGCAAGATATTTTAAACCTTCTTCTCCAAGTCCCTGAAACGCATAAGGAGAAGTTCTCGGTTTAAAAGCGCCTCCTCTTATCATTTTGGCACCTGATTTTTTTGCATCTTCTGCGATTTCCAAAAGCAACTCTTTTGTTTCAACAGAACAAGGACCGGCTGCTACTATTATTTCTTTACCGCCAATCTTTAGATTATCTATTTTAATAATAGTATTTTCTTTCTTGAACTCACGGCTTACTAATTTATACGGTTTGGATATTGGTGTTATAAACGCAACAGCATCCATTGCTTCAAATATGTCTTTTTTCAGAATTGCATTCTGCCCAATCACACCTATTACAATTACTTCCTTACCTTTAGATAAGTGCGGTTTAAAACCTAATTCTTCGATTTTTCTACAAATTAAATCTATATCTTTTTTTGGTGTGTTTGGCTTCAAAGTCAATATCATAAAACTCCTTTAATCTCCCTGATAAATTTTATATTTTGTTTTATAGTTCCTATCGTAACCCTAATAAAATTTTTAAAACCGTATTCATCCATTGCCCTAACAATAATACCCCTGCTTAACAGTTCCTGAAAAACAATTTTGCCGTCCTTTTTTACATTAATAAGAATAAAATTTGCAATAGAAGGAATATATTCTAATCCAATCTTTTGCAATTCCTTATATAAATATCTTTTTTGTGTTATAACCATCGCTCTAGATTTATTAATATGTTGTTTATCTTCTAATGCAGCACCGGCTCCTTCCTGAGCAACTGAAGATACATTAAAGGGCGGCCTTATTCGTTCTATAAATGATATGACTTCTGTTGTTCCTATACCATATCCGATTCTTAGACCGGCAAGCCCGTATATCTTCGAGAATGTTCTTGAAAAAATTACATTCATGCCTTTTTTCAAGTAGCCAATTCCAAGCGGATAGTCTTTTTTGTCCGCATATTCGGCATATGCTTCATCAATGAAAGTTATAACCTGTGGATTTTTAGATGCAATAATCGAAAAATATTTTTCAAATTCATCCGCATTGTTATATGTTCCGGTAGGATTATTAGGATTAGCAATAAAAACGACTTTTGTATTTTTAGTTACAACATTAGCCATAGCTTCCAAATCGTGCTTATAATTCTTCATCGGAACTTCTATAACTTTGCATCCCATTAAATCTCCGGCCATTTTGTATCTGATAAATGCATGCTTGGATGCAACAATCTCATCTTCCGGATTTAAAAATGTTTTTCCGACTAACTCTATTATTTCATCCGTACCATTCCCAAAAATAATTTGGTTATCCAAAACATCATATATTTTTGCTATTTTTTTCCTTAATTTAAAACAGTTCCCGTCAGGATAAATATTAATATTATTCAAAACCTTTTTAATTGCCGAAACCGCTTTTTTTGAAGGTCCTAATGGGTTCTCATTGGAAGCAAGTTTTATAACTTCTTTCAGCTTAAATTCCCTTTTTACATCTTCTATAGGTTTGCCGGGTATATATGATTGAAAATTTAAAACATTTTTTCTAACTAGATCTTTCATTTCTATTCCCCCACAGGGTATGAACCTAGTATTTTTAACATTGTACAGCCTTTTTCAAGTTCGGATAGTGCTTTCTTAACATTAGCACTATCTATATGTCCCACGAAATCAACAAAGAAAATATATTCCCATGCTTTTCTTTTAGTTGGGCGGGATTCAATCTTTGTAAGATTAAGCTTGTATTTCTTAAATGGAACCAGCATATCGTGAAGCGCTCCGATACGGTCTTTAACAGAAAACATAACCGACGTTTTATCATTGCCCGATGAAGACGGGCTTCTCTTGCTGATAACCAAAAACCTTGTATAGTTATTTTTATTATCTTCGATATTTCTTGCAAGAATATTCAGCCCGTATATTTCACTTGCGACAATTGAAGCAATTGCAGCTGAATTCTTTTCTATTTTTGCAAGACGGGCAGCCTCGGGTGTAGAAGCAACTTCTACAATTTTGGCAAACCTGAGATTTCTCTCCAACCAATTCCTTGTTTGCGCAATCGGTTGCGGGTGCGAATAAACTTTTGTTATTTTCTGAAGAGATGTTTCTCTTGACAACAAATAATGAGATATCTCTAAAAACAGCTCTGAAGTAATTTTTAAATCGGAATCGATGAACATATCCAGTGTGTGATTAATAATACCTTCCGTAGAATTTTCTATTGGTACAACCCCGTAATCAGTCCTTCCTTTTTCAACCTCAATAAAAACATCTTTTATTGACTCCCCGGGTATAAAATCCACATGTTTGCCAAACATTTTTATTGACGCAAGGTGGGTAAAACTTGCTTCCGGCCCGAAATGCGAAACCCTTATCTTCTTTTGTATAGTACGGGAAACGTTCAATATTTCATGAAAAATATCCGATAAATACTCGTTGGGAAGTGGGCCGGTATTCTTTTTTGTTAAATTTGATATTACTTCTTTTTCCCTTACCGGAGCAAAAATAGTTTCGTTATTTTTTGACTTAATCCTTCCTACCTCAATTGCCAATTTTATTCTTTCATTTAAAAGATCTAATATTCCCTTATCTAAATTATCTATTTTTTTTCTAATCTTTTCTATCATCTTTCCTCCATCATAATCAAAGAAAGCATTCTTTTTTCTGTTTTATCTCGCCTGTATGAAAAAAAACTATTTTCGTGAGTGCAAACATCTGCAATACTGATATTTTTTATACCTAAACCGTTAATTTGTTTTTTTGCAGCCTTATCCAAATCAACATCATAACAACATTTTTTTATGTGCGGGCCTATTGCAACTAAAATATCTTTGGAATTGGAATGAAATATTTCTTTCAAAATTCCGATTGATTTCTTTATTATCTGCTTTTCAAGCCCAATCCGGCCTGCGTGAACAATCCCAATTATATCTTTTACTTTATCGTATATAAATACCGGCAAACAATCTGCGGTAAATACTGCAATTGGTATATTTTGCTTATTAGTTATAAAACCGTCAACCGCGTAGAATTTTCTATTTAAATCTTTTTCAGTAACAATTTCTATATTATCACTGTGGGTCTGTGTAGCACAGATCAAATTCTTTATTCCGAATTGTGTTTTCAGAAATTCCTTTCGGTTTTTCTGTATTTTTAAATCATTATGCAAAACAGTGGTAGTAAAATTTAAAATGCCGTTTTGCTCTAACCTTTCTTCAATATAAAGTCCGTTTTTTAAATTCCACACAATTAAATTGATTGTCCGCTTTCTGTAGTTATTCCCCGTATATTCATCATTAGTTCTTCCGGATTTGTTGCGGCTGCTAAAGCATCCTCAAGAGATACATTCCCTGCATTATAAAGATTTAACAACGCCTGGTTGAATGTCTGCATACCATAATAAGCTCCTTGTTTAACCGCCTGTAGTATTTCGCTCATAGTATTTTGTTCTATAAATTTTCTAACCAACGCGGTAACCACAAGAACTTCACAAGCAGGCATCATCCCACCCTTAACATTCTGTAAAAGCCGCTGAGAAATCACTCCTTTTAAAGTATCGGAAAGTTGCAATCTAATTTGGTTCTGATGGTGCGGTGGAAACATATCTACAATTCTGGTAACAGTCTGAATCGCATCTATAGTATGTATTGTAGACAACACAAGATGTCCTGTTTGTGCTGCCGTAAGTGCTGCGGCCATTGTTTCAGTATCGCGCATCTCGCCTATCAAAATAACATCAGGATCCTGCCTTACAATGTGTTTTAATGCTTCCAGATATGAAGTTGTATCCATACCTAGCTCTCTCTGAGAAACTACGGAAAGTTTATCTTTATGTAAAAATTCTATAGGATCTTCAAGTGTTATTATATGTACCGGTCTGGTCGAATTTATATAGTCAATCATCGAAGCAAGTGTTGTTGATTTACCGCAACCGGTAGTACCCGTAACAAGCACAATTCCACGCTGGTTATCCGCAATCTTTCTAATAACAGTCGGAAGGTGAAGTGCTTCGAAAGACGGGATTTCAGTAGGTACAAACCTCAATGCAATGTTTATACTTCCCCTTTGTCTGTAAATATTTCCTCTAAATCTTCCAACACCATATATAGAATATGATAAATCGCACTCTCCTCTTCTTGTAAACATTTCCCGTTGTTTTTCATTCATCATTGAATATGACATTTTTTCAACCTGTTCCAAAGAAAATATTTTTCCTTCTATTTGTTTAATTTTTCCTTCGATTCTGTACACAGAATTCGTTGCGGATCTCACATGTAAATCAGACGCTTTCATTGAAATCATGTTACTTAGTAACACATCAAGTTCTTCCATAAATACTCCTTTAAAAACAATTAAAAATTTAAAATTCAAAATTAAGATTTTATTCATCCATTTTTCATTTTTAATTTTACATTTTACATTGCTTCTCCATGAAAAATCTTATCTTAGTTTACGCACTTTTATTCTTTTATACGCCGGTATCTCTAAATTCTCTTTATCCGGCACAAAACTATTTATTTTTTTTTCCTCTATGTATGCATCCCGTTTTTGTTTTACTAATTTTTTTCCGCCTAAAAATCCAGTTGCAATAACAGTAATCTTAAATTTATTATCCAGTTCGTCATCGTACACTTGCCCATAAATTAAATGTGCTTCCGGTGAAACGGTACCATGAATTATAGACATTGCTGTATCAATTTCTGACATCTTTAAATCCTTGCTATTGCCGGTTACATTAACCAAAACACCCTTCGCCCCTTCTATGCTTACATCTTCTAATAACGGACTGGTAATAGCCATTTTTGTTGCAATCGTAGCCCGATCTTCACCGGATGCCTCGCCAAAACCAAGCAGTGCATCTCCGGTATTTGACATTATAGTTTTCACATCTTGAAAATCTACATTTATCATACCGTGTGAAGTTATAACATCGGATATTGACTGAACCGCTTTTTTTAAAACCTCGTTAGCTTTTTCAAAAGTTTGTGTCGCAAGCGTTTCTTCATCTATAATTGCGAACAACCGCTGATTGGGGATTTCAATTAGAGCATCGGTATAGGCTTTAAGCTCTTTTATACCTTCTTCAGCTATTGCCATTTTTACCTTTCCTTCCCACATAAACGGTTTTGTTACCACACCAACCGTCAAAATACCTAATGCCTTAGCTATTTTTGCAACAACAGGTGCTCCGCCGGTTCCGGTACCACCGCCCATGCCTGCAGTGATAAAAACCATATCTGTGCCGGTTAACATCTGTTCTATAGTTGAAGCACTTTCTTCCGTGGCTTGTTTACCTATTTCCGGTTTAGCGCCCGATCCCTGACCTTTTGTTAATCTTGGACCCAGTTGAATTTTATGCTCTGCTATAGATTTTTTAAGAGCATCAGAATCAGTATTTGCTGCTATAAACTGAACACCCTTTATGTTAGACACTACCATCAGGTTAACAGCATTACTACCGCCCCCGCCCACTCCGATAACTTTTATATTTGCAGGTGCAGTTTGAGAATCATCAATAATCTTAAATTTCATAAATCTTCCTTGATTTATGATTACACAGATTTTTTAAACCGATTACACCGATTAAACCTAAACCTTTGAATAATCTGTGTAATCTGCCTTTTAATCTGTGTAATCATTTTTCAAATCATATCTTCAAACATCTTTTTAATTTTTGTAACTACTCCCGGTTTTTTAGTCGTATATCTACCTGACTTTTCAAAATCTGAAATATAAGAATACTTAACCAGACCTATCGCACTTGCAAATGAAGGGTTACCTATTCCATTAGCTGAGCCTCTTACATATTGAGGAATTCCTATTCTTGCCTGCATTTGCAGAACTTCTTCACTCGCTTCTTTCATCCCAAGTAGCTGGCAGCCGCCGCCTGTAATAATTGAACCTGCCGATATCACATCCCGATACTGCGTTTTGTCTATTGCATCATTAACAAATGACAAAATTTCTTCTAACCGTGGTCTTATGATATCACAAATCGTTCTTTTTGTAACTTTCTTTTGAGTCCTGCCATCTACAGAGATATATGTAATTTCTTCTTTGCCGTCAATAAGTGTACTAATTGCTGAACCATACCTCTCCTTCAAATCCTGTGCAACATGGAAAGAAGTACCAAGCCCCCGTGCTAAATCCATAGTTATGCTGTCTCCGCCAAGAGGTATTTCTTTGATACATTTACTGGAACCATCAAGATAAATTGCTATGTCTGTTGTTTGGGCACCCATATCAATTAATACACAACCTATATTTTTTTCTTCCGGTGATACTATAACCTCCCCGGAAGCAAGAATACTTGATACAAAGTTTTTGCAAACAAAACCGGCATTACTCACACATTTTCCCAAATTGTTTATGGAAGATGTTAAACCGATAACTATGTGCACATTAACTTCCAAATGCGAACCTTCAAGGCCTACAGGGTCAGTTATACCCTTCTGTCCGTCAACGATAAACTCCTGAGGAATAATATGTATTATTTCTTTATCATTACCAAGACGGATAGCTCTTGCGGAAGACATAACCTGTGAAACATCATCAATTATAATTTCCTTGTCTGTTCTGGTAACCCCAATTGCACTTGAATGATTTAACGATTCCACATGCTGACCTTTTATACTTACCACGACCTCATCATTGTCTATTTTTTCATTTGCCATTTCTTCTGCCTGGTCAACTGCAGTCGTAATCGCTGATTCTGTTTCCCTTCTATTCACAACTGTCCCTTGTCTTAACCCTTTACATGGTGCTGTTGCAATGCTAATAATTTCCGGTAAATCCGAATCGTCTTTTCTTGCAATAACACAAGTTACTTTTGATGAACCGACATCAAGACCCGCAATAATTCTTTCCCTTGCCATAAAAACACTCCATTAAATACTTTTCTTTGTTTTAACTATTATTTCTTTATGTTCATCAGAAAAATCACGCATATTTATATATTCAGCTTTTTCCCCTTTTGTCTCCATATCTGAAAAAACCTGTTCCAGATAATTTATCTTATTGTCTATATTGTCCGGTAAACCGATACAAACCTTACAATTATCATCTAAGAAAAATGTCACATCATCGCTTGCCGTAGATGTAACTGCTTTAATTTTTTTGTATATTGAAAATGCATTAACATTCTTCAAGAACATTAAACAAGCTGTTTTGCAATCAGTATTTATATTTTCAGAAATCTTCGGTAAAATTCTATAATCGTCCGGCAAGACAAACAACTTCAGATATTCGTCAATACCAACTCTTTTTTCTGCTACCTTATATTCGGCAAGCGGTACCCGCTCTATAATTTCTACAACTATTTTGTTAGGAATCCTGCGCTTAACATAAACATCTTTTATCGCTAAAAACTTCTCCTTCAGTTGTATCTCTGTTTTTTTGAATTTCGGCCGGAAAATATTTTTATTATAAAGATTTAAATATTCAATAACAGAATTTTTTTCAACAATATTATTACCTTTTACTTCTATTGATTTTACATTAAAAAACGGAGATGTCAACAGATATTTTGATGATTTGTTGACGATGAAACTAACAAACAACATTGCTGCCAGCAGCAATGTTGTCCAAACAATTATATTTTTATATCTTCTGCTCTTTTCAACCTTTGTTTTTAGCCTTATTCTTCTTCTATATCTTTTCATTTTTCTAATAATTAATGATTTTATTTAATAATTTCCCAAATGATATGCCGTCATATTTTGCTGCATCCGGAAGTAGTGAAGTGCTTGTCATACCGGGAATAGTATTTACTTCCAGAACATATATATTGCCTTTTCTATCTGCAATCATATCAACGCGTGATACCGCGTTACAGCCAAGAGAGTAATGTGCCATTAATCCAATTTTCTTAACTTTTTAGGTAATTGCATTCGTCAATCGCGCAGGTATGATATGCTGTGAACCACCGGATGAATATTTTGAATAAAAATCATAAAATTCGTTCTTAGGAATAATTTCTATAGGCGTCAGCGCTTTATCTCCCAGTATTGCAACCGTTATTTCTTTTCCTTCTATATATTCTTCAACAATTGCTTCATTATCATATTTTAATGCTTCTTTGATAGCTTTCATTAATTGACTTTTTTTTCTAACTATATTGACACCTATTGCTGAACCTTGTCTAACAGGTTTTATAACTACAGGAAGTGGTAAGTGGTTAGTGGTTAGTGCTGAGTGGGAAGTAATAACATACCATTTCGGTGTTTTTATATCGGCTGATACAAACATTTTTTTTGAGTATATTTTATTCATCGCCAATGCGGATGCTAAAATACCGGAGCCATTATATGGAATACCTAAAGTTTCAAGAAAACCCTGCATAGAACCATCCTCGCCACCAGGCCCATGCAAAGCAATAAAAGCAAATTCGATTTTTGATACTAAAAGTTCTTTAACAAAATCTCTTTTACCTGGATCTAATAATTTAACTATATATCCTTCTTTTTCCAAGGCATCAGCGATAGCTTTTCCTGTTTTAAGCGAAATCTCCCTTTCAGAAGATTTCCCGCCGTATATAACACCGACTTTTTTTATTTTCATATAAATACCTGATTACAGTGATTTTAAAAAACGATTTCGGGAATTTAACAACATGCCCTAATCTGTGTAATCGTCTTTCAAAATCTGTGTAATCAAGAGCGTTTTAACGCTCTTAAATAACTTTTATTTCTAATTCCAGTTTTTTATTAAATTTTTCTTTAACTTTATTTTGAATTTTTTTTATTAATTTCAAAACATCGCCAGCCGAAGCATTCCCGATGTTGTTTATATAATTTGCGTGTTTTGTAGAAACAACAGCACCGCCGACAGAAACACCTTTCAGTCCCGCTTTATCTATAAGACGGGATGCATAATCACCGGCCGGATTTTTAAAAACACATCCAGCATTTTTATTGCCTATCGGCTGTGTTTGTGCACGATTTCTTTTTAAAATATCCAATTTTTTTATTATATTACTTTTATCCATTTTTTTCAACATAAAATCAGTTGAGATTACTATGCTATTTTTAGAAATACTTGAACTTCTGTATGAAAACTTCAAAGAATTTTTATTATATACTTTTAATTCTCCGTATTCATCCATTAATGTGACCGTTTTTATTATCGAGGCCATATTTCCGTCTTTTGTGCCTGCATTCATCACAACAGCTCCGCCGACTGTGCCCGGAATTCCTGCAAGGAATTCCATTCCGCCTAATCCGTTATCAAGACATTGTTTAATAAAATTTGGCAATGAACAACCGCCGCCGGCACTAACAATTTTATTTTTTATATCATATTTAACATCACAGAAATTTTTTACCAATCTGATAACTATACCATTAATTCCTTTATCCCCTACTAAAATATTGGAACCGGCACCTATGATTATATATGGGATCCTTTTTTTATTAACATATTGCACAAGACTTCTCAATTCATCAGCGTCTTTTACTTCTACATACAAATCACACGGGCCTCCGATATGAAATGTAGTATGCCTACTCATCAGTTCATTTTTTAATATTTTTCCGTTTACTATATCTTTTATTTCAGAAAGGTTTATTTTCATTTAGAATCTTCAAAATCTCATCAGATTTTTTCCAGACATCACCGGCCCCGAGAGTTACCACAACATCACCGGCTTTTATTTCCCCGGCGGTATTTTCGACATTGTTAAACTTAGACAAATCCTTACCGTTAACATTTTGTTTTATCACATCAATAATAGTTTGTGATGAGATGCCAGGAATAGGCTTTTCACTTGCTGCATAAATATCAAGAATTCTTATTACATCCGCATCGCCGAATACTTTCCCGAATTCATCTTTTAAAAGTTGTGTTCTTGAATATCTATGCGGCTGAAATAAAACAAATATTCTTTTATCAGGATTTATAGATCTTATTGCTGAAAGTGTAGCTTTGATCTCGGTCGGATGATGGCCGTAATCATCTATAAAAACAACGCCTTTATAACTACCTCTTTTTTCCAAACGTCGCCCTACACCGCTGAATTCCAGTAATGCACTTTTTATTTTTGGAAACTTTATTTCAAGTTCATAGCCGCAGATAACACTGGCAAGTGCATTTAACACATTGTGTTTCCCGGGAACTTTCAATTTGATGCTCCCCAATTTCTTGCCATGAAACATAACATCAAACCTGCTCCCTACATCAGTCGGTTTTACGTTCACCGCTTTAAAATCCGCAGTACCATTAAAACCGTACGTATAATATTTTCTGGTAATCATTGGAATAATGCTTTTTAAATTTTCATTATCGTTGCATAATATTGCGCATCCGTAAAACGGAATTTTATTTATAAATTCGATAAATGCTAATTTTATATTTTCAAGAGTGCCATAATGGTCAAGATGGTCATTGTCAATATTTGTTACAACTGCAAAAGTCGGAAAAAGTTTTAAAAACGAACCATCGGATTCGTCTGCTTCGGCAACAAGATATTCGCCTTTTCCCAATTTAGCTCCTGTTCCAAAATTATTAAACTTTCCGCCTATAACAACCGTGGGATCAAAACCTGCATTTGCCAAAATTAAAGATGCCATGGATGTTGTCGTTGTCTTACCGTGACAGCCGGCAATTGCAATGGAATATTTTAAACGCATCAATTCTGCAAGCATCTCTGCCCGGGGAATAACAGGAATTTTGTACGAAATTGCTGCCAGTACTTCAGGGTTGTCTTTAGTTACTGCGGTCGACGTAACTACAACATCAATTTTAGAATTTTCTATATTCTCTTTTGAATGTCCTATTTTTATTTTGGCGCCGATTTTTGAAAGCCGCTTGGTAACATCCGATTCCCTTACATCAGAACCACTGACGTTGAATCCGAGATTCAAAAGCACTTCTGCTATACCGGACATTCCGCTTCCGCCAATTCCTACAAAATGAATATTTTTAAATTTTTTTCTAAACATTAAAAACCTCGCTGATATACGCTGATTACAACGCAGATTTACGCTAAATGATATACTGATGCACGCGGAACACTACGCGGATTAACGCTGATTACTTATTTCCTTTAATATTTCTGAGACCCATTTTGTTTGGGGAATCTTTTTTATTACTTTACCTTTTTTAAAAAGTAAACCAAACCCCTTTCCGCCTGCTATACCTATATTTGCATCCTTTGCTTCACCGGGACCGTTAACAATACAACCCATGACGGCAACTTTAAGTTGCGAAGTTAAAGGTAAAAAGTTAAAAGTTAAAAGTTTTTGTTCTAATTTATTGACAATTTTTATTAAATCTGTTTCACACCTGCCGCAAGTAGGACAGGAAATAATTTCAATCCCTCTTTTCCGTAATTCAAGTGCTTTTAATATTTCCCAGCCGGACCTAACTTCCTCTTCCGGCGAAGCGGTCAAAGAAACACGGATTGTGTCACCTATACCCTGATTCAGTAATATTCCAAAAGCTGAAGTAGATTTTATAACCCCGGAAAATTCAGTTCCCGCTTCAGTAATACCGAGGTGAATAGGATAATTTTTCTTTTTCGAAAATATCTGATTAGCCAGAACTGTGGTCGGAACATCGTTAGCTTTTAATGATACAACTATATCTGAAAAATTCATATCTTCGATAATTTTAATATTTTCCAATAACTCGTTTATCATTTGGTTGGCACGTTTTTCTTGTGACATTTTAAACCAACCATCTGATTTTTTTAAAATTTTCAAAGAACCCGCATTTACACCCACGCGGATAGCAACCTTTCTTTTTTTTGCTTCAATTACAATTTTTTCCACATTTTCACGTGAACCGATATTGCCCGGATTAATTCTTATTTTATCTACACCCTGTTTTATCGCTTCTACAGCTAAACGCCAATCGAAATGAATATCGGCAACCAAAGGAATTTTAATATTTTTTTTAATCTTTGAAAGAACTTTTGCCGAATCCATATCCGGCACAGCCACGCGTATAATTTCGCAGCCGCAGGCCTGCAGTTTTTTTATCTGATTGACGGTGGATTTCCAGTCAGCCGTTTTCGTCTTTGTCATTGACTGAATACGAACCGGCTCCCCTCCACCAATAAATATATTTCCAATTTTTACTTTTCTTGTTCTCATTTTCTTGTCAATATCTAATTATCTAACAACGTCCCCTATTTCCTTTTATTTTTTATTTGATATTAAATCACAAATATTACGTTAACATCTTCATAAAATTATTATCTATATATTTCTTTACAAATTTTTTCTACATTCATATCTTTTAATTCTATTTTATTTTCTTTAATGTGATTAAAAAATGTTGTCATGTCTTTTCCAAAGTCCTTTAAATATATCCTGATTTTTGTTATTCCTCTTTTTTCAATTCTAGAAACTACTTCTTGCATTTCCTCATTACTTTTTAATAAACCCATGCCACTTTGAATTAAAGCATGGACACCTGTACTAAAACCACTATTGTGTAATCTGCAATATTCCCCTACAACTTTTTCAATACAATCTTCTTTTTGTTTTTCCTTGTCCCATTGTTTATTGGCAAAATAAACTAGAACAACCATAACTAACGCTATTACCTGAATATATTGCATCATCAACCAATCACCTACAAATAATACATATAATTTATGTCTTAATCTATGTAATCTGCCTTTAATAATCTGTGTAATCGTTTCTCTATTTACTTTGTTCGACTTTTTTCCAGAAACCGTCTTTTGTTCTTAATATATCCTGATATGTGGCATAAAGTGCAAGCGTCAATAAAAGAGCAAAACCTATTGAATTAGCCAATTGCATTGCTTTTTTGTTTATAGGTTTTCCTGAAATTCCTTCAATTAAATAAAACATTATATGCCCGCCGTCAACTATAGGAATCGGAAATAAATTAAACATTCCTAATGCAACCGACACAATTGCAATAAAAGTAAGAAATGTTTTTATACCGAGTTTTGCCGCAAAATACGCTGCCTGCATAATCCCAATAGGCCCTGAAACTTCGGAAGGCGCCTCGAAAAGCGTCAGTTTCATATATAAATATTTTAGCGGTGTTACCGTCCAAAATACAATATTATCAAAAGATTCTTTTATCGCTTTTTTAAAACTTACTTTTACTACGATTGGTTCTGATGACGTATCATAAGCAATACCGATTCTCGAATATTTCATCCGCTCGTCATATTTCGGCGTTATTTTAATATCTATAATTTTATCATTTCTTTTTATTGAAAATAACAGTTCTTTGCCCCCCGAATCTTTTACTGCTTTAGAAACTATCTGGGCATCCTGAATTTTATTATTATCAATAGCAATAATTTCATCACCGGATTTTAAACCCGCAATAAAAGCAGGCGAGTTCTTTTCTATCATTTTTACTACAGGTCGTTGATATTGTATACCCCAAAAACCTATAACAAATAAAAAAAGAAGGAAACCTGACAGATAATTCATTACCGGTCCTGCTGCAACTATTGCAATTCTTTGGTACCATTTTTTAGAAAAATATTCGTCAGGTTCGCCTTTATGTTCATCGATTTCCTCACCCGCCATTTTGACAAATCCGCCGAAAGGTATAGGCCTGATTGAATATCTCGTTTCACCCTTAGTCCAGCCTATTAACTCAGGACCAAAACCAAAAGAAAAACTTAGAACTTTAACTTTCTGTTTTTTAGCAACAATAAAATGGCCAAATTCATGAATCATTATAACAAAACCGAACATCACAGCAACAGCTACAATACCTAATAATATCATTATATCTCCCGAGACCCACTATCGTGGGTCGAAGGCCTCGCCATCGCTTTCTTGTCCGCCTACGACTTAGTGGCGGAAGTGGCGGGCCATAGAAATTAAAAATTAAGGTTTAATTTCAACATTTATTACTAAAACTTTTTTTTATATTCAATATTTAAATATCTACCTGCTAACGAGCGATTTCCTCAACGTATTTTCTTGTTTCAGAATCTACTTCTATTATATCTTCCAAATCCGGATTTTTTATTACCTTGTGTTTCTTCATCGCTTTTTCAATTAATTTTGGAATTTTTATAAAGCTTATTTTATTATCCAAAAATTTCATAACTGCAACTTCATTAGCTGCATTCAGCACAGTCAACATACTTCCGGAAATTTTTGCAGCAGACATTGCAAGTTCAAAACAGGGAAAATTCTTTGCTGACAATTTAAAGAATTCCAGTTTTCCGACTTCTGTTAGATTCAATTTCTTTACAGTAGATTGCACCCTTTCCGGATAAGTAAGCGCGTACTGTATAGGCAACCGCATGTCGGTTCTTCCTAATTGTGCTATTATTGATCCATCGGTAAATTCAACACCGCTATGTACTATGGATTGCGGATGAATTACCACTTCTATTTTATCATAAGGAACACCGAATAAATAATGTGCTTCTATTACCTCAAAACCTTTGTTTATCATAGTAGCTGAATCGACTGTAATCTTTTTGCCCATTTTCCAGGTAGGATGTTTTAATACGTCATTTACACAAACTTTTGAAAGTTTTTTATACGGATAATTTCTAAACGGTCCGCCTGATGCTGTCAGTATTATTTTTGATATTTCCTCAGGATTGTTGCCGTTTATGCACTGAAATATTGCCGAATGTTCGCTATCAACAGGAATAATCTCTGCCGGATATTTTCTTATTAATTTATTGATCAAATCACCGGCAATTACAAGCGCTTCCTTATTTGCAAGTGCAATTCTTTTCTTAAGTTTAATTGCATTTATTAAAGGTATTAGTCCTGCAAAACCTACTACGGCAATTAAAACCAAATCGGCTTCTTTAATTAGTGAAATATCTTTTAATTCGCTGCTGCCTACCGCAACATATTTAGGTTTAAATTTATTGATTTGTTTGTTAAGAAGTGTTTTATTATTATTGGCTGAAAGTCCTACAACAGTATAATTTTTGAGATTTGAAATTACATCAAGGGCGGAAGTACCAATTGAACCTGTGGAACCAAGAACTGAAATTTTCATATTTAGAGCACAAAAAACTTTATATAATAATAAAACATCGGAGCAGCAAAAATAAAACTATCGAGTTTATCTAACAAACCACCGTGGTTTTTCATTAGCTTTGAAGAATCTTTCACTCCGGCAGAACGTTTAATTAACGATTCCGCTAAATCACCGTACTGCGCGGAAACACTCGTTAGAATTCCAAGGAAGAAAACATCTGAATTTCTTAAAGCTTTTATAAAAAATATTTTTACTATAAGAATAGTTAATATTGAAAATATTATTGAAGCAATGGAACCTTCCACAGTTTTCTTAGGACTAACCGGTGAAAGGAGATGCGTACCGTATGTGGAGCCTATAAAATACGCCGCGGAATCCGCAATCCAGACTGTTGCAAGTAAAACAATAGTGTATTTAAAACCATCCGGCATTATATCGCGAATCAATATAAAATGGCCGGGCAGCCAGCCGACATAAATAATGCCTAAACAAGTCACAGCCAGGGAAGGTAATGCAGTACGAATATCAAATTTTATCACTTCATAAATGAAAAGAAGCAAAATAGAAACGGTAAAAATTAAAGCTGTCGCTTCATTTGAAACTGTAGAAGCTATTTTTGAACCATTAAAAAATATTGAAACAACAATTAGCAATATAACTATATTACCGAATAATTTACGCGGAGAAAAACCCATTTTAGAAACTAGTGCCCAAAACTCATATGCAGAAATAAAGCAAACTCCGCATATAAATACAAGAAAAGGAATAAATCCCAAATAAACAGCAACAAAAACAACCGGAATTAAAATTAAAGAAATTAAAAATCTATTTAACATGTTCTAAACCGCCAAATCTTCTGTTTCGTCTATTATATTCTGAAATCGCATCTAATAGATCTTTCTTTTTGAAATCCGGCCAAAGGATATTTGTCGTGTAAAACTCTGAATATGCCGATTGCCACATTAAAAAATTTGAAATCCTATATTCACCGGAAGTTCTTATAATTAAATCCGGATCAGGGAGTCCTGCAGTGTAGATATATTTTTCAAAGTTTTTTTCGTCAATATTTTTAATTCCAGATTCTAAAATTTTATTAATTGCTTCTATAATTTCCTGCCGTCCGCCATAATTTAAAGCAATATTTACTATCAAACCTGTATTTTCAGAAGTAATTTTGATTGCAGATTTTATCTCTTTTACGACATCAGCAGGTAATTTTGAAATATTACCTATAGTTTTTAATTTTATGTTGTTTTTCTGAAATTCTTTAATTTTTTTTCTTAAAAAAAACTTCAATAAACTAAACAATCCCTTTACTTCTGCTAACGGTCTCGCCCAATTTTCAGTTGAGAATGCATACAACGTTAAAACGGTTATGCCAATCTCATTAGAAGCTTTTATGATTTCTTCAACTGTTTTTATACCTTCTTTATGACCAGCGATCCTGGACAAGCTTCTTTTTACCGCCCAGCGACCGTTGCCATCCATTATTATTGCTATATGCTTTGGAATATCCATAGAATCAAGTTAAAAGTATAAATCAAAAGTTAAAATACATTCAAGTTAAAATTAAGTCTTTATTTTAATTTTTACTTTTTATTTTAACTTGCCTTTATTACACCGTCATAATATCTTTTTCTTTTTGAAGCAGTATTTCGTCTAATTTTTTTATATAAGATTCTGTCGTTTTTTGCAAATCATCCTGTAATTTAAATTTATCATCTTCTGTAATTTTTTTGTCGCTAAAACTTTTCTTAATCAGCTCAAGAACATCCCTTCTTTCATTTCTTACCTCTACTTTATGATCTTCAGTAAGTTTTTTTGCCGTTTTAATAATATCTTTTCTTCTTTCTTCTGTTAAAGAAGGCACCGGAAGCCGTATTACTTTACCGTCATTTTGAGGTGTTATACCTATATCCGCTTTAAGTATTGCTTTTTCAATTTCAGACAGCGCACCTTTTTCCCATGGCGTTACAACTATAAGCCGCGGTTCCGGGATAGAAATGCTTGCTAATTGATTTACCGGTAAATCTGAGTCGTAATATCTTACTTTTACAGTATCTAATATTGCTGGAGTAGCACGTCCGGTTTTTAATGTCATAAATTCCGATTTTAAATGCTCCATTGTTTTCTTCATTCTTTCTTCTGCCTGCAAAACAATTTGGTTACTCATATTTACCTCCAAATGTGTAAAATTGCGCGACAGCGGGATTGTGCGATGGAATATGTTAAATTATTAATTAAGAATCCAATTCTATCTCATCATCGCACTCCGCCAGCTGGCGGACGCACTATCACACTATTTAGTTATGTATTAAGGAACCGACCGACTCTCCTGAAACTGCTTTGAAAATATTTCCTTTTTTATTGAAATCAAAAACCACTATTTTAATTTTATGTTGACGGCATAACGAAAATGCCGCCATATCCATAACTTTTAAATTTTTATTTATCACTTCATCAAATGATACTTTCTTTAAGAGTTTTGCATCCGGATTTTTATTAGGATCATCGTCATAGACACCGCTTACCGTCGTTGCCTTAAAGATAGCATCCGCTTTTGATTCTACCGCAAATATTGCACTTGCTGTATCTGTTGTGAAATGCGGACGGCCTGTACCACCCGTCATTATAACAATGTTTTTGTTTTTCCAGGCATTTTTAATCTTTTCCTGAGTAAATTGTTCTATAAAATTATTTACTTTGAATGGAGAGAATACTATCGCGGGAATCCCTCTAGCTTTAAAACCTTCGCCTAAAACCATTCCGTTAACTAAAGTAGCCAGTATACCGACATAATCTGCCGCCGTTCTATCTATTTGTGTACCGTCAACGGCACCTCTCCAGATATTACCGCCGCCGGTGACAATACCTATAGAAATACCTTTTTTATAAACCGGTTTTATCTCATTAATTATCTGTTCAATAGAAGAAAAATCTATGCCATCGCCATCTTTACCCAGCGACTCACCGGAAAGTTTTAATACAATTCTTTTATATTCCATTTTTAGTAATATTAGAGGAATTTGAGAGAAAATTATAGAGTTTCTTGCGTTCATTGCGTTTTAGCGTTAGAATCTTAAACTCTATAACTCTTCTAGCGGGGCTTATTCTTCGCCAACTTTAAATCTCGCAAATCTTTTTATAGATATATTTTCACCTAATTTTGCAACTACATCGGTTATTAGATCTCTTACTTTTTTCTTTCCCGAAGCATCCCTTATATACAATTGTTCCACAAGACATATTCTCTCGTAAAATTTATCCAGCCTGCCTGTAATTATTTTATCAAGAATTTTTTCAGGTTTGCCTTCTTTTAACGCTTGAGCTTTTAATATTTCCTTTTCTTTTTCTAATTCAACGCTAGATACTTCTTCCTTGCATACAACAGAAGGACAAGCTGCTGCTATTTGCATTGCAATTTCTTTACCGAGATTTTGGAAATCTTCTGTTTTTGCAACAAAATCCGTTTCACAGTTCAATTCTAACAGCACTCCCAATTTGTTTCCGGGATGAAGATAAGAAAAAATCAAACCTTCCTTTGTTGTTCTTGTTGCTTTTTTCTGAGCAGAAGCTATCCCTTTTTCCCTCAATTTTGCTATAGCTTTTTCTTCATCACCGTTAGTTTCAGTTAGTGCTTGTTTACAATCCATCATTCCACAGCTAGTTTTTTCTCTTAATCTCGAAACCATCTCACTGGTTATTTTTACTTCGGTCATTTTCTTACTCCTTTTATCCAATTAAAAATTAGAAATTTCCGCTACTGATTCGCCAGCTGGCGAATTTAGCGGATCCACCTACGACTTAGTGGCGGAAAAAATTGTGGTTTATTATTTAAGTCTTACCTATGAACTATTAACTATCAACTTTCTTACACTATCTACTAAATCTATTGTTTCTCAGGTACATTTTCCTGACTTACAACAACTTCTTTATTTTCAGCAGCTTCTGTCATTGGTATCTGTTCATCAGATGAATATTTTTCCTCTACCGAAATCTGGGTACCCTCAGTTTTTATAGCTGCCTTCCCTTCCAAAACTGCATCAGCAATAACGCTAACCAATAAGTTTATTGATTTTATTGCGTCATCATTACCGGGTATACAATAATCAACTACGTCAGGATCGCTGTTGGTATCACAAATTGCAACTATTGGAATTTTTAAACGACGCGATTCATCAACCGCAGTTTTTTCATTTACAGGATCTACGATAAAAATTGCACTAGGTAGATTTTGCATGTTTTTTATACCAATAAGTGTCAAATCCAATTTCTTCCATTCCTTCGTCAATTTTGATATTTCTTTTTTTGGTAATTTATCAAAAATACCGTCACTTTTCATCTTTTCAATTTCATTTAATCTGGCAACGTTTTTTCTGATAGTATCGAAATTTGTAAGAGTACCGCCCAGCCATCTTGATACCACATAATGCGCTCCGGATCTTATCGCTTCGTTTTTAACGATTTCCTGTGATTGATGTTTTGTTCCTACAAAAAGGATAGAACCACCGCCAGCCGCAACATCTCTTACGAACTTACAGGCTTTTTTTAATTCTTTTACTGTTTTTGCAAGGTCGATGATGTGAACTTTGTTACGGTGTCCAAAAATAAATTTTGACATTTTAGGATTCCACTGACTTTTCTGATGCCCGAAGTGAACTCCTGCTTCGAGCAAACTCTTCATTGATACACTACTCATTTTCAACCTCCATAGAAATCAATTAAAAATGCAAAATGTTAAATTAAAAATTTAGGTTATTTTTTATTAGATACTTTTATTAAATCATCCATAAATTTTTCATTTTTAATTTTTAATTTTAAATTGTCTTTTAGTTTATTGTTTTATTATCTCAAAAAATTTTGAAAAAAGCAAGTAAAATCTTAAAAGCAAACGATTTACAAATATTTTTCTTCTTACTAAATATAATATTTTTATCTCTTCATTTTCATTTACAATTGCTCTTCCAATTACGCCTGCAGCTAACCGGACAATTATTACCAGTCTATTCTTTGATTTTATTATCTCTTGAATTTTAGATGGTATTGCAACCGGCCTATAAACATCCCGTCCGCCTAAAAGACCGCTTAAATATTGTGCAATATCCCTGCCATCATTTATCAAAACATGAATTTCGTCTCCGGGTAAAAGCGCCTTAGCTTTAATTGAAGGACTATTTCCGGAAATAGGAATCACGTCAATCGTTAACGGTTCTGTAAAATTTAAATTGTATTCATTGAATTCAAGTTCCATCTGCTGAGGTAAATTCCTGTCTGATATTTTTTTAAATTGTGAAAGATTTAGTTCTTCTAATAAGATTTCGAAATTTACTGCATGTGTTCTCAGCGGTTCCCTGAGGATATCTTCCATAATATCCGCGATTTCCATAATATTCTTTTCTTTAACCGCTGAAAAAAAACTTTGTTTATATTCATCAAGAATCTCAGTAACAACTTTAGATTCGATATCCAGCGACACATCCGGAATACTTCCTGAAATCAATCTTGCGGTGTAAAGTCTTTTTTCATATTCATACCAATTCTGGGACAAATCAATTTCATAGGTAGTCGGATTATATGTGACCAATGCTTTCGTTCTCAAATGCCTGTTGTGGTTTATGTCAACTATAATAGATATCATTCCGTAAAGATGATTTCCAAAAGTATAAAACTTGCTTTTTACTACAATAATATCCTTTAATAAATCAAATATTTTCGAAATCGATTTTGAAATAACATAATTGCATGATTCCAGGGCAAGGACTGCCTGCCCTTCATCACAACCTGTTTCTTCCATAACAATTCTAACACTATCTCTCATTTTATGCCCGCGGATGAACCTTATCGTAAATCTTTTTCATCTTTGTTGCTGTTACATGCGTATATATCTGCGTTGTTGCTATATTTTTATGGCCCAACATTTCCTGAACGCTTCTTATATCACATCCGGCATCCAGAAGATGTGTAGCAAAAGTATGCCTTAAAGAATGCGGAGTTATTTTTTTTAATATCCCGATTTTTTTCAAATAGTTATGAATCATTTTTTGTATCCACCTCGCAGATAATCTTTTTAAACGATAATCAATAAAAAGTGCCGAAAAACTATCTTTTCTCATTTTAATATATTTTCTAATCGCATCAAGCGCGGTATCACCGACAGGAACTAAACGCTGTTTTGAGCCTTTTCCCATTACCTTTACAATGCCGGAAAAAAAATCAACATTTTCCCTATCAAGCCCTGTAAGTTCTGAAATACGTATCCCCGAAGAATAAAATAACTCTAGAATCGCCTTATCCCTCAATCCTAAAAGATTGGAAGCATCGGGAGCTGATAATAATAGTTTTGTTTCTTCAATAGATAGAAAATCAGGCAGGTGACTTTCTTTTTTAGGCGCTGAAATCAAATCCATCGGCGAAGTTTTTAAAATCTTGCATTTTACAAGAAATTTATAAAAACCTCTCAATGCAACAATTTTCCTTATTATAGTTGTTTTCTTTTTTGATAAATTTAAAATATTTACAAAATAATCACGCAATATATATTTATCAACATCTTTAACATTTATTTTTTTATTTAATAAAAAATTATAAAACTGCTTAATATCTCTTCTATATGCCAACTCGGTATTATTGGAAATATTCTTCTGAATTTTCAAAAACTTTATATAATTTTCTATATTTTCATCCTGCACTTTGTTCTGTTTGTTTTCCATCCTGATTTCCCGCATCTATATTTTTTGTACTTTTGCATTTCGGATAACCGCTGCAAGCCAAAAACTTTCCCCTGCGCCCCGACCTTACAACCATAGATAGACCGCATTTGGGACACTTTTCATTTGTTACCTCAAGCTCTATTTTGTGTCCTTCTTTATCTAAAGACATTGTATTCTTGCACTTTGGAAAATTTGAACATGCCATAAACTTTCCGAATCTTCCATCACGTATTACCATCATAGAACCGCATTTTACGCATTTTTCATCTGTCTCGATAATTTTTTTAACACTCTCCATATTTGCCTTTGCTTTCTCAAGAGTCTTGGAAAAAGGTATATAAAATTCCGACAGCATTTTCACCCATTCGATTTTTCCCTCTGCGATTCTATCAAGTTTTTCTTCCATTTCGGCAGTAAAATTTAAATCCAAAATCTCCGGAAAATATTTTTTCAAAATATCTATAACGGTAAAACTAACTTCCTGCGGGATCAGTTTCATTTTCTCTATAACTACATATCCGCGCACCCTTAAGGTTGAGACCGTAGGTGCATATGTTGAAGGTCTTCCAATTCCGCGTTCTTCAAGCGTCTTAATTAGTGAAGCTTCCGTATATCTCGGCGGTGGTTCTGTAAAATGCTGTTTTGGAACAAGTTCTTCTTTTTTTAATTTCTCGCCAACTGTTAAATCCGGAAGCATTGTATCTTTTAAATCCTCAGGATATACTTTCAAATACCCATCAAATTTAATAGAAGAACCGGTTGAGTGGAAAACATAATCCTTTACTTTTACATCGACTGCAATGGTATTTATTATAGCAGACGACATCTGACTTGCAATGAATCTTAGCCATATTAATTTATAAAGTTTCTGTTCATCTTTTTCAAGATCAAGTGATTCCGGATTCTTGGAAATATCCGTCGGCCGTATCGCTTCATGCGCTTCCTGCGCAGATTTACTCTTTGTCTTGTAAAATCTTGTTTTCGGCGGTAAATATTCTTTGCCAAAATTCTTTAATATATAATCCTTTGCCTGCTTTTGCGCAACCGATGCAACATCAAGCGAATCCGTTCTCATATATGTTATAAATCCGTTTTCGTACAGTTTCTGTGCAATAGACATCGTTCTCGCAGAGTTAAAGCTAAGTTTGTTTATTGCTTCTCTTTGTAAAGTTGACGTCATAAACGGCGGAAGAGGATTTCTAACACGCTCGCTTCTGTCTACGGATGACACAATAAATTCACTGCCATTAATATCATCAATAATCGTTTGTGCGTCTTTTTCGGTTTCAATGGAAGTTATTTTTATGTTATACTTTTCTGCAAACAATTCACAACTTATCGTTGACTGATATTTTTTATCGTTTTTGGAAACTAACTCTGCATTGAACTTTTCCTGATTTTTTTCAAGCAATGATGATATTGTCCAATATTCCTGTGGCTTAAAAGCTTTAATTTCATTTTCTCTCTCGACAATCAAACGAAGTGATACCGACTGAACCCTTCCTGCCGAAAGCCCTTTCCTTACGTTTTTTCCCAAAAGCGGACTTATTTGATAACCGACTAAGCGGTCTAAAATCCTTCTTGACTGCTGGGCATCAACAAGATTCATGTCTATTGTTCTTGGGTTTTTTATTGATTCCTCTATTGCTGCCTGAGTAATTTCATGAAACACAATCCGTTTAACTCTTTTCGGATCGATTTTCGCATTTTCAACTATATGCCATCCGATCGCTTCGCCTTCTCTGTCATAGTCAGTTGCAACATAAATATCAGAAGCCGATTTGATTGCTGATTTTAGTTCTTCCATAATAGATTCCTTTCCCGGAAGAATTTTGTAAGATGGCTTAAAATTATCTTTTACACTGACTCCAAGGTGTTTCTGTGGTAAATCAAAAATATGGCCCTTAGATGCGATAACTTTAAACTTCTTTTTCAGAAAATTAGTTATCATCTTTGCTTTAGTCGGTGACTCAACAATTACTAACGGATTTTTCATAGAGTTCCTTTAATAAAACGATTACACCGATTTCTAACTTCGATTACACCGATTAAAATCTAAACCTTTAAGAAAATCCCTGCCTGCCGGCAGGCAGGTGTGTAATCTGCCTTTCAATCTGTGTAATCAGACATCCTTTTCTTTTTTAGGATGTCTTAATTATATTTTCTTACGTAATTTTTAGCATGCAGTTCTGAGATGAAACCGTTCATTACAAGACCAAGAAGAATAACTGATAATTTTTCAATTTGTATTTTAGTTTTGTCTGATAATAAATCAATATGTACCGGTTCGCAGCCTATTGACTCTAAAACTAATTTTGATTCTTCATTTAAATCTCTATTTTCTTTTAATATTCTTATGTTTTTTTGTGTGTTCTTAACAAAATTTTTGAGAAGGTTTATTTCGCTTATTATATCATCAACCGTTTCAACAAGTTTCGCGCCGTTTTTAAGCAGTTTATGCGGCCCCTTTGAAAATTTAGAAAAAATATTGCCGGGTACAGCAAAAACATCTTTTCCTTGCTCAACAGCAAATTTTGCAGTAATCAAAGCACCGCTTTTCTCATCTGCCTCAATAACAACAACTCCTAACGAAAGTCCGCTTATTAGACGATTACGTCTTGGAAAATTCATTTTATCAGGCCTGGCATGCATCGGAAATTCGGAAATAAGGGCACCGTTTTCTACTATTTTATCCTCAAGTTTCCTGTTTTCAGGAGGATAATGATTCGATAGACCATTACCAAGAACCGCAACAGTTCTGCCTTTTTCTTCGATTGCAACCTTGTGTGCTACTGAATCCACGCCTCTCGCTAAACCGCTGACAACTGTTACACCTGCTTCGGCAAGCTCTTTTGTTATATATTCACAGACACTTTTGCCGTATGAGGTTATCATTCTTGTTCCGACAATTGCAATCGCAACCGAATCTCTTTTATCTAATTTTCCTTTTACATAGAGTACCGGCGGATAATCATAAATAGTTTTTAATGTCTGCGGATATTCGTCCATAAAGGACGTAATAATTTTTACTCCGTTTTTCCCTGCTTCTTCTATATCTTTTTGAATATCAATATTTCTCCAGCTAGTAATTGCCTTGGCTGTTTTATCGTCAATACCTTCAACCTGCATTAAATCCTTGTCTGTTAGCGATAAAACTTTTTCTGCAGTGCCAAAAAAATCCAAAAGTTTTTTAAATTTTACAGGACCAACAGGTAGTACTTGGTTTAATATAAGCCAGGATTCCAGTTCATTAGGCATAAAATTTATGTAATTGTTTGAAAACCCATGCCTACGCCAAGGCTTCGGCAGGCAGGCAACAATTACTGATTACACTGATTAAAACAGAGATTACACAGATTAAGATTTGTCGTTAATCTCCGCCCACCACTAAAACGTTGGCGGGTAAATAATCGCCTTTAGAAATCTGTATAATCAAGAGCGGTAACGCTCTTATTACAACAGAAATAAAAAAAAGTCAATTTAAGACTTTTACCCTTCTTACAAAATATAATGGATGCTTATTTTATAATGGCCGGCGTGCTCCCATAAATCTCTTTTTAAAATAAGTCTCATTTAAAGAACTTATAGTTACCTTTTTGGCACCATAAGAAGCATGTATAAACTCATCATTACCAATATACATACCTACGTGATTTATTCTTGAACCATTTAAGTATTTTTTGAAAAATACAAGATCGCCTGGCATAAGATCATCTTTATTTATCTTTTTACCAATTTTGAATTGCAACCGTGAAGTTCTTGGTAAAACTGTACCGAGCGATTTATAAACCGTCTGTACAAAATACGAACAATCAATTCCTTTTTCAGGATCCATACCGCCATACTTATATTTAACTCCCAAAAATTCAAAAGCAAAATTTACCAATTCACTGACAACTTCTTCGGAAATCTCTATACCCTCTAATTCGTCCGTATTTACCTTATTTAAAGCAATCTCATCCATAAGATTTGCTGATATATTATCTTCCGACAATAGTTTTGAAACAACAAATTCTGCTTTTTCTTTCTGATCATAAGGACCTACCATAACCCTGTAATTATCAGAAAAATCTAAAATAGTCGGGTAATCACGGCTTGCGAGGTATATCCGAAAACTTGTTGCGGATTCTTTATCTTTAAAAACACCCGTCTGTAAGTAATATTGGCAAAATAAACTACTAAATAATAAACAAAATAAAATACAGGTCGATAAAATTAATTTTTTCATATTAATTATTTGTAAGTATCCAAAAACGATTCTGTACTTTTTTAATTTTTTCATAACTAGGATACTGATCTATTATCTTCTTATATGCTTCTTTCGCCAATCCAAACCTTTTTGTCAGTTCGTAAATTGCTCCTAATTGATATAATGATTCCGGTGTATATTCGGATTTTGGATATCTTTCATCCATCCGTCTATAGCATACTTCTGCCTTATCATATGTTGAGGTATATATTGTCAGATAAATTCCACCTAAATAATACTGTACATTAGGTGCCCATGACTTATCCGAATTTCTATCTATATAATTCTGCATTTTATCCGTCGATATAAAATCCCAAACATTATAAAATATAAATGCCAACAAGACTATAATAATAATATTTTTAATTTTTTTACTATCCATAAAATTAAAACTCCTTAGATTTATGCACAGCTTACTTCAATCGCCCACAAATTCACCAGATAGCGAAAATCGGTTGGGCAACCGCACTCATGATTATAAAGAAATTCCTAGATTTTGTCAAGGCATATTTCCTACACGACATTACCCATTTTTTTTGGATAAGATTTTAGTATAAAAA
>MGVS01000042.1 GCA_001800605.1 Elusimicrobia bacterium RIFOXYD2_FULL_34_15
GGCGTAGCTCAACGGTGGAGCATCCGGCTGTTAACCGGAGGGTTGTAGGTTCGAATCCTACCGCCTGAGTATAGCCCAAGACAACCCCAAAAGGGGTGGCCTTGGGCTGTTTATTTATAGCGGAGCAAGCCAACTGCTTGGCTTGCGTTAGGATTCGAATGCCGGAGCGATGTTTTTGTTTCCCGAAGGGAAGGCAAAAACCGCGAGGCGGGGTCGAGCAAAAATTTCGTCAGAAATTTTATGCGTGACCGAACATCCTACCGCCTGAGTTTTTTGCAGGGGATGAATCTCCCGCAAAAAACTCTGACGTAACAGGAATTGAACTCGAATCCCTGGTACTCCGTAGCTTTAGCGAAGGGTACCTACCGCCTGAGTGAACTATTTTTATCAACGAGAAATCAATAAATCACCGATGATAAATCGGTGGTTTTTTTTATTGGTTGAAAAATTAAGAAAAAAATAGTATAATCAAAATAATTAAAGTGACAAAAGGCAGGGAGATATTGTGCGAAATCTGCTGGAGCAGTCCATATGGAAAAAGTAACTAAAGGCCAAATAGAATCTCAGATAAGCGAAGCGATAATAAAATTTGAAAAAGAATACATGGGTAGGGGTCCCAACGAAACAAAAACATATATAATAAAAGATATGGTTTTTGTCAGATTAAGTGGAGTCCTTACGCTAGCGGAAGAGCAATTAGCAAAAACTAAAGAGGGGGCAGATTTAATTAAAAAGATACGTGTTTCGCTACTAGAAGGTGCAAGAATATTATTAGAAAGCATTATTTCGAACATTACAAACTGCCAATTAAAAAGTTTACACTCAGATGTTAGTACAAAAACAGGTGAAAGAATTATTATTTTTACTTTAGACAGAAATTATGAAGACACATTTAAAAAATAAAAATTATTCTTGACTTGTAATTATTTTTTAATATAATAAAGTCGAAGTAGGGGAGATTGGGCAGGGATCTTAAATTTAGGTTGTTGCCTGGTAAACCAACATTAAGTTTTCATGTTTTCTTTAAAAGAAAGCGGAAGATGATGTTGGTTTTTTTATTTTAACAAGGAGGATTTTAATATGTCTACTGCACTTGAAAAGTGGGTTGAAGAACAGGCAAAACTGACAGAGCCAGATAAGATTTACTGGTGTGATGGCTCGGAAGAAGAGGCAAGAGGACTTATTGAAATCGGTATGAAAGAAGAAAAAATTGGTGATACCCCGATATTCACTCAGTTAAATCAGAAAAACTGGCCAAATGCATATTTTCACAGGAGCCATCCAACTGATGTTGCCAGAACAGAGCATTTGACATTTGTATGCCACCCGGATAAAGAAACCGCTGGACCTAACAATAATTGGATGCATCCGGATGAAGCAAAAGCAAAGATGACAAAGTTATCTGACGGATGTATGCACGGGAAAACAATGTATGTACTTCCATATATGATGGGGCATCCTAACTCGCCATATGCAAAAGCCTGTGTTCAGCTTACAGATGTATCTTATGTTGCTGTAAGTATGAGAATTATGACCAGGATGAGCAAGACTGTAATTGAGAAAATAGGAAACAGTGAAAATTTTGTGAAGGGTCTTCATTCGGTCGGAGATTTTGATCCGGATAAACGGTTTATTATGCATTTCCCGGACGAAAACTTTGTGTGGAGTATAGGTTCGGGATATGGTGGAAATGCTTTACTTGGTAAAAAATGCTTCTCACTAAGAATAGCTTCCTGGCAAGGTTTAAAAGAAGACTGGCTTGCTGAGCACATGGTTATTATGGGTATTGAAGACCCAAAAGGGAACATAACATATATAGCAGCTGCTTTACCAAGTGCATGCGGTAAAACCAACCTTGCAATGATGCAGGCAGCCTTGCCCGGTTATAAAATATGGACCATTGGAGATGATATAGCATGGATGAATATAGGGCCGGACGGCAGGCTTTGGGCAATAAATCCCGAACAAGGTTTTTTTGGAGTTGCCTCCGGAACTTCTTTAAAAACTAACCCTAACATGATAAGAACTTTAAAGAACAATAGATTTTATCCGACATTATTTACAAATACAGCGATAAATACAGATACTAACGAACCATGGTGGGAAGGGTTGGACGGCGAAGTCCCCAAAAATATGATTGACTGGCAGGGCAAAAAATGGGATAGTTCTTCCGGTAATAAAGCAGCTCATCCAAACGCCAGATTTACCGCTTCAATATATAATTGCGATATGCTTTCAAAAGAATATGATAACCCAAAAGGTGTGCCTATTTCAGCTATCATAGTTGGTGGAAGGAGAAATCAACTTATACCGCTTGTTGTTGAGTCGTTTGATTGGCAGCACGGCGTATATTTAGCTGCAAGTATGGGTTCAGAAACGACAGCAGCTGCTACAGGGCTTAAAGCAGGGGTAAGGCGTGATCCAATGGCAATGCTTCCGTTCTGTGGATATAACATGGGTAAATATTTTCAACACTGGCTTAACATAGGGAAAAAATTATCAAATCCTCCTAAAATATTTTCCGTAAATTGGTTTAGAACTGATGAAGAGGGAAAATTCATTTGGCCTGGTTTTGGAGATAATATTCGCGTATTAAAGTGGATAATAGATAGAGTGAATAATAAGGTTCAGGCAAAAGAAACACCAATAGGATTGATTCCATATTTAGGTGATATATGTCTTGAGGGATTAGATGTTCCGAAGGAAAGATTGCAAAAATTACTTGAGGTCAAATTAGATGACTGGAGTGAAGAAATTAGTGGAGTGGAAAAATTTCTTAGCCAGTTTGGACGGTATATTCCTAACGAAATTATTGATGAAAATAAAAAGCTTGCTAAAGAAATAAATGAGTAATCACTTGAAGAGTTTGAAAATTATATTAAATTCGGTGATAGGGGAAGTGGATTGGGTGGTAGTTAAAAATATAAAAATGAATACCAAATCAAAACAAGATATTGAATATAAAATAAGTCAAGAGATATCTAAAATTTTAAGAACCCAACTGGGAGAATATTCTGACAATATTATTGTTCAAATAATAGAAGATAATATAATAATTAGAATCAAGAATATTTTAACTCCTGCGGAAAGACAGATAATTGGAAAACAGGAAGGTGTGAAATTAGTAAGTGAATTGAAAAACAATATATTTGAAAAGGTTAAACCTATTTTAGAAAAAATCATTATAAACACAACCAATGCTGAAGTAATTGATATTTATTCCAGTGTCGATATAAAGAATAATGAACGTGTTGGAGTATTTACTTTAAACAAGAAACTATAGTGTAATTGTCTTGAACATCAGTTTTATGTTTTCAAAATATTTAAAAAATGATTAGAAAAAATCCCAAGGGAGATATTCCGATAATTCACAGAACCTCATATATCGATGTAGATGCTACTGTCATTGGAAAAGTGATAATTGGTAAAAATGTATTTGTTGGACCTCTCGCCGTAATCAGAGCAGATGAGCCGGGAAGTTCAATAATAATAAAAGATAATTGTAATGTTCAGGATAGAGTAATAATTCATACTTTAGAATCCACAACAGTAAAGATTAGCGAAAGCACTTCCCTTGCTCATGGCTGTATTGTGCACGGACCTTGTAAAATAGGTAAGAGATGTTTCATTGGATTTGGTGCAGTTATTTTTAAAGCTAACTTAGGTAATGAAGTGATTGTTAAACATTTAGCAATAGTGGAAGGAGTAAGAATTCCTTCTAAAAAGTTAGTACCTAACGGAGTAGTTATTGATTCCAGGAATAAAATTAAAAATTTAAAAAATGCAACTAAAGAATTAGAGGACTTTTCTCAAAAAGTGGTTAAAACCAATTTAGATTTAGTCAAAGGATATGAAAATGTATAAAGCAGCATTTTTAGATAGTGCTTCGGTTTTAATTGCACGACAAAGAAGCAATAAATGAGAGGAGAAATTAAACAATGGTTTTATCAAAAAGAGTAAGTATTATAAGTTCCTCACCTACTTTAGGAATTACAGCCAAGGCAAACAAGATGAAACAAGAAGGAATAGATGTGATTGGATTTGGTGCTGGTGAACCTGATTTTGACACACCGGTAAATATTAAAGAAATAGCGAAAAAATCAATAGATAGTGGTTTTACAAAATATACACCTACCTCAGGTATAAAGGAATTGAAAGATGCAATATGCAAAAAATTCAAAGAAGACAATGGCCTTTCTTATTCATCCGATCAAATTCTTGTCTCATGCGGAGCAAAACATTCCATATTCAATATCATACTTGCTTTATGCAATGAAGGAGATGAAGTGATAATACCCAGTCCCTACTGGGTAAGTTATCCGGAAATGGTAAGACTTGTCGGCGGGACACCGATTTTTCTTAAGACCAGCCAGGAAAATAATTTCAAAATTAATATGGAACAACTGAAAAAATCGATTACTTCCAAAACAAAATTAGTCATTCTTAATTCCCCTTCCAATCCGACCGGAATGATTTATGATGAAAAAGAACTTAAACTTCTTGCAGATGTCATCACGGAAACAAATATATATTGCATCTCTGATGAAATATATGAAAAATTAATCTATGATGAGAATAAACATATTAGTATTGCTTCTTTTGGAGAAGACATAAAGAAACTAACTATGGTTGTGAATGGTGTATCAAAATCATATTCAATGACTGGATGGAGAATAGGATATGTGGCAGGTCCAAAAGAAATCATACAGGCAATGAGCAATCTTCAAGACCATTCTACTTCTAATCCCACCTCGATTTCACAAAAAGCAGCTCTTGAGGCATTAGAAGGGCCACAAGAAGATCTTAAAAAGATGATTAATGCATTCTTAGAAAGAAGGAACTACATAGTCGACAGAATTAATTCAATGGAAGAATTATCCTGTCTGAAACCTCAAGGTGCTTTTTATGTATTTGTGAATATATCAAAATTAATGGGCAAAAGCTTTAATGAAAAAGTTATAAGTGATTCTATTATATTGGCAGAGTTATTACTTGAAAACGCAAGGATAGCCGTTATACCAGGATCTGTCTTTGGTGATACGAATTATATCAGACTATCCTATGCCACATCAATGGAAAATATTATTGAAGGATTAAATAGATTGGAAGACTTTATAAAAAAATTATCAGGAGGATAGAACGATGAGTAAAAACAAAATTTATATTATTGATGTTACAAACAGAGACGGAGTACAAACATCAAGAATTTGTCTTTCAAAATTACAGAAAACTATAATAAATATTTATTTAAATGAAATGGGCTTATACCAAAGTGAATTTGGTTTTCCTTTTACTCATCATGAAATAAATTATTTAAATGCAAATCTGGAATTATCGAAAATCGGAGTTTTATCTCCAATAAGATTAAGCGGATGGTTACGCGCTACTGAAAGTGATGTTATACTAACTTTTAAAAATTGTCCTGAAATAAAACATTTAAATTTATCTATATCTACATCAGATCAAATGATTATGAATAAATTCAAAGGGAAACTAGACAGGGAATCAATTATCCATGAAATGGTAAAATCTGTTAAAGCAGCGCGTAATTTAGGTGCTGAAAGTATTGGAGTAAACGCAGAAGATGCTTCCAGAACAGATATAGATTATTTAATCAGTTTTGCTTCTGCAGCAAAAGAAGCAGGAGCGGATAGATTCAGATATTGTGATACATTAGGATTTGACACACCTTTTACAATATACAAACGAATAAAACAAATTGCAGATAAGATAAAAATACCAATTGAAATTCACTGCCATAATGATATTGGTATGGTAGTAGCGAATTCTATCGCAGGTGCGATGGCAGCAAATGATGCAGGGGTTGATGTTTATATCAATACATGTATTAACAGTATGGGTGAAAGAGCAGGCAATGCCGATTTATTATCTGTAATTCTTGCCATTAAATATGGCAGTGAAGTAAAAGATAAATACGTTTTAGACGATAGAATCAATTTAAAAATGGCATGGAAAGTCAGCAAATATGCTTCATATGCTTTTGGGGTGCCTATACCAATAAATCAACCGGGAGTAGGGGCAAATGCCTTCGCACATGAATCAGGAATTCACGCAGATGGTGCTTTAAAGGATAGAAGAAATTACGAACTTTATGATTTTGAAGAGTTGGGTAGGGGTGAGCCTGAAATTATTGAAACTGGAAGACAAATAACTGTGGGTGAATATTCGGGTATTAAGGGATTTAGAAATGTATATGAAAAAACGGAAATTACATTTAAGGATGATGAAGAAGCAAAAAAAGTATTAGAGCTTGTAAGATTTGCTAATATACATAATCAGAAACCTCTTGTGACTGAAGAACTCAAGTTTATTGCAAAATATCCTGATATTGCGAAAAAAATCATGACTATGTCGCCTTTAGAAAAATAAGTTTATATTGATTCCCTATAGAGCAACTATATTTAATTAAAATCTGCAATTAAATGCAGTTGTTTGTCATAAAGTAGGTTTCCGCCACTAAGTCGTTGGCGGACAGGCTGATATCGCCTACCTGCCGGTATAAGGCAGGTTCAGTTTGGAGAGTAAATTAAGAAAACCTCGCTTGGGTTTTTTAATTTACTGTGATGTAACAGGAGACGAACGAGAATATTGAGCGAAGCGAAATCCGCCTGTGGCGGACTACCGCCATCAACTTGCAATCCCGCCACTGCGGGACCGCCTGAATTTTTTCTATTGATGTACAATATACATGCCTTACTGAGATATTCTAATCTCAAATAAAATAGACAATAAACAAAAAAAACAAAAAAGAACTTGACAAATACATCATATATGATGTATATTCATGTTGGATAATATGTATCAAATAATTTACTACTCAAATAAAAGAGGGGATTCGCAGGTTGAGAAATTTATTTGTTCTTTACAATTGAAGGTAAGAGCAAAGGTATTGAAGTGGTTGGAACTGTTAGAAGAACAAGGTTCGAATTTGCCCAGACCTTATGCGGATACTTTAAGAGATAAAATAAGAGAATTAAGAATATCGCATGGCAGACTGGAAATACGATTACTTTACTTTTTTTGGAAAAACAATATTATTGTTGTAACAAATGGATTTTTTTAAAATATAAACAAACAGATAATTCAGAAATTAATAAAGCAATAATCTGTATGAATGATTTTATAATCAGGGAGGGAAACAATGAATAAATATAAAACATTAAAACAACATATAAGAGAGGAATTGAAAAATCCAGAATTCAAAAAAGAATTTGATAAAGAAGATTTTTTTGTCAGAGTTGCGGTACAGATTGCTAATGAAAGGCAAAAACAGCATCTTACACAAAAAGAACTTGCAAAAAAATTACACACGACACAACAGGTTATTTCTAGAATAGAGCAGGGAAACCAAAATGTGACAATTGGACTTATAGAAAGAATAGCAGAAGTATTTGGCAAAAGGCCAACTTTAAAATTTAATTAAAAACAGTAATTAAATATATAGTTTGGGGGACATGTCCCCGCTTTTTGGGGAACACAATCAAGGCTTGCCTTGACCGCTCCTTGACCACCAAAACATTTTTACCACTGAAATAAATCAGTGGTTTTTTCTTAGTTGAAAATCGTATAAAAAAGATGTAGTATATATTTATATTTTAAGAGTAAATTTCAAGATAATTTTTAAATGAGGTGGAAAATGAACGAAGAAAAAAGACATGATGGTTGTAATAATCATTCAGAAAATGCGGTTTACGGGCTAGGTTTAATTGGAGCTGCAGTTTACTTTATTTCAAATGCCGTAGGATTCTGGATGGGTGTTTTAGGATTTTTAAAAGCTCTTATCTGGACTGCTTTTCTTGTCTATGGATTGCTGAAATTTCTTGTCATGTAAAATAAAGAAAAGATATAACGAAATGGTTCCGGTAATACTTTTTGATAATTCTTTTAAAGTGAAGAGGGGAATATTTTATGAATAATGAATCCAGGTATGTGCCGTTTGACATGATGGAAAAATTTATGATTGATGTTTTTGTAAAAGTCGGTGTACCGGAAGGCGACGCAAAGATTTGCGCAGATGTGCTTATAACTGCCGACAAATGCGGTATAGATTCGCACGGGATATCCCGCCTCAAAAGCATTTATATTGACCGCATCCGCGCAGGAATTCAAAATGCTGTAACAGAATTCGAAATACTTTGTGAAGGTCCAACAACAGCGGTTATAGATGGGCACAATGGCATGGGCCATGTTATAGCGAAGAAGTCAATGTTGATAGCAATTGAAAAAGCAAAAAAATACGGTATGGGCATGACTGCGGTTAGAAACTCCACGCATTATGGCATAGCAGGTTATTATGCAGCTATGGCTGTTGAAGCGGGAATGATAGGTGTTACAGGTACTAATGCACGCCCGTCGGTTGCGCCGACATTCGGCATAGAGAATATGCTTGGCACGAATCCGCTGACATTCGGTATACCAACAGACGAGCAATTTCCGTTTATACTTGACTGCGCAACTTCTTTGAGCCAGCGTGGAAAGATAGAATTGTATGCAAGAGAAGGTAAAACATTGCCTGCCGGCTGGGTAATAGATCAAAATGGCAATACTGAAACAGATGCGAAAAAGGTGCTTGAAGGTCTGACAAAAGGAACTGCAGCTCTTACTCCACTCGGTGGCAAAGGCGAAGAAGGTGCTGGCTACAAAGGTTACGGTTATTGTACCGTAGTGGAAATATTATCGGCTGCTTTACAGCAGGGAGCATTTTTGAAAATGCTTCTAGGCGTGGAAAACGGAAGAAAAGTTCCTATCAATCTTGGACATTTCTTTATTGTGATAGACATATCCGCATTTACCGAACTTGATAAATTCAAAAAAACTGCAGGAGATATTCTGCGTTCACTTCGCGCATCTAAAAAAGCGCCCGGCAGTGACAGAATTTACACCGCAGGTGAAAAAGAATATCTTGTCTGGCAGGAACGTAAAACTCAGGGTATTCCTATTAATGAAGAACTACAAAAGGAAATAATAGCCCTACAGAAGGAACTGAATATTACCGGTTACAAATTCCCATTTTAACAGATTTTACAGAAAAAATATTTTTTTGAATAAGAACCATTAACATATATATGCAGCTCATACATTAGCTTGAAAAAGAAAAAAAATAAGTATAATAGTTTTGTATAAGATTAAGTTAATATCAAAATTTTAGGTTCAAATCATGATTTTATTGCTTCTGATTTTTTAAGTATTAAAAATTACGATACAATTCAAAATTAAAAAATACAAATGAAAATAAAAAAAGGTTTTACCCTTATTGAACTTATGATTGTGGTCGCTATTATGGGTATTTTAGCGGCACTCGCAATTCCTAAATTTGCTGCACTGATAAAAAAGTCAAAAGAGGGTTCAACAAAAGGTTCCCTTGGTGCGCTTCGTTCGGCACTCTCGATTTATTACGGGTCAACCGATGGGACTTATCCTGTTGCAACTGTTGATGGTTTGGCAAATATTGAAGGGTCTCAGGGTGCAACTAGCGTTACTTTAAACAACACAAATGGTCCATTTTTAACAAAATTTATGGATAAGATGCCATCAGTAAAGCTTGGTATTGAGAATCTCAATGATACTGATAGCACTGTTTATTTTTCCAGTTTAACTGCGGAAGCACTTGCATCATTTAGCTTGGGTGGCGGACATAGAGGAAAGTGGTGGTATTGTGGTTCAGAGACTGGTAGACTGTATATAGCGGTTGCAGATCTGGACAGCAAGGGCGATTCTATCACATCTTGGTAATTTATTTTTGATTTTTATAAGTTCTTCTAATAATATAAAAGATTATTAAAAAATAATATTATACAACAAGCCGACAATAATTGTCGGTTTTTATTTTGTTAGCTGAAAAAACAATGAAATGCCTGTACTTCTTCATCGGCGAATTGTTTCAAACTCGCACATTTCTACACTAGCAGAATTAAAAATTAATAAAATATATTTTTTGCTTGACATATGTTACAAAATAAGTAACATATAAATATGAAGCTGATAAACAAAGATACGGATTGTGCGGTAAGGGCTATTTTGTATATTGAGAAGAATAGCAATAGGTTGGTTTCCACATCACTATTAAATTCAGAATTTAATATATCTAGGCACTATTTACGAAAGATACTGCATATTTTGCAAATCAAACGAATTCTTAAATCTGTCAAGGGCGTCAAGGGGGGATTTCTTCTTGTTCGTCCTGCCGATAAAATTTCACTCATTGACCTGGTCAGAATATTTCAAGGAGAAGTGAATCTGAATAAATGTTTTTTTAAGAAAAAAATTTGTGCTAATATTAAAACTTGTCCATTAAGAAAAGAGGTTAAAAATATTGAGCGGTATGTGGTGAATAGATTAAAAGCAGTAACAATTGCACAGTTATCAAAAAAATCTGGTGAGAAAAGGAGGAAACTATGAGTATGTTTTGCAGGCAGTGCGAGCAGGCCGTTAAAAGAGAGGCATGCGTAACAAGAGGTGTTTGCGGAAAAAAAGAAGATACGGCGGCATTACAGGATTTGTTGATACACGTTTTGAAAGGAATTGCTGTTTATGGAAAGTTAGCCAGAGAATTAGGTATAAAAGATAGGGATACGGATTTGTGTGTAATAGAAGGGTTATTTAGTACGGTAACAAATGTTAATTTTGATTCATCAAAGTTGGTAGATATTATTCACAAATCGTATAAGATTAAGGAGAAAATAAAAAATTTATTTTTAGCCGAGTATAAGGAAAAAAATGGTAAAGATTTTCAGGGTAGACTTTTTGAAGTGGCAAAATGGAACCCCGCCGATACTTTAAAAGACCTTGTTGAACAGGGTAGAGCCTTTGGGATAATGGCAGACCCTAAGTTGGACAAAGATATATTGAGTTTACGCGAAATACTGCTGTATGGGCTTAAAGGTATGGCCGCTTATGCCGATCATGCTGTTATTTTAGGTAAGGAGAGCGAGGACGTAAATTTTTTCTTTTACAAAGGATTGTCGGCTTTGGCAGATGATAGTTTAACAGCAGATGATTTGACTAATCTCATTATGGAATTCGGCAAGGTAAATTTAACTTGCATGGAAATACTTGATACGGTTCATACCGAAACTTTCGGACACCCGGTGCCTACCAAAGTTTCTTTAGGTATTAAAAAAGGTCCGGCAATTATAGTTTCAGGTCACGATCTGGATGACTTAAAACAGCTTCTCGAACAGTCGAAAGATTCAGGCATAAATATTTATACACATGGCGAAATGCTTCCCGCCCACGGATATCCTGGGCTTAAAAAACACAAACATCTTGCTGGTCATTTCGGGACTGCATGGCAGAACCAGCAAAAAGAATTTAACGATATTCCTGCGGTAATTCTTATGACTACGAATTGCATTCAGGAACCGCGAGCTTCTTACAAGGATAGGATATTTACAACGGGTTTAGTGGCATGGGAAGGAGTTGCACATATAGATGCGAAAGACGGTAAAAAAGATTTCGGTAAACTTATAAAGAAAGCTAAAGATTCGGATGGATTTAAAAAAGATACGCCGGGAAAAGAAATACTTGTGGGATTCGCGCATCATACTGTATTGAGTTTGGCTGACAAAATCATTGATGCAGTAAAGAATAAACAAATACGGCATTTCTTTCTTATCGGCGGCTGCGATGGGGCAGAGCTCGGTAGAAATTATTATACTGAGTTTGCCAAAAAGGTTCCGAAAGATTGTATTATATTGACACTTGCCTGCGGGAAGTTTAGGTTTAATAGTTTGGACTTTGGTACAATAGGCGAGTTTCCGCGTTTATTGGACTGCGGCCAGTGTAATGATGCTTATTCGGCAATAAAGATTGCTTCCTCATTAGCTAGTGCGTTTAAATGCTCAGTAAATGATTTGCCGTTATCATTGATACTTTCATGGTATGAACAAAAAGCTGTATGTATATTACTTACACTGTTGTCACTTGGTATAAAAAACATTAGATTGGGTCCGACACTTCCTGCTTTTATTTCGCCCGGGGTCTTAAAAGTTCTTGTTGAAAAGTTTAGTATCAAGCCGATAGTAAATCCTGACAGCGATCTGAAAGAAATATTAGGATAAGAATGAGTATTTTGACATCGGCAGTTTTGGGATAAATTTAAAATGAAAAAAATAATTTTAGTTATGATGTTTGTCTCGTCGTTAATGTATGCAGAAACTGCAGAAGTTCGCTTGATTCGGGAAAAAGAGAATATTATAGGTTCACTGGACCAGTCAATTGCAATAAGTGCAGGCATGCAAGATATTACTATAAGTACAGACAACATGCATGTAGCATATATTGTTCGTTCTCAGGGAAGACCGCATATTTACTGGAACAATAAAAATGATTTCCCTTATGATGATATCAAAATAGACTCAATTATTTTCAGCCCGAATGGTAATCACCTTGCTTATATTGCAAATCTGTATGGTAAATGGATGGTTGTGCTTAACGGCAGCCCGCAGGGACAATATGAAGATATCAAGAGTAATTCTTTGAAATTTAGTCCGGATAGCAAACGTCTGGCATATATTGCTAAGGGATTTAGCGGTTGGTGTGTTGTGGTTAATAAAAAGCCCGGCAAAGCGTATGAATTTATTAAAGAAGACTCAATCTCTTTTAGTCCGGACAGTATTCATATAAGTTATATTGCAGGATTTTATAACCAGTATTTTATAGTTTTAGACGAGCAAAAAGGCAGTGAGTATAATATGTTTGTCAGCAATGCAAAGATAATATGGGACAGTCCTACGATGTATCATTATCTTGCTATCAGCAATAAGCGAGATATTTATGTAATAACTGAGAAGATTGAAAAAGTAGAGAAAAAATAAATTTTGGTTGGGAAAAATAAAGAAAAAAACAAGCCATCGACTATAAACGGTGGCTTTTTTTTATTTTTGCCCGCAAAACAACGACCGGCTGACATTCACTTTTAGGCGAGTGTGGATTGAAAATTATAAAAAATAATAGTATTATGATAATATAGTTTAATGTTAGATATAAGAGAGGTAATATTTTGGATTTAATAATAAACAATTTGCGGATACCTGTTGAAAAAGACGGGATAGATGAATACATAAAAGCTGTTTCAGAAAAACTAAAAATCAGCGAAGAAAATATAAAATTCGGTAAAATACTTAACAAGTCATTAGATGCACGCAATAAAAAACAATTCTATTACGAAATTTCAATGGTTGTAAGTATTTCTGATAACTTCGACAATAAGGAAAACTTCCCAGTGTACTTCGAAACAATAAAAGCAGCTAAGAAACCGAAAAATATCAAAGAGAGTCCTATAATAGTAGGATTTGGTCCTGCAGGTATGTTCGCAGCTCTTGAACTTATTGATTACGGAATTAAGCCGTTAATATTTGAAAGAGGTAAAAAGATAGAGGATCGCAATATTGATGTTCAGAAATTTATAAAAGAAAGGGTGCTAGATCCTGAATCAAATATACAGTTCGGTGAAGGCGGTGCAGGTTCATATTCTGATGGAAAACTGTTTTCCAGAATAAAGAATACAGAATGTATTAACAAGGTGCTAGATACTTTTATTAAATTTGGTGCCCCTGAAGAAATAGGATATGCTAATAAACCTCATTTAGGGACAGATGTTTTGTGCGGAATTGTTAGGAATATTAGGAACTATATTCTTGAAAGGGGTGGCGAGATATATTACAATTCAAAAATGACGGATATGATTATATCGAACGGTAAAGTAGTTGGTGTTGTAATAAACGGGGAGAAGGAATACCATTCTCCAATTGTTTTATTAGCCGTGGGTCATTCTGCACGTGATACATTTGAGATGATTCACAAAAAAAATATTATTATTGAGCAGAAACCAATTGCTGTAGGAGTGAGGATAGAACATCCTGCAGAAATTATTAATCTTATAAGATATGGCAAAAAATACAAAGACTTCACCGGCATCGGGGCAGCTAATTATTCTTTTACTTATACTGATAGAAAAATAGGAAGGGGTGTATATACATTCTGCATGTGTCCCGGAGGTGAAGTAATAAATGCTTCGTCTGAAAATGGTATGCTGGTTGTAAACGGTATGAGTTACTCGGAAAGATCATCAGAGTTTTCGAATTCAGCAATTGTTGTAACCTGTCATGCAAATGATTATAACTCCATAAATCCGTTAGCCGGTATTGAGTTTCAAAAAGATATCGAGCGGAAAGCATTTACTTCAAACATAGGTAAGTGGCAAGTTCCTGCTCAGAATTTGACGGATTTTTTACGCGGGAAGATTTCCGGAAACTTAAATAAAAATTCATTTAAAATGGGCGCTGTCCCTATTAATATGAATGAAATATTTCCGGAATTTGTAAGTGAGATGCTTTTAATAGCGTTTAATAAATGGAAAGTGGATTATCCTTTATTTGTTTCAGAGCATGCCGTTTTGCTTGCTCCGGAGACAAGAACTTCATGCCCAGTAAGAATTAAGCGCAGTGAAAAATATGAATCAGTAAATATAAAGAATTTGTACCCGATAGGTGAAGGTTCGGGCTATACAGGCGGAATAACAAGTTCGGCTGCAGATGCTATAAAGGCTGTAGAATGTATTTTGTCAATTTACTGATGATTCAGGATTAGTAATATTATTTTCGAATTCTTTCTGGCGGGTTTCATATTCCGAACTTATTTTTACCAATTTATCAAAAAGCAATTTTATTTCATGTTTAAGGTGACTGTTTCTTTTTGAAGTATCGGTAATTTGTTTAATATCGCTCTCCATGGAAGCTTTAACTAAAATATCATTGTTAATTTTCAATTCGTTTTCCAGAGTTAAAATTGTTTTTTCGATTTCATTTATTTCCTTGCTCAGAGGTTTGAGTATATTATCACGTTCTTTTATTTTTTCCTTTTTGAGTTTTTCCAATTCTTTTTTATTATCTGATGGTTTATTTAAGAATAGTCTAGGTTTTTCTTCATCAGAATTATATTCATCTTTCCAGCCGACATTATCAAGAAAGTCCTGATAACCGCCTTCGTAAAGTCTTACTTTATCTTTGTCAAATATTATTAATCTTTTTGCCAGTCGTTTTAAGAACATCTCATCGTGCGTAACCATAATAACAGAACCGCCAAATTCATCTATAGCTTCCATTAGTGCCTCGCAGGAATCCATATCAAGATGATTAGTTGGTTCATCCAGCATCAGGAGCTGGCATGGTGTAACTAATATTTTTGCAAGTAATACCCTGCTTTTTTCGCCGCCGGAAATAACGGATATTTTTTTTAACGCATTATCTTCCTTAAACATCAATGTTCCTGCAATATTTCTTGCTATCTGCAGGGAACATGATGGGGAAGCAGACATAATTTCATCCAATACGGTATTTCCAGAATTCAATCTTAGCATATTGGGTTGGCCGAAATATCCTATTGTTAAGCTCGGATGTGTTTTAATATTACCAGAAAGCGGCGTAAGTTCATTGGCTAAAATCTTTAGAAAAGTTGATTTTCCTTTACCATTTTTCCCTATAACAAATATCCTTTCCTTTTTTCCGATATTTACTGAAATATCATTTATCAGATAAGGTTCTTGCCCGGTATATGAAAAAGTAATTCCAGATGTATTCATCATTTGTGTGGCGTGGAAAGGAATTGACTTAAAGGAAAAATCAAGTGTTTCTATTTTTTCAAGCTGTTTTTTCTCAGTCATTTTTTCGAGAAGTTTTATTTTAGACTGTGCCTGGCTTGCCATCGTAGATTTTGCTTTAAACCTGGCAATGAATAATTCAAGTTGTGCCCGTTTAGTTTCTTCGTTCAAACGTGTTTTTTCATAAACTTCTTCTTCAACAGCCAGCTGGTTATAGAGTTTTTCAGTATTACCTTTTACTTTTCTTATTTTTGCCCTGTGTATTGCAATGGTATGTGTTGTGACACTGTCCATAAATGCTCTGTCATGGGTAATAAGCATTAATTCACCCTGCCAGGATTTAAGAAAACTTATCAGCCATCTTGATGCAACAATATCAAGGTAGTTGTTTGGTTCGTCAAGAAGAAGCATTTCGGGTTCGGAAACAAGAACTTTTGCAAGATTCAATCTTATCTGGTATCCTCCTGAAAAAATTGAACATGGTTTTTGCATATCTTCTTTTGAAAAACCTAAGCCGGAAAGAATTTTTTCAACTTTCCATGTATCATATTTATCATCTTCACTTAAACCAAGACAACCTTCTTGAAGGACTGTGTCTTGAGTAAAATTAATATGTTGTTCAAGGTATCCGATTCTGTATCCTTTGGGAATTGAAATTGTACCTTCATCTGGCTGGATATTTCCTAGAATCATATGAAAGAGCGTGGTCTTACCGTGTCCGTTTCTTCCCACCAGCCCTATTTTTTCCTTGCTGTTGATATTAAAGGTTATATTATCATAAAGTAACTGATCACCGAATGTTTTTTTAATATTTAATATTTGTATCATAAGATTTAAATTATACCAATTTTTACAAGAAAACCAAGTTATTTTTTATGCGCGGGAGGTCGCCCGCCTGACCTTCATAGTTCTTTTGATAGTCGGGCAGGGAACTACGTACCGACCGAACACAAACAATTTCAGTCAACTTTCAAGGAATTAAAATTTTTTAACATATTTCTAACGTTATTTTAATCTTTTATAGTTTATAATATTGCATAAATTCAAATTAATGCATTTTTAAAGTATAAATTAAAGGAGTCATTACATGGTTAAGTCATTTATTACAGTAATGGTTTTCACAATTTTTATAAGCAGATTGATTTTGGCTCAAAGTATCGATACTTCGGGAAGAAAATCAACTATCAATATTTGGGGTGGATATTCGACAGTTGGTATGAGTAAGGTTAACAGTGACCTAAGTACCACCGCAGGACAGGCAGGTAAGGTTAAAAAAGTTAAAAATGGTTTTGCTGTTGCCGGCGAGTATTTGTATGAAACAGCGCCAAGAATTGTAATTGGACCTAGAATTGAATACATCGGTGCCAATCAAGGAGAAGCGTCAAACACTTCAGTTGGTATAAAGCAGGACTATTATCTGATTGACTTATTGATAGGCGGCCGTTATTATTTACTGGATAGGATGAATTCTTGTAATATAACATGTGGTGCTTTTGTAGGAATGGGTATTGGTTATGGGAAAACTAAAGTTCCTGCTCCTGCAACTACAACTAGTTATAAAGGATCTGGTTTTTCCGGTGATTTTATATTAGGTGGTGAATATATATTAAGCAGTATGATTTCTATCGGTCTCGATTTAGGGTATCGTTTAGCTAATATTCCCAAAATGAGTACAGGGAGCAGTGGTAGTGGCAGTGGAGGTAATGGAGGTGGTGGTTTTTACAGTACTAATATCAAAAAGACAACTGTTACTAATGCATCCGGTGGTACCATAAATTATGATTTTAGCGGTTTGATTGCAAATCTCGGTATTAATTTTAAGTTATAAGATGTTTTACTCTTATTATTACTTGTGATTCGAATGAATATGAGGAGATAAAAATGAAAGGAAATATTAGGTTGATTTTTACTACTTTTATAATGTTATCTATATTTATAACTTTTTATTACAATGTTTTTGGTCAAAGGCGGGGTGAGGGTCGGATAAGTGGAGTAGGGCATAGTGGGGCGGTACATGAAAAAAATTGGCCATATGCAGGAAGGTATTTCAATATTAATCATAGAGGAAAAAGATTTTTTTTTCATAATGGATTATTTTTTAGAAGAAGCGGTGTTGATTTTATCATTACAGCTCCACCTATTGGAGCGATAGTTCCCGTTTTACCTTTTGGATATGTTACCTATCGTTTTGGTCCAAGAATAATTTATTATTATATGGACGGAGTATATTATAAATCCGTACCTAATGGATATATAATTGTACCGGAAGGTGAATTTGAAACTTATGAATACCAGAAAAAAGATATTAAAATTGAAGAACCGGATAAAAATTTATCAGGAGATGATTATATGGTAAATGTTCCAAATTCTGACGGAAGTTTTACCGCTGTAAAACTTAAAAAAAATAAAGACGGTTTTGTCGGTCCTCAAGGTGAGTTTTATCATAAACATCCTTCTATTGAACAGTTGAAAGTGCTATATGGTAAATAAGTAAAGGAAAGTTTTAAACAATAATGCAGAATAAAAAACTATCAACGTATATCTTGATAGTTTTTTTGTGTTGAAACTCTGCAAATAATTGTTATAATATAAATAAGAATAAATATTTAAAAAATAAATTATAATTTTGGAGCTAGAAATGAAAAAAAAGATATTGATAGCAGACGATGATGCAGCTTTAGTTGAATTATTAAAAGTAGGTTTGGAAAATGCCGGCTATGAGGTTTCATATGCATTTAACGGTACAGATGCAATGGAAATGGCAATACGGGAAAAGACTCCGGATTTGATTATTATAGATGTGGTTATGCCTCGTATGGATGGTTTTGAATTATGTGAATTGTTGCATTCAAATGAAGTTACTCGTAATGTTCCAAAGCTTATGTGTACCGCTGAAGGTTCACTTGGCGATATTGATAAAGGATTAAGCGTTGGCGCAGTAGGATATATTGTAAAACCTTTCGATATTGAAAAAGTAAAAGAAAAAATAAAATATATACTTGGAGATTAAAAAGTATTTAGGTGGGAATATTTCTTGTTAAACTCACTTTATTGATAAAAATTAGGGTGAGTTTTTTTATTTCTTGAATATTATATTAAAAATAAGTAAGATTGATTTGATGAGAAAGCTAGTAAATAATATTAATTCAACGTTTAAAAAAAATATTATTTTAATTATTTGTGTTTTATTGATTGGATGCGCAAGCATTCCGCGGGGAGATAGATTCTGGTACAGAAAAGAAAAGAATTATGCCAGGAAAGAGATTATAAAAAGTGCTTATAAAGTTAAAGGGAAAGATCCTGATTATCACGAGAAATTAAAAGTTTATGACCCAATGAAAGATAAAAAAAAATCTTATGATATAGATTGCTCTGGTTTTGTGCGTGCAGTTTTCGTGATGGCTGGGATTGATGAGTTAGAAGATAAAATAAATAATATTTCAGGCAACAGCGGGGTTGTGAGAATTTGGCGGTTGATTAAAAGTAAAAATAAGATATTTGGTAAGAATTTAAAGCCTAAAAAAGGCGATATGATATTTTTTAATAATACGTATGATAAAAATGGGAATAGAAAAAATGATGATAATTTAACACATATGGGAATTATTGAGAGTGTAGATAGAAAAGGAACAATAAAATATATTCATAGTACAACAAGCGAAGGTGTGATCGTTTCATATGCAAATCCTTATCATCCAAACAATGTTAAATACAATACTTATTTAAGAGCAGAAAAAAGTAAAGACCCGAAAGGGACAAGATATTTCTCAGGCGGATTAATTGATTCTTACGGCACCATTTTTGATGTACCGAAATAAAAATATTTATTAAAAGCCGATTATCATTCGAATTAAATGTTTTTGGGTCGGAACAGCAAAGAGGGGAAAATCTTTTTCTACTGTCCCAGGGTTTATATATGTTTTAAATATTCTATCCCAAATGGTAAAAACAGCGCCAAGATTCTTTACACCGAAACCTCTGGATCCATGATGAATTCTATGATAATTAGGAGTAATTAAAAGCCAATCAATTGGTTTGATAGTTACCCAGATATTTGAATGTATCCAGATGTTTACCACTATCCCAAAAGAATAAGCGGCGGTTAATTCTAATATATTTAGCTGTAAAAAATAATATCCTATGAGTACTTGTGGTACAGAATAAAGAAGCAGATGTATTACACTTGTCCGTGAACCCGCAAGCCACCATAATTGTTTTATAGAGTGATGAAATGTATGGGTGCGCCATAATAAAGGTCTATGCATATATTTATGAACCCAATACAAAGCAAAATCTGTTAGAATTATGGCAATGATTATTTTTACAAAACTTGGAAACCCGCTAAAATAATTTTGAGAAAATATTTTTTTCATATCAATAGTATCGAAACCATAAGTAATAAACGTTTTTACATATTCACCTGCAAAGATAACTACAAGAAGTGCCAGGATATTTAAATAAATATCCTGCATTTTGTTAATTGCAAAACCCGGACGTCGAAATTCCAGAAAACTAAATACAACTACACAAGCTATAAAAGTAAAAGTTTGATACAAAGTTGACTGATCAAGCATAAATCACTTTCCCATTTTTGATATTAGTTTCTGCATTTTTGCCGAATTTCGATTCAAGATTTGCATATTGCGTAAGTTTTTCATAAATCTTGTAGTAGATAGTTCCTTCTGGATATTTGCCGTCAATATCTTTTTCACCTGCTATCAAACCTGTAAGTAATTCAATACCCTGCTCAATAGTCGATACAGAATAAATATGAAATTTACTATTTTTAACTGCATTCACAACTTCGTCATTTAACATTAGATGTTTAACGTTCGAATCCGGTATCATGACACCCTGAGTACCTGTAAGTCCTAACGATTTGCATGTCTTATAAAATCCTTCTATTTTTTCATTTACAGCTCCAATTGGCTGGACCATTCCTTTTTGATTGACCGAACCGGTTACGGCAATATCCTGCCTTAATGGTAATTCCGATAAACTAGAGATTAAACAATATAATTCTGCACTTGAAGCACTATCGCCTTCAATCTCATCATATAATTGCTCGAATCCTATACTTGCCGAAAAAGAGAGGGGGACATTTTGTCCAAATTTTTCGGCAAGATAACCGTGCAAAATTAAAATACCTTTAGAATGAATTTTCCCGCTGAGTTTTACTTCGCGTTCTATGTTCGTAATTTCACCTTTTCCGAAAAATGTCGTAGCAGTAATTCGTGAAGGTTTCCCAAAAGCATAATCACCAATATCTAAAACTGAAATTCCATTTATCTGGCCTACAACCGATCCTTTTACATCTATAAATAAAGTATTTTCTTCGATAAATTCTCCAATTTTTTCTTCTATCATATTTGAACGGAATATTTTTTCACCTATAGCTCTCTTAACATGTTCGGAATCAATAACTTTCGAGCCAGTTTTTTTTGCCCAGTAATTTGCTTCCCTAAGCATATCGGTTATTTTTAAAAATCTGGTTGTGAGCTTACCTTTATGTTCGGTAAATCTTGAGCCGAGTTCAACCATATTAGCAACTGCATATTTTGTAAAAGGAAGAAGATTTTCTTCTCTGCATTTATTTGCAATATAATTTGCGTATTGTAATACTGAAGAATCATTCCTTTTTATATTTGTATCAAAATCCACTTTAACTTTAAATAATTTTGAAAATTCATTATCGTAAATATTCAAAATATGATAAATTTGCGGATCGCCGATTATTATCACTTTGAAATTTACCTGTATCGGCTCAGGTTTAAGTCCCGAAGCACTTAATAATCCGTATTTTTCAGAGATATCTTCAATTTTTATCTGATTGTTTTTCATTATTCTTTTCAGAGTATCCCAAGCAAATGGATTCTTGAAAATCTCCATCGCTTCTATTACCATATATCCGCCATTAGCGATATGCGAAGTGCCCGGTTTAATCATTAAAAAGTCAGTTAATAAAACACCAAACATTGCCTTATATTCGACTTTACCCATAATATTGTGATAAGTTGGATTGTCTACATAAACGATAGGTGCTCCTTTTGTGTTACAATTATCTACCAACAGATTTACTTTATATTTATTAAGTACTTCTCGAAGAGATAATGTGGGAAGGAAAGATAATGAAGGCTGTTCTTCTTCTTTCTTAAATATATCCAGGTTTTTTATTATATCCTGCTGAATATCATTTAAATGCTTAACTATTTTTTCATGTTTTTCATACTTTTTCCTAAGGTCGTCTAACAGATGACCTATAGCATAAATTGAGATTTTTTCATCCAGACTTTGAATCTCTTTTTTTGCTTCTTTTTCGAGATTTTTTATTTTTTTTGAGAATTCGTCGTATTTATCATAAACTTCTTTTTGATTATGTTTTATTTCGCTTTTTTTCTCATCACTAAATTTCTCGAAATCTTTTTCATTTGCTGCATGATTATTAACTAAAGGTATTGTTACAAAACCAAAGGGGGTTTGTTCGAGTGTCAATCCTTTTTGTTTTGCAATTTCTTCTACTTCGTGGAATAGGGCATCTTTTTGTTGTTCAAATTTAGTGATAATTTGTTTCCGGTTTTTTTCGTATTCTTCACTTGAAAATATTTTTTTTATTTCAGATTCAATATCAATAATTAAATCTTCCATATCTTTCTGAAATTGACATCCGATACCGGCAGGGATTTTAATTGCTTTCGGTTCATCTTTTTTTTCAAAATTGTATAAATAACAGATATCTTCTGGGACAGATTCTGCTTCTGCTATTTGCTTAAGTTCTTTCATAACCATTGTTTTTCTGCCTGTTCCGCTGATCCCTGAAACATAAATATTATAGCCCTCGCTTTTAATACTTATTCCAAAATCAACAGACCTCAATGCTCTTTCTTGTCCTATCAATTCTTCTTTAATAGAAAGATCTTTCGTTGTTTCAAAATTGAATAAATCCGGATTACATACATTTATCAATTCGTTAAAATTTAATTCTTTAGATTTGTTTTCATTCATAATTGCATTCCTTTTATTCTAAAATTTACCCTGTTAGATATACTAATTAGCTAACGTTTAAAAATATCTAACGGGGCATTTATTTGGAGAATATTTCATTAAAAAATATTTTCATTGCTTCCCAGGATCTTTTATCGGCTTTTTCATTGTAAGCTGCCCCAGTTTCCGGATTATTGCCTGAATTAGGATTAGTAAAAGCATGAACTGCATTCCCGTAAATATTTATCTGCCAGTCTACTTTTGCATCTCTCATCTCTTTCTGAAAAGTTAACATTTGTTCTGAAGATATGTATGAATCGTTTGCTCCGTGTAGAACGAGGATTTTAGCTTTTATATTTTTCGCATCCTGCAGATTTGGCGTATCAAGATTGCCGTGAAAGCTGACAACTTCGGAAATATCTGCACCGCTGCGTGCAAGTTCCAATACTACGCCTCCTCCAAAACAATACCCAATTGCAGCTATTCTTGAAGTATCTACTATTTGCAGTTTTTTGAGTTCTTCAAGTCCAGCTGTAGCACGCCTTCGCATAAGTATACGATCATTTCTGTAAATGCCCGCTTGTTTAGCAGATTCCTCCGGAGTTGTCGGTCTGATACCTTTTCCGTAAATATCTATACATAGTGCAACATATCCGAGTTGTGCGATTTGTTCTGCGCGTCCCTTAACATATGAACCTAACCCATTCCATTCATGGACGATTATAACACCCGATCTTTTTTCTTTTATTGAGTCATCATAAGCTAAAAATCCTTGTAAAACGGTTTTGCCGTCTTTATACTCAATGTCTTTTGTAATTATTTTAGCTGAGGCGGACTTGCAAAAAAATAGGAAAAGTAAAAAGAAATTTAAAATACAAAATTTCAATTTCAGTAATGATATATCATTCATAATTTACTCCTGATAAGTTTTAGTATTTATTAAATGCTATTTTTGCCAAGCACCTATAATTGCTCCCATAATAATTAATCCGGTAGCTAAATATCCAAAATCAATTAAATAAAGTGTGCCTTTACCCATAATGACCCATATTGGAAGTTGAATAGTAGCGCCAAATAGCAATGCAATTACGATAGCTTTTTCTATGCCATTTGCTATACCAATCTTTCCGCTTATTTTTATTACATAAGCTATTCCAAGAGAGGTTAATAGTGAGCTGATTAACAGCCATATCATTGAACCAGTCATAGACATATTTGGAGAAGCCATTGAGGTCATACCGGATGCTTTAATCCAAGCGTCACCAAAAAGTGCTTTGCCGTACCATAATGCTCCTAAACCATAATAAATCAGTCCTGCAACAAACACTGCAACATAATTAATCTGAAAAAATGCGATCATCTGCAATACCTCCTTATTGTAATATTTTCAGCGAACCTTCTAAATTAATGAACGTTCCGTTAGTTTGGGTTATATTGGCATAGACAATTCCTTTTTCAAAATCTTCAACATGAACAACCGTTGTCATATCATCTTCCTGCCAATAAATCATAAAAACTTCTTGCCGGATTTGTTTGACTGTAATATTAACTGTTTCATACGTTCCTTTCATTGGACCTTTTATCATTGTATATGTCATTTTAGTTTCGGATTCAAAATTGAGATGGAAAATGACATCCCCGAAGTTTGCTTGATATATATGACCTATGGCTGGTAATAACTTTGAATCCTTACCAGGAAAAAAAGCTTTTGCTGACATTTGAAGAACTTCATCCAAACCATTTAGTTGTGGAAATTTTTCTTTGATTTTTAAAATTACTTCATCTGTTGATTTCGCAGATTCCACTATTTTATCAAAAGCAGTAATGTAATATTTCGTGAAATAAAGACTGTTTGGAACACATGATGAACTCAATTCTGTATGGCCGCCTATTACAATATCAGGATTAAATTCAGCAATCTGATCAATTGTTTCTATCCATTTTTTGCGGCTGATTTTATCTGTTTCTAACATCCAGACATTGACATTTCCGTAAACTATATCTCCTGCGACAATTGTTTTTAGGGAAGGTATCCAAACAAAAGTGCTTCCTTCTACATCACCTTGTCCTTTTACTATTACGAATATATTGCCTTCTAATTCAAAAGTATTTCCTTCGAGCGGTTCAGGAATTATGGGGGAACTAGGAATATCGTCGCCAAATACAGGTTTCCATTGAGCAAGTTTCACCGGCTGTAGTTTATTAATAACTTCAATTACTTCAGGCATTGAGACAAATTTTGCGTTTGGAAAAGCATCTTTGATGACATTTAAACCCCAATAATGGTCCGGATGTCCGTGCGTTATATATACCATTGTCAGATTTTTTCCTGTAGCTTTTATCATATTCACAAGACGATGTGCTTCACTTAAAGTGAATTGTGCATCAATAAGAACCAGGTTTTTATTTCCATATATCAAAGTAGAAGTAACTTGAAAAGTTTTTGGCGAAGAAGTGAATACTCTTAAATGAAGGTGTGAAGCTTTTTCAATTCGTTTTTCCATCATAAGCGACATTTCATTATCCATAACTACCTCCAAAAACAGAAACCTACCTGCCTGCCCGACTTCGTTAGTCAGGCGGGCATCAGCTGTGCTGAAAGCACTGCGGGCAGGTTAAAAATTATCCACCATTAATACTTTGGTGGACCTGACTGCCGTCAGGTAGGCCCGCAACTATGACTTAGTGGCGGAAAAATATATAATTTGTATTTTTCTCTCTGGCTCTAAAATACCAAATTAAACATTAGAATATAATTAAAAAAAGATTAAAAAATTTTAATGGATTTACGTATTGCAGCCATTCCAGATTAAAGTTTGGATAGGCTGATATAGGAGGAACACCTTTTTTTCTTGACAAAAACTGATTTTTTGTTAAAATAATATATAAGAAAAGCTCCATTGATATTTCTAAACTAGAAAATGTCTATTCGGAGTAAAGGTAAAATGGAAAAGAAAATATTGGTTGTAGAAGATAGTGAGGAAACGAGGGATTTGGTATATGAACTTCTAAATATTAGCAATTACCATGTTTATCCTGTTTCGGATGGTTATTATGCTCTTGATGTTATGGAAAATGATCATCCAGATTTAATAATCATGGACGTAAGAATGCCTCATAGGGGCGGTGTTGAGACAGCAATTGAGATAAGAAAAGACCAAAGATATAAAAATATACCAATAATATTTATTTCTGCTTTCGACGATGTAACTTCGCAGACATTAAGTGAGTTAGGCGGTAAAGTAGATTTTATGCGAAAGCCGCTGGATATGGATCTTCTTCTAAGTAAAATTAAAAATTTTCTCAAATAGTTATGCAACTATCTTTTTTGAAATAGTGAAAAAAGATAGTTTTTTATTTCGGAGGTGTTTGAATGGCAAAGTTAAAAATTTCAGAATTGCAGGCAGAGAGGTTAAAATATAAACCTACTCTTCCGGGAATATTCAAAAATGGTCCCGCTTCTATAAAGCCAGTATTTGAAAAACCAACGAAAAGTATTTCTGATCAGGAAACGGTGCAGAAACTTTTCCCTAATACATACGGGATGCCGATGGTAAATTTTAGAAAAGGTAAAAATCAGGAAATTTCAAAAAAAACTGTAACAGTAGGAGTAGTACTTTCAGGCGGGCAGGCACCTGGCGGACACAACGTTATAGCCGGACTTTTTGACGGATTAAAAAAAACTAATACAAAAAATAAACTAATTGGATTTCTCGGCGGTCCTTCAGGAATATTAGAAAATAAATGGAAAGAAATAACTTCCCAGTTATTAAATGAATATAGAAATACCGGCGGATTTGATATTATACAATCTGGAAGAACAAAAATCGAAACTCCGGAACAATTTGAACAAACAAAGAAAAATCTTATTGATAACAAAATAAATGCGTTGGTTGTTGTTGGCGGTGACGATTCAAATACTAACGCAGCATTATTAGCTGAATATTTCAAAAGAGAAAAAGTTAATATCAGTGTTATCGGAGTTCCTAAGACGATAGACGGTGACTTGAAAAACAAACAGATTGAAACATCCTTTGGATTTGATACTGCAACAAAAATATATTCGGAGTTGACCGGAAATATTTGCCGGGATGTTAACTCGGCAAGGAAATACTGGCATTTTATAAGGCTTATGGGAAGAAGCGCATCTCACATAGCGCTTGAAGTCGGACTAAAAACCCAGCCAAACATAGTTCTTATAGGTGAAGAAGTTCTTGCAAAAAAAATGACTCTTTCACAAGTTGTTGATGGTATCGTTGACATAGTTGTTAAACGCGCAGAAACAAAGAAAAATTTCGGTGTAGTGCTTATTCCTGAAGGTTTAATTGAGTTCATACCTGAAATGAAAGAACTTATTTCTGCTTTAAATGATACTCTTGCAGAAAATGAAGAAATACTCAAATCAATGGCGAATATTGAAGAAAAAAAGAACTTGATTCATACAAAACTTCCCGGGAACCTTGCATCACTGATGATATCTTTACCAAACACAATTTCGTCACAATTGATGCTGGATAGAGATCCTCACGGCAATGTGCAGGTATCCCAAATAGAAACAGAAAAACTTCTAGTAAGTATGGTAAAGAAAAAACTATCTGAACTTAAAAAAGATGGGAAATATACAGGAAAGTTTTCAACTATTGCTCATTTCTTTGGTTATGAAGGCCGTTGCGGTGCACCTTCAAACTTTGATGCAAACTATACGTATTCTCTTGGATATAATTCTGCGGTACTTGCCATTAACGGACTTACCGGGTATTTATCATCAGTAAGAAAACTAACGAAAAAAGCCGGGCAATGGGAATGCGGCGGAATACCTCTTACGATGATGATGAACATTGAAAGAAGAAAAGGCAAAGAAAAACCGGTTATTAAAAAAGCTTTAGTAGAACTTGAAGGCATTCCATTTACAACCTTGCTCAAAAACAGGGATGTGTGGGCGGTAACAGAAAGTTATATATATCCGGGACCAATACAATACTTCGGACCGTATTCAGTAACTGATATGACAACGGTCACACTTAAATACGAGCAGAAATAAATAGACATTCTATAAAAGAAGGATGTCAGATATAATATTCTAAGAGGAAATTAATAGGGGGCAGGTTAAAGGTAACCCGCCACTAAACCGTTGGCGAGGTAATACCTGCCTACGTTCTTGCGGAACTTCGGCGAGGTATTAGGAGAATTTATGGCGAGCGATTTTAGTTTTGATATTGTATCACAAATTGATTTACAGGCAATTGATGATGCTGTTAACATTTCTATGAAAGAAATAGTCAATAGATATGATTTGAAAGGGACTAATTCGATAATAGAATTCAACCGTACCGAAAAAACCGTTACATTATCTGCGGGTTCTGATTTTCACCTTAAACAGATAAAAGCAATATTAATATCAAAGATGGCAAAAAGAGGCGTAAGCAACAAATCATTATCGATAAAAAATACCGAAACAAATCTAAGCGGTGGTGTAAGAGAGACAAACAACCTTGTCTGCGGAATAGAAAAGGAACTTGCAAAAAGCATAGTAAAAGATATAAAAACTCTTAACTTAAAAGTTCAGTCATCTATACAGGAAGAACAAATAAGGGTTTCAAGCAAAGCTAAGGATGATCTTCAGTCGGTAATAAGTTTTATTAAATCCAAGGACTATCCAATTCCGCTTCAATTTGTGAATTATAGGTAGTTCTGTATATAAATATATGAAAAAAAATACTTTACCAGATTTTAAAATAGGCGATTTAACGGCAAAAATACCGATAATACAGGGTGGGATGGGAGTAGGTATTTCTCTCTCAGGTTTGGCCGCTGCTGTGGCTAATGAAGGCGGTATTGGCGTAATTGCTACTCCTGGTATAGGAATGTTTGAGCCCAATTATATAGCAGATTATCTGGATTCAAATATTAGAGCATTGAGAAAAGAAATCAGGAAAGCAAGAGAATTATCAAAAGGCATAATAGGCGTAAACATAATGTGTGCATTGACAGATTATGCTGCGATGGTCAGAACAGCTGTTGAGGAAAATATAGATATTGTATTTTCAGGTGCGGGTCTTCCTCTAAATCTTCCGGAATATTTAATAAAAGGTGCAAAAACCAAATTAGTTCCCATAATTTCTTCTGCGAGAGCTGCGGGTATAATAATTAAAAGGTGGAAAGAAAAATACAATTATATACCGGATGCTATTGTAGTAGAAGGACCTTTAGCGGGCGGACACTTGGGTTTCTCGCTTGAACATATAGATGCTCCGGAATTTAGGTTGGAAGCATTGATTCCGGAAGTATTGAAAATTGTAAAAACTTATGAGGAAAAATATAATGCATCAATACCTGTGATTGCAGCCGGTGGTATATACACCGGAGCCGATATTTATAAATTTCTTAAAATGGGTGCAAAAGCTGTACAGATGGCTACACGTTTTGTTACAACCGATGAATGTGATGCATATTTGGAGTTCAAGCAGGCGTATATAAATTGTAAAAAAGAAGACATTGTTATTATTCAAAGCCCAGTGGGTATGCCTGGTAGAGCTATAAAAAATCAATTTATATCTGACATATTAAAAGGCAGTAAAAAACCGTTTAAATGCCCGTATCATTGCATAATAACCTGTGATGTTGTGAATAGTCCTTATTGTATAGCAATGGTTTTATCTAATGCAAAAAAAGGGGAATTTGAAAGTGGTTTTGCTTTTTGCGGTGCAAATGCTTACATGGCTACTGAAATTATTTCAGTTAAAGAGCTTGTAAATAGAATAGCAACTGAATATGATAATGCAGTATCAGGAATTCCCGCCGAATAGTAGATAACAACAATATAATCATAGAATTTAACAAATATTTTTTTCTGTTTTGCAAAATATTCCTGCAGTTGCATTTAACAGAACCTATAAGACAATTTACTAATGTTCTTTTTTATTTTTAATGAATGGAGGCACAAATGTTTAAAAACTTGATTAAAGAATTTAAAGAATTTATTACCCGCGGTAATGTAATAGATATGGCGGTAGGTATAATAGTAGGTTCTGCATTCGGAAAAATAATTACTTCACTGGTAAATGATATTGTTATGCCGCCGATAGGTTTACTTTTAGGAAATGTAGATTTTTCTAATCTTTATATAAATCTTTCTAAAATCGACTATGCTAATCTTGCAGATGCAAAAAAGGCGGGTGCACCCACAATTAACTACGGAGCATTTTTAAATATTATAATAGATTTCTTATTGGTTGCGTTTGTAATTTTTTTATTTATTAAACAGGTTAACGTTTTAAAAAAGAAATTTGAAAAAACCGCCGATGTATCCGAACCGTTAGAAAAAGAATGTCCATATTGTGCCTTAAACATTCCGAAAAAAGCTGTAAAATGCGGGCATTGTAGTTCAGATTTAGCTAATAAAAAATAATTTTAAGTGATAGGAATTAAAAAGACCATTTTTCAAGTGGGTATTCTTATTTCCTCTTGTGCCGGCGGGAATAGTAATACATAGACCTGCCTGGATGCTGTTTACTTGCAGTTGGTGAATGTTGCGAAGATTGAATGAATGATTGTTTTGGTATTGCCGGATGACTTCCTAAAGGAATAGACTTTCTAATAATCTTTTCAATACCTTTTACATCACTTCCCTGATCCGGCGTCGCAAGCGAAATTGCATGTCCCATCTTACCTGCTCTTCCTGTTCTGCCTATACGGTGTACATAATTCTCAGGGTCATCAGGTAAATCGAAATTAATAACCAATTCTATGTTTTTAACGTCAATTCCACGCGCTGCTATATCTGTAGCTACAAGAATTCGGTATTTTCCGAATTTAAAACCGTTTAGAGCTTCTGTTCGCTGTGCAAGCGAACGGTCAGAATGGATTTCTGCCGCACTGTTGCCTGAAGCCCGTATCATACGCACAACTTTTGACGCTCTCCGTTTCGTTCTTGTAAATAAAAGAACAGATCCGGTATATTTCTTAAGAAGTTCATCTAATAATTTAGCTTTATAATCGTTATGAACAACAAATATTTCTTGAGATATGCCTTCCGCCATAGTTCCGGTCGGTGCTATTTCAGTGCGGACAGGTAACTTCATATGTGTCGAAGCCATATTAACTATTTTCATAGGCATTGTAGCTGAAAAGAGCATTGTTTGTCGGTCTTTAGGGATTAAATGAATAATTTTTTCTATCTGCGGTGCAAAACCCATATCGAGCATACGGTCAGCTTCATCAAGAACAAGAATATTAATATCATCAAGCCTTACTTTCCGTTGTCCCATAAAATCTATAAGACGGCCCGGTGTAGCTATAATAATGCGGGGATTCTTTCTTAAAGCATTTATCTGTTTACCCATTGACTCACCGCCGATAATTACTGCAGTATCCAGGGAAAATGTAGGTGTAAATTTTTTTAAAGCATCATTCACCTGGCTAGCAAGCTCGCGGGTAGGTACGAGAATAAGTGCGCGTCCTTTTCTTGAAGCAAGACGTTGGATTAAAGGCACACCAAATGCAATTGTTTTACCGGTACCTGTTTGCGCAATACCGATAATATCTTTTCCTTCAATAGCAATAGGGATTGCTTTAAATTGTATAGGTGTCGGTTCAATAAAACCCAATTTAGTAATAACTTGAAGAAGACCTGGCGCTATTCCAAGTCCGTAAAAACTGTTTTGATTAGTACGAATAGTATCACTCATATTACTTATTATACACTATTTGATGAATAAGTCAATGCACGAATTAAAAATGTCATTTAAATAAAAAACACTTTTTGATTTTATTGTAGTTGCGAAGTATCCTTGCTAGTTTAAATAGGTAGCTGTGTAGATTCAAATTGCTAATGCAACAGTCTATGAAATACTTCGTATGGAGTTAAAAAATTTAAAATTTTCCGTGGACG
>MGVS01000043.1 GCA_001800605.1 Elusimicrobia bacterium RIFOXYD2_FULL_34_15
ATACCCACAGAGTATCCTTCGCCGCCAAGTTCTAATTTGCACCCGAAGCTCGTAGCTACCGCAACGAGCGAGGCTGCAACTCCGAAGTATATTTGTTCACGGAATCCGTACCAACTGGAACGGATGAGTAAACAACCCCCTGTGTTTAGTTATTTTTCGGTCGTTTTGAAAAAAAACTACAGGGGGCAAATCAAATTTTTAAGATGTTTATACAAGGAGACAATCACTCTGAAGGTTCGCCCGCCCAAAGGGCGAGGTCTCGCCCCTTCGGGGCGGAGACCCACTGGACCGACTGACCTGTCCCCGTGAATAGTTCCGATTTATCGGAACTACGAGGGAGCACATTATCCCGATGGTTTGTTGATTTGTGCCGAAGGCAGAAATCTATCGGGATAAACAGATAGAGTCCGTAGCTACCGCAACGCTGAGCGGGGAGTGAATCTATTTTTAGCAAACAATAGAAATAAATTAGTAATTTAATAGCCGATATATTATACCGGTTTTTTTTTATGGAGGATGTTGTGAAAAAGATATGCTTACTTGTTTTACTAATTCTTTTAGTTTTCTGTAAATTTGGATTTTCTATAAGTTATGTTTCACAAGTGCCGTTGAACGGTGGCGAAGTAAATGAAATTGCAATTTGTGTATCTAATCCAACGATTATATATGCTGGCGCTGGGCATGGGTGGCTTTGGAAAAGCATAGATTCCGGAGAAAATTGGGTGCCTACAAAATTTTACGAAGCTACAGAAAGCGGTGCTGATGTTTTAGTGGTTCATCCAACAAATGCAAATATTGTTATGGCAAGAGCATCAGAGTACGGTAGATTGTTTAAATCAGAAGACGGTGGTGAGACATGGGCAGAAATTGGTACTAACGATTTTTATTCAAAGGTAAGTATAGTCAAAATTGTTGCTTCAGAAAAAACACCCGGCACTTTTTATTTATTAGCTAATGATTTGCTTATTTTGGATGGTGTTATTTTTAAATCCATAGATGCCGGTTCTACATGGACTAAAACAAATTTTACAAGCGGTGGTAAAGGAGTAACAGATTTTTGCATAGATAAGGATGATGTTATATATGTAGGTGCTATCAATGTTACACCACAGTCGTTTGTAAAATTTGAACAAGCGAATTCAGGAGAATTATTTAAAAGTACTGATGGCGGTACAAACTGGCAGATTATTAAAACATTTAACTCTGCTGTGGCGTTCACAAGTATTTCGTCAAATACATTAGCTGTAGTTACCGCCAATGGTTCTGAACCCGGAGTATATATAAGTACTACAAGTGGAACAGGTTTTGTTTATAAAAATATTCCGTGGGTTGGGACAGGTGATGCTATTACAGTATCTACCGATGGAGCAAAAGTTTATTTTCTTAGTTTTAGTATAATAAAGTTATCTACTATGACTGCTACAGATTGGTCAGATTTCATTGCTATATCTACTGGTGCAGTTAATGGGAACAGAACGATATGGTCAAAAAACATTTTAATTGACCCGTCTAATCCAAATAATTTTTATATGAACGACTGGTATGAGAATGCATTTTTGAAAAGTACAGACACAGCAGTTACATGGAGAGTATCCAATAAAGGTATTAATGGTTTATTGGTTTATGAGGGATGTAAAGATCCAGCAGGTAATATCTATGTGTTAGGTAGGGCTGGTATTTTTAAAAGTATAGATAATGGTCTTACTTGGAATGAAGTTTATAATCCAAGTGTTGTGTATGGGCAAGTGATTCAATTTGATGCTGGTGTTATTTCTGCACCTACTACAAGCCACGTTTATGCAGCCGGTGCTGACAGATTATGGACAAGTTCAGATGCAGGAACAACATGGACCGAGGTAATATATAGCAGCGGTTTTGCACCTGCAAAAAATATTGTCTTTAACAAAACAAACCCTGCAATTGGTTATGCAGCATTTCGTAAAATAAATACTACTGCAGTTACATCTAATAAATATATTTATAAAACTACTGATTATGGAGCGACATGGACTCAACTTAATTTAGAAGGAATGTCCGTTCAGGCATTAGCAATCGATCCTATAAATCCTACTATATTATATGCCGGTCTTGGTGAAATAGCCGACTGGCAAGAAACCGTGTATGCAGGTGGCGGTATATATAGGATAGTGGATGATGGAACATCTGTATCATGGACAAAGTTAGGATTGGATAATAAATCACCATATAGAATAGCAGTTGATACAACCGGTGTAATATATGCTGCATCTTGCGATGTTGGTTCAAGAACCACCGGTCCATTATATATATCAAGAGATAACGGAGTTACTTGGAATCAGTTTAATATTACAAGCGAATCAGGTTCAGATCTATGGACATCAGCTGGCGGTCCAAAAGACTTAGAATATTCGGATTCAATTGTATATTTTTGTAACTGGAACGGTGTTTATGGTAGCGTAAATAATGGCGAGACATTTCAATTAATAGCTGAAAAGAAGGATGTGGGTACACCATCGTGTTTAATAATAGGTTCAATGTATACTGGAGCATCAAGAGGATTCTACAAACTGACATGGTCAGGTTCTACAATATTAACTGAAACAATTAGCAAGCCGAAAGTATACGCATTTCCGAATCCGTTTAATGCAAATTCAGTAGCAGTAACAACATTAAAATATATGGTTCCACAGAATAAAACGGTTACTTCATTAAAGATAAGTATCTACAATATAGCTGGTGAGTTGGTATACGAAGAAAGTGATAATACATTGCTGTCCGGTGGACGAGGTTATTATTATACTTGGGATGGAACAAACCAAAGTGGCGAAAAATGTGCTGAAGGTGTATATATTGTAGTGTTTGATTCAAACTTAGATACAGCAAGAACAAAGATTGTAATAGTTCACTAAAAATGGGGTCAAGTTCCGCCTATGCTCTAATGAGCTGCGGCTGACAAGCTTAAAATATGACATTTTCAATTTTAATATTCTTATAAATTGACATTAAAAAAAAAATTAATTATAATGTGAACGTTAAAATATTTAAATGTGGAGGTTTTAACATGAAGAAGTTTTTTTGCATTAGTTTGCTTTTTATATTTGCATTTTTCTGTAATTATCTTAGTGCAGAGCATTTTACAAAGATGCCGCTTTATGGTGGAGCTGTTGAAACAATTGCAATCAGCCCGTCAGATCCTACGGTATTGTATGTAGGTACATCGTATGGTGGTTCGTTTTATAGTAAAGATAGTGCTGTTACCTGGACCGCAATGGGCGGGGTTGGCTATAATAAACAAAATGGTATGAAATCAATAGCTGTTCATCCTACAAAGCCAAACGTTATTGTCGGTGTTACTTTTAATTGTGCATATAGTTTGATTCGTTCAGATGATTATGGTGCAACACTTACTGGGATTGAAACATTTGTTGGCTGGAATGGTCTTTCAGGTGGCTATAATTTAATTGAAGTAGTTGCCTCAGTAAAATATCCAGGAACATTTTATTTATTAGGTATTGATAGGACAACTGCAAATGGTGTATTGTTTAAGTCGGAAGATTCGGGTGTAACATGGACACAAACAGCATTTACAGCACCAAGTAAGTTGGTTCAGGAACTTGCCGTTGATAAGGATGATAATATATATGTGGCGGTTGCTGATGTTGTCTGGAATCCAAATACTATAATGAGTGCGGGTCCAAGCAATCCGATTAGCGGATATCTGGCAAAAAGTTCGGATGGTGGAACTACATGGGCAACGATTAAAACATTTGCCGGTTATCCAAAATATGTTAATGCATCATCAAATACATTAGTTGTTGTCAATAATTTATATGGAGGAGATTCTGGCACGTATATAAGCAGAGACGGTGGCGTGACATTCTCAAGTAATTCGTATTATAGTGGCTCGTATCCAACGCCAGATGGTAATAAGGTTTATTGTCAGAGCTCTGATAAAATAGCTGTATCTTCATTTACTGGTTCTGGCTGGACAACACTTGTCACAATTTCAAGTGGTAATTTTTTAGTTAATAATTATGGAAAAATTTGTTTTAATTCTTTAGATTCAGCTATTTGTTATCTATCCGACAGGGAAATTGGTATTTACAAAAGTACAGATTCTGGGTATACATGGAATATATCTAACTATGGCATGGGTGGTTTAGTCATTGCCGGTGGTGCAAAGGACTCGGATGGTAATATTTATGCGTATAGTGATACAAGAGTATATAAGGGTACTAATGATGGACAAACGTGGAATATGGTTTTATATCCCGATGATCGTGCATATTCACCTTCTGCAAAAGACCACAAATTTGGTTATGGAGGTTCTGTTATTGCAGCGCCTGCAGTTAATAATGTTTTTGTTGGTTGTGCGGGTGACTTGTGGCGTACTACTGATGGCGGTATAAATTGGATAATGGTATTTTCATCAGGTGCAGTTTCAAGTGATTCATCTGGGGAAATTTTGTTTTCAGGTATGGTATGGAATAAGACAAATCCAACAATTGGGTATTTTTCGTTAAGGGAACGTAATTCAAATTCACTTGCTGATTCTACTGGGAAAAAATATATTTTTAAAACGACGGATTCAGGTGCAAATTGGACGGCTATGGATTTGACCTCTAGTTATTCAGTACAGTCATTAGAAATAGACCAATCCAATCCAACGGTGCTTTATGCAGGTATGGGTGGTTATACTATGTATGGAAGCCAGTATTCATATGGTGGATTATGGAAAATAATTGATGATGGTGTTAATCCTCCCACATGGAGTCAGATAGCTCATAGTGACAAAATACCCACAAATATATGTGTTAGTTCATCAGCTATTTTGATATCTGGAATAGAACAAAGCGATTCAACTTCGTATAAATATGATCAACCGACATATTATTCAAAAGATGGTGGTGTAACATGGGCAGAAATTGTTTATGGAACTGCTACAACCCAAAATATGTTGGCAACTGTTGATATTGAATATTCCAATTCATTATATTATGTTACAGATGGTCAAAGTGTGGCAGTTGCTTTGGATCCTCAGGCAAGATTTGACTTAATTGTAAATGCAGGTGATTTGGGTAATATAAGATGTCTTATGGTTGGCTCAATGTATTCGGGTGCCGACAAAGGACTTTATAAATTGACATATGCACCGGTTCAATTGACTGAAGTAATTGAAAAACCAAAGACATATGCGTTTCCGAATCCTTTCAACGCGAATAATGGTGCAGTTACAATAAAATATTTTGTACCACAAGGTGAAAATTTAACCTCTTTGAAAATGAGTATTTATAATATAGCCGGTGAACTTATATACGAATCCGCTGAAGAAACATATGTTGTTAGCGGTTATGCTTACTATTATGCTTGGGACGGAACAAACCAAAGTGGCGAAAAATGTGCCGAGGGTGTATATATTGTATTGTTTAAGTCAAATAAAGAAAATGCGAAAACAAAGATTGTGCTTGTAAGGTAATCATTATTGGTTCTAAGATAATAGTACTATATATTAATGGGGAGGATTGAATATGAAGAAGTTAATAAGTTTTATTATGCTATTTGGTTTTGCGTGTTTGATTAATGCTTCAACTATTTCTGACAAATCTGGAACGACTGGTTTTACGTTTTTAAAAATTGCTCAGGGTGCGAGAGCAACGGCGATGGGTGAATGTTATGTTGGGCTTGCAGAC
>MGVS01000044.1:0-46873 GCA_001800605.1 Elusimicrobia bacterium RIFOXYD2_FULL_34_15
GACCATTCTTTATTAAGTGTCATACCTTCCTTTTTATCAGTAATTTGCCAGCCGGGAAAGTAATTTATATTTATCGGTATTTCTATAGATTCCTTTTCCGTTTTTATAACTTCTATATTTATTTTGGAAGGTGAAATCCAATTTACTTTTGTATTTGGGCCTCTAACAAATAATCCAAGATCCCCGCTTCTGACAGAAGACCGGCGTAAAAAACCAAAAGCATCATATCCGAATAAAGATTCAAAAAATTGTAATACACCTTCATTTTTTTGCAGATAAGTAGACATAAAATCACACTCAAAACGGGTGTTGTCAGTAAAACTCCAATCCGGGCCTTTAACATATATAAAACTGTTTTTCTTTTTAAAATATGAATTGTTTTTTATTGTGCATGAATTCTGCACATAATCGCAGAATGGTTTGTTAACTTTAATATAATGCCAGAAAATAAATATGCAAATTCCAATTAATATTATATTTGCATATTTTTTAATCATTTTAATAGAAAGAAACAATCCAAACGAAGAAAGACAAGCTAGCGGTAATGCCAATAAACCTATAAATCTTGTAGGTATATGCAGAAAGCTTAATATAAGATCTTTTGATAAAAATCTACATATCGGATTTAAATCTCCCGGATAAAAAAATAATGAAATTCCAATAATTATAAACATCGATGTAATATATTTTCGTTGTTTAATAAAACTTTTATATTTAAAAACACAAACTAATGATAATATTAACACTAATATACCGACATAACCGTTATTTTCCCAACTTTGTTGATTAGTCCATATAAGAGCTTTTAATAATATTTTAAGTGTTTCTTGCCAGGAAGATGCAGCATACCCCATACCAAAATTTTTAGGAAACCAGGAAAGTAGTTCATATGAACTTACTATTTTTGGCAAGGACAATAGACCTCCTAAAAACAAATAAAGAGCAAATCTTTTTAATTTTGTAAACATTATAAATGAAAGTAAAATGAACAATATGAATATCGATGTTATGTTCTGTCCTGCATATACCATTACAGCAAGCCAAATTGGTATTATAAATGAAAACTTATCGTTCTTATCTGACCAAACAAAAGCAGCTGCAAGCCATGGTATATATATAATACTGTGAAATGCAATATGCCCAATCGTTAAATGCGAAGCCATAAAACCTGAAAAAGTATATACTATCGCTCCGAATAACCTGCACCAGAAATTTTCTATTTCAAGTTGTTTTAAAAGTTTAAACATTCCGAGCATGCTAATACTGCTTAAAACACAAACTGAAATACGTATTGCCAACCACTGATTATTAAAAAATAAAGAAATTAATTGAGGTACACTAAAAAACATTGTCTGCGGATTAGGCCATAAAAAGAATCCGCCTCCTATATATGAACTAAAATACGGAAACTCGTGATAATATAAAAATGATATTTTATTTGCAAAAAGGTAGGTTATAGCTAAATCGTAATCGCCTTGCAAGTATCTGAATGGATATTTGAGAAAAGAACCCCAAAACAAAATCGGTAAGATTGCACTTAATAATATTTCGTAACCATGCTTATTTAAAAAAAATTTAAATTTACTCATTATTTCGAATAGGCATAAAAATAATTTATCGCGTAATTAGGGTCTGCTGAAAAACTCAGCATCCCCTGATTTCACAGATTGAAAAGCAGATTACACAGATTAAGTCCAAACGGTAATATCAGTGTAATCTTTCAAAAATCTGTGTAATCAAGGCCATATCGTTTTATTGCAGAATTTAAAATTTTGCAGATTACTTCTTCGTAGGTAATACCAATAGCTTTCGAAACAAGCGGGAAAACATCAATCAGGCCTAAATTTGGCAGCGGATTGCACTCTAAAAAATAAGGGTTGTTGTCTTTATCAACGCGGAAATCAAATCTTCCTAAATCCCTGATGCCAAGCGCTTTATAAGAATTATATGATGTTTCTCTTAGTTTTTTATCAAGCGATTTCGGAATTTCGGCAGGACAAATATATTTTATACTGTCATCAAAAACACAGCTATGTTTATAAAAATTTTCTCCTAAAAATGTTTTATTATTTATTGCAATCTGTACAGGAGGTAAAACCAATGGCGGGTCATTTTCGATAACAGCTACGGTGAACTCTGAGCCTATAATAAACTCTTCAATCAGTGCGGGTTGTTTGTATTTTTCAATCAGCCATTTTGTTCTTTTTCTTACATGTTCAAAATCATGGGCTATTGATTCCTGGGCGATACCTTTAGATGTGCCTTCTTCCGAAGGTTTCACAATTACAGGATATTTTAAATGAAATTTTTTCTTGTTAAGCTGTGATAAATCTTCTATTTCCAAAAACTTAGGTGTCAAAATTCCGGAATTTGAAACAATTATCTTAGCAACCGCTTTATCAAGTGTCGCACCCATTGTAAGAGCATCGCTTCCGGAATAAGGAATATCGAAAAGCTCCAGAATTGCAGGCACCTGCGATTCGCGGTTTCTGCCTTTGATGCCTTCTGCAATATTAAAAACCAGATCCCATCTTTTGCCTTGTGCTACCTTCTTAAGCAATGAATGAACGTTACCGATTCTTTCGATTATATGTCCGCTGGTTTTCAACGAATATTCTATTTCTGACAGTGTTTCTTCGGAATCAAACTCCGCTATTTTATCCGGAGATTCGCCCGGTTTAAGCTTATAATCCGCTTTTGCATCGTAAGTAAACCCAATTTTTAGTTTTTTCATACAATATGAATATATTAACAAATATACAATAAAAAATCTTACTCTTTTACCATTATCTTTTTTTTTCAAAATGCTCAATACATTCTCTTATTAATTGAGAATTAAATACAATTCCTAATGCAATTTCATCTTTTGTAAATCTTTCTATATTATATTTGATTGTTTCTTCCACTGTTACTTTATCAATAGGTTTCTCATATAACCATACTTGACTTACTATACCTAATACATAATTTCCTACCATTCCATTTTTTATATCTATAGTTTTATTTTTTCCAATACAAAATCTTGGCTTGAGAATTACTGGACTTCCACTCATACCAGGAAAAATATTCGCATCTATTATAAAAGCATTTAAGTTATTCATTTCTCTGCCAAATTCATCCTTTATTTCAAGTGAAAGCAATTCTTCAATGTTAGTTGCTATTATACCTTGCCTAACAAACGGTGTTTGAGAATATATATTTCTATATCCCCTTGGATATCCTACTATAAAAATATCATCACCAACACTAATATTTTCATTTTTAATTACATCAGATGTTGCAAGTAAGTTATAATTGAACCAAAGCATTTGAAGATTTTCCTTAAAATATTTATTTAAAACATCCGATATGTTAAAAACAATAACATCAACCATATCATTTGGATGCGGATATGCAGCGGGTAAAATAGTCCCCGAAGAATTACAAATTGTAACAGGAATATTCAGCCATTTTCTTTGTTGTGTCTTAAAACCCAAAAAAAATTTCTCTCTATATTTATAACAAGTATTTTTATATGATACAACATGTTTATTCGTAACCAAATATACTCGTGTACCTAAATCATTATCACTTTTAACGAGAAAACCAGTTCCTTTTAAACTACCACTCTCATCAGAAATTAATACTGTTGAATCTATCACAGGTTTATCTATCGGCACAGAATAACAATTATTACATAAAAAAATAATTATCAAATACAGAATTAAAATGACTAATCTATTTTTAATATTTTATTTTTCCCCTCGCTGTTTTTTATCTTGTAATGTTAATTATAATTATTGTAAACTTCTGTTGAAATATGGAGTAATCAAGCAAATCAATTCTCCTAAGTTATATTAACGGTATTATGAAAATATTTCTTTTTATTTTAAGCCTTGTTTTGTAAATATTCATATAATATTTTGGAATTTTTATCTAAAATATTGATAATTTTTTTCTTCCACTTATCAGGTAAAGAACTAAAAATATCTTTTAATCTAACTCTATGTTTATTATTGGTCATTAAGTATTCTCCGATTTCCACTGCGGATGCTAAATCTTTTTCTTTCTTTTCAACTTTAGTGCGTCTTTGACAAATTATAAATTTGTGTAACACATATGCTGAAGGTTCCGGCACATTTACGGTTAGGTTATTTGCAGTTATTTTCATTACATAATCTTGTAAAATATTGAGAAACCTTAATTGTTATGCTGTTACATGCAAATTTTTAACTAAATAAGGTTTATCGCTGCCCTTACCAAGTTCCGGCGTTAAAAATTCTATTTCCAGTTCGGGATTTACAAATTTATTATAACCCGATATATAATTTGTTTCTGAGACAAACTTGTAAGCATTTAGAATATCTGGAACATTAATATCCTTTTTAGAATTATGCGGGCGAGGAATAAGAAAATCTATATCAACAGTTCTTATAGCTGATATTTCCGGAGTATTATTAAAATATATTCTGTAAAAGTATTGGCACCAGCTCCCGATAAGAATAATTTCAGCTAATGCCCCTTCTTTCTGAAGAGAAGTCATAATAGATAAAAATATATTTTCTTTAGTTTTCATTACAGAGTTTTACTGACTTCTTTCAAATTATTCTTAGCTTTTATTAAAAGATTTCTATATTTATTGCGTTGTTCTATTTGTTTTTTAATATTTTTTACTTTTTTTGTTGAATCCTTGCCTACATATATAAAATGTACTTTTTTGTTTTTTCGATAAGCCAAATAAGTATATAAGTTTTTACCTCTTTTTTTTAAAGATATTGCGCCTTTAGGATATTTCTGTATCCTATTTCTATATAAATTGATTAATTTGTTTAAGCGTTCTCGCTCTTCTTTCAGTATACTGTTAATTACACTCATATTAATTATATCCGTTGCCTAACATTTAGACATATATTGTATATTGTTAGGCAATTAAAGTCAATTAAAAAATGCCTAACTAAACCATTATTTTCTTTGTTTGTTAGGCAAAGTATGCATATTTAAACAGAGATAAAACTTGTTTCTCAATATTTTATACTACAATACTTCTATTTCTTAGCATTTTGTAGTGTAAATACATTTAATTAAATTTTTTATAATATCAACATATTACAATTTTTTTAAATGATTTTCAACAAATATTCGTTCAAAACCGTCGCAATTAGGCAAATATAAATAAAAAAACCGACTTTTGTTGTCGGTATTTTGTATGTATTTACCACTATTTATGCACTTAGTATTTTTGCAAGGAACAAATCTTCGGGCAGGGCTCCTTCAAACTGAATATTTTCATTTATTACTATTTTTGGAACTCCATAAACATTATATTTTTTTGCTAAATCAGTAAATTCTGCCGACTCAATCATTTCGGCTGAAATTAAATCATTTTCAAATGCGAAACGGTTAGCCAACATAACCGCTGTCGGACAATAAGGACAAGTAAGTGTAACAAATATCTTTATGTTTATTGGTTTATTTATTGTTTTTAATGCGTCTTTTGTTTTTTGCGAAAGCTCTGAATTACCTAATGAAACCATCTTTATTGCGTTAAGAAAAGATGTGAACTCATAACCCGCAGGAATCCCGGAGAATTTTATTCCATAATCTTTCCATTGGCTCGAAGAAGAGTCTGTGGCACCAATTATTGCAAATGACGGTACTTTATCAATTTTAAATTGGTCTGTTTTATTTTTATCAATTCCAAAATCATATTTTTCTATTGATATTTTTCCGGAAAGCGCTGCCATTTCTTCAGCAAGCACAATAGCATCCATGCAAGTAGAACATTCTTTTTCCTGGGTAAAAACAATGAGTTTCACATTTCTGGTAAGTACCGAAAGAAGGGTTTTTACTGATTCTTTTACTTTATCATCTAACAAAGGCATTTTTATTCTCCTTTTGAAAATTACTTATGTATTCCTGACCCTATCATTACACCAAAAAATATGCCGACTATTGTTGATATGTAGTAATTACTTGTTAATGGACACATTCCGCTTTTACAACCAACAAACTTTCCGTATAGAAAGCCCAAAACTCCGCCAATTAATCCGCCAATAACTATATTCATTTTATACCTAATAGATATCTATATGCAGAAAGTGCTGCCTTTGCACCTTCACCGCAAGCAATTATAATTTGTTTATCCAATACCGCAGTAACATCACCGCAGGCAAAAATTCCATCAATCGATGTTTTGCAGTTGCAATCAACAACTATTTCTTTCTGATCATTCATATTCAATAGATTATTTGCAAACTCGGAATTAGGCATTAGTCCAACTTCAATAAAAACACCGTCAAGTTCTATTTCTCTAATTTGAGATGTTTTTCTATTTTTTACTGTTATTCCTTCAACTTTTTCAGTACCTTTTATTTTTGATACTTCACTTGATAAAATAATTTCTGCTTTGTTAGAATTTTTTATTTTGTCCAAAAAAACTTCGTCACCCTGTAAGTTATCCAGAATATTTATTATAAATATTTTTGACGCATATGAAATCAAATCTATCGCTGCTGTAAGGGCAGAATTGCCCCCGCCTATTATAGCTACAATCTTATCTTTAAATAGGGGCGCATCGCAAACTGAACAATATGTAACACCTCTGCCTAAAAGTTCCTTTTCACCATTAACACCAAGCTCTCTGTTTCTTTTACCGGTGGCAACTATAACCGATTTTGAATAATATTTTTTTTCACCACAATTTACTGCAAATTTATTTTCTAATTTTTCCAGATGACAAGGCCCAACGTCCTTAAGCAAACTTATCGGAAATTGTTCTATTTGCTGATAAAACTTTTCAGAAAGGTCTCTGCCGGTAATGTATTGATAACCCATGTAGTTTTCGATGCCGCTTGTCCAAACTACCTGCCCGCCCACGTCTTTTGTTATAAGAAGCGTATCCAATTTTTTACGTGAACAATAAACCGAGGCAGTCATACCGGCTGGACCCGACCCGGCAATTATAACATCGTACAATTTATCGGTAGATGGTGAGGTAATTTTAACATCTTTTGGAACTTCAAAAAAAATATCCATAAAGTTTTTAGATCAAAGATTGGAATTCATTTTTTCTTTTACCTATTACCCATTACTCGTTACCCGTTACCTTTTTTACCCTTTTAATTTTTCTGCAAACTGTTTGCCAAATTCAAAACAATTTTTTAAATCATCTTCCGAAGGCGTGTATTTAGCTGAAATGGGAGGTAAAACAACTTCTATCCCGCTTTCTTTTAAAGTATTTTCAATAATTTTCACAGATTCACCGCTCCAACCGAAAGAACCAAAGGATGTTCCGATTCTATTTTTTATTCTTAGACCTTTTATAAAATCAAGAAAACCTGCAATATTGGGAAGTATATTATTATCATGAGTTGAAGAACCCATAATTAATCCTTTGGAGTTTAAAACATCTTTAATAATTTCAGTTCTGTCGGTTACACTTATGTTATATAATTTTCCTTCTATACCTGATGCTTTTACTCCTTCCAATATCATAGTTGCCATTTTTTCCGTGGCACCCCACATGGTTTCATAAATTACTATAACGTCTTTCTTTAGCGGCAGTCCTTTTGCCCATTGAATATACGAATTGACTATTTTCATCGGATCTTTCCGCCAGATAATTCCATGAGAAGGTGCTATTATCTTTATATCTATACCGCTTTTTACAATCTCATCGATTTTTTTTAAAATTACCTGACTGTATGGAATTAAAATATTTGCATAATATTTTGCAGCTTCTTCCATAAGTAAACAGTTGTCAATCTCGTCATCAAATTTTTCGGTTGAAGCAATATGCTGGCCGAATGCATCATTTGGAAGTAGCAATTTATCTTCAGGAATATAAGTAAACATGCTATCCGGCCAGTGAATCATAGGAGCTTCTATAAATTTTAATGTTTTTTCACCAAGTGAAATTTCATCTCCGGTTTTAACAGTTTGAAAATCCCAATTTGTATAATAATGTCTAAAAAGTCCTTCTTTACATTTTGCGGTACCTACTAATTTTGCATTATTAGCGAGTTTCATTATCTCTGGAAGCGCACCCGAATGATCCGTCTCAACATGATTGGCTATAATATAGTCAATTTTTGAAGGATCGATAATTTCTTTTATTCTTTCTATTAATTCATTGGAAAAACTGCCAAGTACCGTATCAATAAGTGCAATTTTTTTATCTATGATAAGATATGCATTATAGGACGAACCGCGATTGGTTGTATAAGTATAACCATGAAAATTACGGATATTCCAATCAACAACCCCAACCGAATACACATTTTTTACAACTTCAATTTTATTCATGAAATACTCCCAAAAGAAACTGTTTTAGTGTTATAGTGTCTTAGAGTCATAGGGTTCTAATGCTGAAACTCTTTAAACTCTACGAACCTATAAACTCATATAATATTTGATTCTTTTACTGTGATAAGGATTCAAAAAAGGCAGGATAAACAAAATAAGCTAAAAGTTATAATTTAAATTAAGTCTTTCTGATTTTATTTTAACTTTTAATTTTAACCTTTAACTTGTCTTTTATAGTTTTCTTTTTACGAGTTCTATTGCAAATGATTCTATAACATCACCAATCTTTACATCAGAAAAACCTTCCAGCATTAGACCGCATTCAAAACCTTTCTCTACTTCTTTTGCATCATCTTTAAATCTTTTTAGAGATCCTAATTTACCTTCAAATACAATTGTATTGTCTCTCAATAATCTTGCTCCGCCGGTTCTTGTAATTTTACCGTCAATTACCGTACAACCTGCTATGGTTCCTAGCTTAGCCACTTTGAAAATTTTTAATACACGGGCGCGTCCTAAATAAACTTCTTTTTTGTCCGGTTCTAAAAGTCCTTCCATTGCAGCTTTGACATCATTAATAACCTCATAAATGATTCTATATGTTTTTATTTCTATTTCTTCTTTTTGAGCAAGTATCATTGCCGAAGTTTCACTTCTTACATTGAAACCTATTATTACGGCATCAGAAGCAGCCGCAAGAATGACATCAGAATCGTTTACGCCGCCAATTCCAAAATGTATTATTTTTACAGCAACATCTTTTGTTGCTAACTTTTCCAAAGAATCTCTTAATACCTCGACAGAACCTCTGACATCAGCTTTAATAATAAGATTCAGTTGTTTTGCCTTTCCCTCAATCATATTTTTATGGAAATCTTCCAGTGTTAAATGGCGACTTTTTGTTAATCGCTCATCTCTTCGTAATTGCTGTCTCATTTCACTTATACTTCTTGCTTCCTTTTCATCAGAAACAGTGAAAAACTTATCACCTGATTGCGGAGCCCACTGAAAACCCATCATCTCTACCGGTGTTGATGGCCCTGCTTCTAAAAGCCGTTTCCCTTTATCGTTGTGCATTGCACGTACTTTTGCGTAAGAAGTACCGGCAATAATAAAATCACCAACTTTCAGAGTTCCATTTTTTACTAAAACCGTTGCCACAGGCCCAACTTTTGGAGAAACCTTTGCTTCAACAATAACACCCGTTGCTTTTTTATCAGGATTCGCTTTCAATTCCATTATCTCAGACTGAAGTAAAATTAACTCCAAAAGTTTATCTATTCCGGTATTTTTCCTTGCAGATACTTCAACGGTTATAATTTTACCGCCCCAATCTTCGGAAAGCAGGTTATGCCCGGAGAGTTCCTGTTTAACTTTTTGCACATTAGCAGTTGGTAAATCAACTTTATTTATTGCAACTATTATAGGAACGTTTGCAGCCCGGGCATGATCGATCGCTTCAACAGTCTGAGGCATAACACCATCGTCCGCAGCTACAACCAAAATAACTATGTCTGTTGCCTGTGCTCCGCGAGCCCGCATTGCTGTAAATGCTTCATGACCCGGAGTGTCTAAAAATACTATTTCACCATTTTGAGTCTTGACCTTGTAGGCACCTATGTGTTGTGTGATTCCACCCGCTTCCTTTTCTGCAACATTTGATTCTCTTATCGCATCCATTAAAGATGTTTTCCCGTGATCAACATGTCCCATAATAGTTACTATAGGCGCTCTGGGCTTCAATTTTGCAACATCTTCTTTTTCCTCAACTTCCCTTTCACCAAACAACGGAACTATTTCTACATCGTAACCAAATTCTGAAGCAATAAGCGATACAACATCCCTACCTATTCTCTGATTTATTGTTGCAAGTACACCCAATGACATAAGTTTCTTTATCAATTCAACGGTTTTGACATTCATTTTTGTTGCAAGTTCCGACACTGTAATAGTTTCATCTATTTTTATTTTTGGGCGGGTAACCGCTGATTTTTCAACAGGGACTGATACTGTTTCTGCAGGAACTATTTCCGGTTTTTTAGGATGTTCTATATGTCTTGTAACCGGAGCTTTAACATTCTCCGGAAAATATGTTATTGTTTTTTTGCCTGTCGCTGGTTTTTTTACTTCCGTTTCTTTTTGTATTTCCTGTATTTTTTCCGGAACTTTTTTTTCTTCTGTCTTTTTTGGTTTTTCAACTATAGTTGTCTTTTTCAATTTTGTTTCTTCAATACTTTTTTCCTTAGTTTTTTTTGCTATAATTTTCGGTTTTTTCTCTTCCTTAGAAGCAACTGTTTCCAAAGCAGGTTTTTCTACTTGCTCGGGAACAGGGATTGATTTCACTTTTTTAGCTTTCGGAGTACTTGCTTTTTTTACCTCAAGTGCTTCATCCGGTTTTGTTTTTTTAGCTTTTTTTGTTTTAGGAGAATCTTTTAATTTTTCTTCACTCTTTTGCTTTTTCGGGGACATCCTCTACCTCCGTCGCTTTTTTTTCTAACGCTTTCTTAGCAGAATCTAATATTTTTTGTGCTGTTTTTTCTCCGATACCCTGCAGTGCTGTTAAAGCTTCTATAGACGCATTTGTTAGTGATTCGATTGTATTATACCCTGATTTTATTAATATCTGAGCCGTTTTTTCTCCTACACCTTCCAATCCGGTAAAATCATCCATTTTTTGTTCAATCTTTGCTGTATCTGATGATTTTTTCTCAGATTCGGATCTTATATCTATATGCCAACCGGTTAGTTTTGCTGCAAGCCGAACATTCTGTCCGTCTTTACCTATTGCCAGCGAAAGCTGGTCATCTGCAACTAAAACATTTGCAGTTTTTTTATCTTCGTCTATTTCAATTTGAAGAACTTTTGCAGGACTTAATGCGCTTGCTATATATTGAGCGGAATCTTTTGAATAATGAACCATGTCTATCCTTGCACCCATAAGCTCCTGAATGATAGACTTTATTCTGACTCCCTTTACTCCTACACATGAACCAATCGCATCTACTTTCGGGTTATGCGATAAAACAGCAACTTTTATCCGAGAACCAGGCTCTCTTACAATATCTTTTATCTCAACAGTGCTGTCGTAAACTTCAGGAACTTCCAGACGAAAAAGATGTTTTATTAGTTCCGGATGCATACGGGATACTATCATCTGGGGTCCCTTGGATGTTTTCTCAACTTTCATAACATAAACTTTTATTCTATCGCCAATATTAAATTTCTCTCTTTGGCACTGTTCTCTTATCGGAAGGATTGCTTCACCGCGGCCGATATCAATAATAATATTTTTCCCAACAAATTTATAGACCATGCCATTTATCACATCGCCAACCTTAGAATTAAATTCGTTAAAAAGATTTTCTTTTTCTACTTCCCTGATCTTTTGGATTATTACCTGTTTTGCCGTCTGAGCTGCTATTCTGCCAAATTCATCAATCGATACTTCAAATTTTAATTCCATATCTACTTTAATTTTTGGTTTAAGTTTTATTGCTTCTTCTAACGATATTTCCATATCAGGATCTACGACTTTCTCAACAACCTTCTTGATCCGGTATGCTTTTATTTTTCCAGTATTTTCATCTAAATGAACTTCTAAATTCAAATTTTTGTTTCCGGCATGTTTCCTGAATGCTGATACTAACGCGGTTTCCACTGTTCTTAATAGATCACTTTTTTTTATACCTTTTTCACGCTCGATTTGTTCGATTACCGGTAAAAGTTCAATCATTTGCTCTGCCATATGACCCCCAAAAACGGCAAGTATAAATAAAAAGTTAAAATTTAAATTAAGTCTTTTTTTGTTTCTTATTTTTATTTATACTTTTTATTTTAACTTGCTTTTATTATATTTCTATTCTTAATTTTGCTTTGTGTATTTTTGAAATCGGAATTTTTATATTTTTATCTTTAACAGACACTTCTACAATATCATTTCCGGTGCTTATGATTTTACCTTCGTAAAATATTTTGCCTTCAACTGTTTCCTTAAGATTTATTACTGCTACCATGCCTATATTTTTCTTAAAATCTTTTTCTGATGCTAAAGGCCTATCTAGCCCCGGCGATGAAACCTCTAAATCATATCTTGCAATATTTAAATCGCTATTATCCAAAAGAAATCCTGCAATGTCGCTCACTTTGCCGCAATCATCAGTTGTCACTCCGCCCGGTTTATCAATAAATATGCGAATTATCGTTCTTCCTTTGAATTGCGAGCTTTTTATTTCGAATATTTCAAACCCCTCTTTTTCTATATCTTCACTTATAATTTCTTTTATTCTATCATCCAGCATAAAATGCCTCTGAAAAATTCTGAAAAATAAAGAGTGGTTATAGCCACTCTTAGATTACTGCGATTATTATATTAAATCTACTTGATAATGTCAAGCAAATTCCCGATATCAACCAGCTTTGGTGTTTTCTCGGTTCTGTACTTAATTTCAATTTTATTTTCTGCTATTGTCTTATCAGAAATTGTTATTCTTATTGGAATTCCAAGTAAATCCGCATCTTTAAATTTAACACCGGCACGTTCGTTTCTATCATCTAAAAGAACATCAGTTTTTTCGGATAGTTGCTTATATATATCGTCGCTTACTTCTTTAATTTTACCGTCATATGATATCGGTATTATTACAACTTTATAGGGTGCAAGTGACTCATTCCAGATTATACCATTTTCATCATGTGATTGCTCAATAGCCGCAGCAACAATTCTTGATACACCTATTCCATAGCAACCCATTATAAAGTGATTTTTAATGCCTTTTTCATCTAAAAATGTCGCATTCATAGATTTTGAATATTTTGTCCCTAATTTAAAAGTGTGCCCCACCTCTATGCCTCTTGAAAATTTTAAATGGCTTTCCTCACATTTTGGACACATATCTCCGCTTTTAATATTTCTTAAATCGAGAATTTCCGAAGGCTTATAATCCCTGCCAATATTTATATTTTTTAAATGATAATCTTTTTTATTAGCACCGGAAATACCGTTCACAATATTTTCAACAGAAAAATCCGCATAAATTTCAATATTATTGTCATTTAATTTTACAGGACCCGCAAAACCTACCGGTGCACCCGTTAATTTTTCAACGGTTATTGCATTTGCAAGTGTTAATTGATTACACTTAAGAAATCCTTTTAGTTTTTCTTCATTTATTTCAGAATCTCCCCTGACAAGAACCATAACGGGTTTTTCATCTGCAAGATAAATAAGCGTCTTAATAAATTTTTCCGGTTTTTCATTAAGAAATTTGCTGACTTCTTCCACTGTTTTTAAATTTGGGGTATTAACTTCTTCTATAGTTTTAGTTTCACCTATTGTTCTTCGCCCTTCGGTTCTTAAACATTCTGCTTTTTCAACATTTGCACCGTAACCGCAATCACATGAAACAATTTCCTCTTCACCGGTATCCGCTATAACCATAAACTCGTGCGAAAATGTGCCTCCTATGGTTCCGGTTGTTGCTTCAACAGGACAAAATTTAAAACCGCATCTTACACAAATATTGGAATAAGCATCAAAAACTTTCTTATAATAATCGCCGGCGTCTTCTTCTGTTGCATGAAAAGAATATGCGTCTTTCATATAAAATTCTTTAGCGCGCATCACGCCAAAACGCGGCCTGATTTCATCCCGGAATTTTGTCTGGAACTGATAAAGCATCAATGGGAGCTGTTTATACGAACGTACTTCTTTACGTGCTATATCAGTAATTACTTCTTCATGGGTTGGCCCTAAACAAAATTCCCGTTCGGAACGGTCTTTAATACGATAAAGCTCTTCACCGTAAAGTTCCCATCTGCCGGTTTCTTCCCATAATTCTTTCGGTATTATAGCCGGCATGAGCAGTTCCTGACCGCCAATCCTGTTCATTTCTTCACGTATTATCTGTTCAACTTTTTTTAAAATTCGCAATCCCAATGGTAACCATACGTAAACACCCGAAGAAAGTTTTCTTATAAACCCGGCACGCAGCATCAGTTTTTGCGAAATAGTATCCGCATCAGATGGCGTTTCTTTGACTGTTGGTATAAATGCCTGCGTGTATTTCATATTACAGCTCACAGAATACAGTACACAGGATACAGATTTAAAGGAATTATTGATTTAATCTTTTAGCTGTGTACTGTTTACTGTATACTGGGTACTATCCTTTAATGATTTCCGGCATGAACTTTTTTACAAGGTCGTGCATCTCTTCATCGGAAATTCCTATTGTTCTTTCCGCTTCGTATTGTGTGTCAATCCATTCTTTTATCTTTATTACTCCCGGATTATCTTTATCAACCCTAACTTTAATGTGATGATTTATCCAGTAAATAATACCGGCAACCCCGGATTTATCTGTTATACCGACTGAAACAGGCCTTTTTAAAATTTTGTTTGTGTCAAATATATTGTAGATTTCCTCATCTTTTAGAAGACCATCAGCATGGATTCCTGCACGTGTAACATTAAAATTTTTTCCGACATACGGCTGAATCGGAGGAACCTGATATTTAATTTCTTTTTCAAAATATTCGGCAATTTCGGTTATTACAGTTGTATCCATTCCATTGGCATCTCCGCGAAAAGCTATGTATTCCACAACTAATGCTTCCGTAGGAGTGTTTCCGGTTCTTTCCCCTATACCTAAAAGTGAACCATTAGCAGAAGAACAACCGTATAACCAAGAACCTATTGCATTAGTCAATGCACGATAAAAATCGTTATGCCCGTGCCATTCAAGCCATTCTGACGGTACTCCGGCAAATTTTGTAAGCCCGTACATTATTCCGTTAACTGAACGGGGCAATGAAACTCCCGGATATGTAACACCATAACCCAGCGTATCGCAAGCACGAATTTTTACAGGCATTTTTGCTTCTTTTGATAACTTCATTAGCTCCTGTGCAAAAGGGATAACAAATCCATAAAAATCGGCACGAGTAATATCTTCAAAATGGCAGCGTGGAATTATTTTTTCTTCCAGTGCTTTTTTTACAATATCAAGATACATATCTATTGCTTGTTTTCTTGTCTTCTTAAGTTTAAGGAAAATATGATAATCAGAAACCGATGTCAGAATTCCTGTTTCTTTTAGTCCTAGATTTTTTACCAGCTTAAAATCTTCCTTGTGTGCTCTTATCCAGCCGGTAATTTCAGGATATCTATATCCCAACTCCTGACATTTTGTAACAGCTTCTTTATCTTTGTCAGAATATAAAAAGAATTCCGACTGCCTTATAATTCCGTTTGGTCCTGATAAACGGTGAAGCATCTTATATAAATCAATAATTTGTTTTACTGTATAAGGCGGTCTTGACTGCTGACCGTCACGAAATGTTGTATCCGTAATCCAAATTTCATCAGCAAGATTCATAGGTACTACGCGCCAGTTAAAAGAAACTTTTGGAACCTCGCCGTACGGAAAAATATCTCTGAAAAGATTTGCTTCTTTTACATCCTGAAGTTCATACTTGTACTCATCCTGCTCTAAAGTTTTAGTTTTTTTATTGAATCTCAGCATAAAATACTCCTCACGAATTTCAGTTAATTATACAAATTTCTTAAATTATTTCAATTATACGCCCAAAATGACAAGATGCCTCTCTACCTTTTACTCATTACCCATTACTCGTTACTATTTAATTCATTCCATTATAACCAAATTATCCTTATGAATAACTTCATCATAATCTTTCCGGCAAAGAATTCTTTCTATTTCAGATGTTTTACAGCCTTTTATTTTTTTAATATCATCAGCTGAATAGGATGTGATGCCTCTTGCGATTACTTTATTTTTATTCACAATACTCACAACATCACCTTTCTCAAAACTTCCTTCTACAGCCGTTATCCCTGTTGGCAATAAACTTTTTGCCGAGTTTTTTATTGCATTTGCCGCACCGTCATCAATAACAATCTTGCCTGATACCTTTGCACCGAATGCAATCCATTTTTTTCTGCTGTCAATCTTTATATTGCTTAAGAATTTTGTGCATTTTACCCTTCCTGAAACAATATCGGTAATACAAACGTTCTTTCTGCCGTTTGTTATAAACACTTCCACGCCCGAAGCGGTTGCGATTTTTGCTGCTTCTATTTTCGATTCCATTCCGCCAACTGAAAAGCTACAGCCGCCCTCTTTAGATGCATAACTTTCTATATCACCGGATATTTTTTTAACTTCCAAAATTAACTCTGCATTTTTGTCTTTTTTGGGGTCACCCTTATAAAGTCCGTCTACATCGGTAAAAATAATTAAATAATTTGCATCGGCTTTTGAAGCAACAACCGCAGAAAGGGTGTCATTATCGCCGAAATTTATTTCTTCTGTTGCGACAGTATCGTTCTCGTTTATTACGGGGACAATACCCCATGACAATAATTTCAAAATAGTATTACGGGTATTAAGATACCTGTTTCTATTCTCAAAATCATTTTTTGTAAGTAATACCTGTGCAACAGAAATATCATACTTTGAAAAAATTTCCGTCCATTTATTCATTAAACCGACTTGTCCTATGGAGGCAGCCGCCTGTTTTGAAGGCAAGTCTGTCGGTCTCTTTTTCAAACCTAATTTTACAATTCCCGTTGCAATAGCCCCGGACGAGACTATAATAACCTCATTTCCAATATTATGAAATGAAGCAATTTCTTCTGTAATTTTCTGCAGATTTTCCTGAGATGTAACTAATCCGCTTCCTATTTTTATAACAATTCTATTCTTCATAATCGAACTCAAAATCGCCTATTTTTACCGTATCGCCGGGTTTAATACCTTCTTCTTTTAATTTCTGGTCAACACCGATTTTTTTTAAAATGTTTTGAAATCTTCGTGCCGATTCTTCCTCGCCGAAATTTGTCATCGCTACCAGATCCAGCAGTTTTTTTCCGGTAACCTCAAAAGTGTTATTTATTCTATTAATATAAAATTCCGGCACATATTTATAATATACATTCTTTACCTGTATTGCTTCTTCTTTAACGTCAACAGTTTCTATTTTTTTAATAATTTCCGTAAGTAGCGGTTTCAGTCCTTCTCCTTTTAATGCCGATATTAGAAACACTTTCTTTTTATTTTTTTTGAAAAGTTTTAGCGCTTTCTCAGAATCCGGCATATCCATTTTATTTATCGCAATAATCTGTAATTTTTTTGCTAATTTAGGAGAATAACTTTTCAATTCTTTATTTATCGCAACATATGTAGAATAAGCATTTTTTTTGTCATAGCCAAAAGCATCTACGATGTGAAGAAGAATTTTAGTTCTTTCAATATGCCTTAAAAAATCATGGCCCAGTCCCTTGCCGTCCGAAGCACCATCAATCAATCCAGGGATGTCAGCGAAAACAAAAGATTTATCATAAAAACTAACCACACCAAGATTAGGAGCAAGTGTTGTAAACGGATAGTCTGCGATTTTTGGTCTTGCTGAAGAAATTTTTGATAAAAATGTCGATTTACCGGCATTAGGATATCCTATAATTCCGACATCCGCTATCATTTTTAATTCTAATTCAATTGTGCACTCTTCGCCAGGCTGGCCTTTTTCAACCACACGCGGAGCGGTGTTTCTCGATGTCTTGAAAGCGGCATTTCCTCTGCCACCACGGCCGCCTGCAGCAATTACCACTTCCTGATTGTTTTTTGTAATATCAGCTACTATCTCGTCATTTTTCTTAACGACTGTTCCAAGCGGGACCTTTATTATAAGATTTTCTGCCGACCTGCCATAGCAGTTATCACCCCAGCCATGATCACCTTCTTTTGCCTTGTAATGCGGGTGTCTTTGTAAATCGAGAAGTGTTTTAAAATTTTCATCTCCCTTAATAATTACATCACCGCCATTACCGCCATTACCGCCGTTAGGGCCGCCAAAAGGCTTATATTTCTCTCTATGAAAGGCAAGACAACCATCGCCGCCTTTGCCTGCTTTAACAAAAAGTTTCGCTTTATCTATAAACATAATAAGTCAGTACTCAGGATACAGAATACAGTACACAGTAAATCAAAACCTAAAAACAAATCTCAGGATACAGAATACAGTACACAGTAAATCAAAACCTAAAAACAAATCTCAGGATACAGAATTAAGCTTTTTATGTAAACTAAAAAGCATCTTTCCCACATCATCTGATAAATTAAATAAACTTTGATATTCTGTTTTATCTATATATTTTAAATCTGACGATAATAGAAAATAATATCTTAATTCTTCTAAAGAACCGGATGCTATATTTATAAATTGCTTGAATTCTTTATTATTTCTGCGTTTAAAACCCTCTACAATATTAGCAGGTACAGAAAAAGATGCTCGTCTCATTTGGGAAAGCAATCCAAATTTTTCGCTATCCGGAAACTTTCCAGTAACTTTATAAACTTGCAATACTAATTCGTGTGCTTTTTGCCAAACTATCAAATCTCTAAATGTATTCATATTTTCATCTGTATATTATATTCTGCTTACTGTCTTTCTCGCTGTATCCTGTATACTGTATTCTGTGTACTGCCTTTAAATTATCGTCATCACCAATCCGGATATTATCGGTATAAGTAAATTATCTTTTATAGGTAAAATCTCTATAATCGTTGCCGAAGCTGACCCTAATATTATCTGTGAATTTTTTATCGTAAAAAATTTGGAAAACAAAAAACCGGCAATCAAACAAACTACTAAATTTGTAATTGTTCCTTCCCAGCTCTTCTTTCGGAAAATCTTATGATTTCCGTATCTCTCGCCTACAAGAGCCGCTAACCCGTCTCCAAAAGTAAGAAACAAAATAGCAAGGATTGCAATTTCTTTACTGAAAAAAAATATAGTAAGAAAAATACCTGAAAGCGAATAAATTAACGTTGAAGTGTTTTTCACTTCATTTTCCCTGTGAATACCGCCAAACATTTTCAGTAACGCACTATTTAACTTTTCGTTATTTTGCCTAAGCAGTTCAAAAATAACCACAATAAAAATTAATATTCCTAAAACTAAAAGTATTAAATTCTTTCTTTCAGGAAAAACATAAATATAACTTATTGGCACAAGCAGTATAAACCAGTGAGATATTTTTCTTTTTGCTTCAGGCGTCATAAATTTTTTTTAAACTCTATCTTGAACTCTTGTGAGAACGTTGTGAAAATATTTTAATTTTTATTGATACGCGTATCAGTTGCTTAAAATAATTCTGTAATCTTCCCGATGAATTTGAAAATTACTTTCAACTGTTATTTTTCTATGTATTCTTTCCTCAATTCCCTTTAAAAAATCCTCATCAAATTCTTCGGCAATATCCGGATGAATTATCAAACGTACCGGCTGTTCGCCGCCGCGAGTAACAAGCTTTATCAACTCTTTTTTAATTTTTATTGCCATAGTCTCTCTGGATAAAACATTGCCGCTTCCTTCACAATAAGGACAGGTTTCTGAAAGAAAATTTACCATACTCTCACTTTTTCTCTGTCTGGTCATCTCAATTAAACCAAGTTTTGTAACTGGCAATATTTCCGTCTTTGCCTTATCCTTTTTCACTAAATCCACCAGCAATTTATATACCTTTTTTCTGTCCTGTGAACGTCTCATATCAATCAAATCAATAACTATTATTCCGCCGATATTTCTTAAACGAAGCTGTGCTGCTATCTCGTGTAACGCCTCTGTATTTGTTTTTAAAATAATATCATCAAGTCCGCAGCCTTTTGTGAATTTACCACTATTTACATCAATAGCACAAAGTGTTTCCGCCTCCTGAATTATAATATATCCGCCCGAAGCAAGCTTTATCTTCTGATTTTTAATATTTGTAATCTGCTGCTCAATATTATTTATGTCAAAAATAGGTGTTTTACCTTTATAAAGATGAATCTTATCTTTATACTTAGGCGAAATCATCTCAACAAAATAAAGAGTATCCTCAAACTCATCTTTTGAATCAATATAAAATGCGCTGACCTCTTCATTTAAATAATCTCTTACTGTCTTAAAAACAAGCCGTAAATCCCGGTGAACCAATGCGACCCCTTGCGTTGATTCGAATTTTTTATTTATCGTATCCCACAATCTTGTTAAATATTTTATCTCCTGCTTAAAAACATTTTTTTCCTTGCCTACTCCTTCACTTCTCACTATTATTCCGCCGATTTGAGGCCTAATTTCCTCTATAATTGACTTTAATCTGAAACGTTCTTTTTCATCGCTGATATTTTTGGAAATTCCTATATTTAAACTGCTTGGCATATAAACAAGATAATGGCCTGGCAAAGAAATCTGCTGGGTTAGCTTAGAACCTTTTGTACCTAAAGGACCTTTTGTAACCTGAACCAATAAATGTTTTGTTTTTGATAGTTCGGCTCTGTTAACTGTTAACTCTGAAAATGGAAGATACCCATTTTTTTTCACACCGATATTAACAAAAGCCGCCTGAATACCGTCTAAAACTGAAACGACTTTACTCTTATAAATATTGTTTACTATATTTTCTTCGTTTTGACGTTCAATAAAAAAATCAGTAAGACGCCCGTCTTCTACAATAGCTACCCTTATCTCATCTTCTGTACAATTTGCTAGTATTTCTTTCATAAATTTTTCCTTTTTTTGCTATTATTTATTTAATAACTATTAAATTTTAGATAATATACACCGCGAGCCTGCCCGCCGTGGCGGGGCTTTCGCGCCCCTGCACCCCCGCTAACTTTTCTTTACTTGCCTAAAGCAAAGTTAGCAAAAGAAATGCACCCCGTTGGCTATTTCAATCATAATTTTTCGGCGTCTGTCCGCCTACGTTAAAAACTACGGCGGATAAACTCCACTTGCCAGAATCCTTCGTAGCTTTAGCGAAGAAGGACTCGTTCATGGACAGCCAAAAGGGGATTCTCACAAACGACTTTTATTGCAATACAATTCCACCCATTTCATTTTCGTGATAAATTTCATCTCTATTTATTTTTAATGACAACCTTTCTTCATTACTTAAATTAAATAATTTCTGAACTATTACATCCGGTTTGGCGGTTTTACCCGGTCCAAACCTTAACAACATCTCAATTTTACTTTCAACAAGCCCCGTTAGAGAACTTCGTGCTGCATCGATATTATATGGTTGCGACTTTAAATCATTGTTTATTTCACTACTGACTCTGTCAGTAGAATTCTCTAACGGGGCAAGCTTCATAGTAATAACGAGCGGCCTTACGTCAATTTCCCTCTTGCTTTTATCCGTTAATCGTTCAATAATAAACTCTTTTGAATCAAAAAATTCTTTTATTTTATCTGCAATAATTTCTTTATCAATATTTGGCAATTTAATAGAATATTTTGATACATTTATAAATAACTCAATTGCCTTTACATCCAAAGGAACAACAGAAACTGACAAAACATTAAGATCTTCAGGTGTATTTTCAACAAGCCGTTTCTTAACCAATTCTGCATCAATCCTATTTTCCATCTCCATATCGAAAATTTCACAATCGGAAGTATATCCCACAGCAAGCGGCGGTCCGAATGAAATTTTTAATTGCGGACTAAATCCCTCAGAGAAGCAGACTGGCAAATCGGCACGCCTAACACTCTGTCTTATAGCAGAAACAACCTCAAGATGTGAAAGAAATTTTAGAGGTTCTTTTTTTGAATATTTTACCCTTAATTTGCCAATAGTTCTCATCGTAGCACCAATTAAATATTTTCACATTAACATTTCTTTAAATCTGTGTAATCGGTGTTAAATATCTGTGTAATCTCTTTTACATTATACTATAATTTTAGTTAAATTAAAAGCAGATGTTTAAGACTTAATATTTATATCTGTAATCGGAAAATTAAAATCAAAAACCTAATATATTTCTACTTTATTTTTGGTTATTTTTGCAAAGAGGAGTTTTGACGGGGTTACTTTTTTATTGCTTATTTTATAGGCATTTAAAAATCTATCTTTTGCTTCATTTGTTTTATTTTTATTGCCATCAGTGTGAAATATGGCTAATGTTTCACCTTTTTTAATTTTGTCGGATATTTTCTTTTTAAGATAAATTCCGACAGATAAATCAATTGTATCATTTTTAGTTTTTCTGCCGGCACCTAATATTTGAGAAACAATACCTACTTCGCACGAATTTATTTTTTCTATGTAACCTGATTTCTCCGATTTTATCTCAATTATTTTTTTACATTGTGGTAATAGCGACGGATTTTGAACCACCGCAGGGTTACCGTCTTGTATTTTCACTAATTCTTTAAACTTTTCCAGGCCACTTTTATTGTAAATCGCTTTTTTGATTTTTCCTTTACCTTCTTTGATATTTTTGACAAGACCGGAAATTAAAAGCATGTTGCCGCCAAGTTCAATACATAAATTAGTTAAATCTTTTGGACCCGTACCGTTCAATGTATCAATAGCTTCTTTTACTTCTATTGAATTACCGATTGCATATCCTAATGGCTCATCCATATTAGTTATTAATGCAACTGTTTTTTGATCTGCATTTTCACCTATATTCACCATTAATTTTGCAAGTTCCAACGCGTCTTCATATTTTTGCATAAATGCACCACTGCCGGTTTTTACGTCTAAGACAATACCGTTACTTCCTGATGCAAGTTTTTTTGACATTATGCTTGCGGCAATCAGTGGAATTGAATCAACGGTCGCGGTTACATCCCTGAGTGCATATATTAATTTATCTGCGGGAACAATTTGTGCTGTTTGTCCCATTATAGCAAGACCGATTTTATTTACATTTTTTATAAATTTTTCTTTCGTTAACGAAGTTTTAAATCCGGGTATGGATTCCAGTTTATCTATAGTACCACCTGTATGTCCAAGTCCGCAACCCGACATTTTTGCAATTTTCCCACCGCAGGCAGCTACAAGCGGTGCAAGGACTAGTGTCGTTTTATCTCCGACACCTCCGGTTGAATGCTTATCAACTTTGAAACCGGAAATCGATGATAAATCAATTTTTTCTCCGGAATCAGCCATTGCAATTGTGAAATTAACCGATTCCCGGGATGTCATTCCCCTAAAATAAACAGCCATTAAAAAAGCCGACATCTGATAGTCGGCAATTCCACCTTTGACAAATCCGTTTATTATAAAAGAAATTTCAGCTTTTGAAAGTTCTTCGCCGTCTCTTTTTTTTAGTATCAAGTCGTATATTCTCATATTAAAATCAGTACTCAGTATACTGTACACAGTATACAGTTTAAAGAAATCATTGCCATTAACTGTATTCTGTATCCTGTGTACTGCCCTAAAAGAGGCTATCCGTAGCTTTTATGTCTAAAATACTTAATTGTATTGACTCTTTTGATTGCCAGGTATTTATTTCAATTTTACAAGCAACATCAACTTTCTGATTTCTTTTCAAATCAACTATCCGCCGGCCTAATTGCCAACCGATGCCATCTAAAGTAGTTTTGCCATTTTTCAGACGCACACGTAAATGTGAACCATCTATTCCAAAATTTGAAATATCGGTTAGTAAAACATCGTGTAAAATAAATATCGGATGTTCGTTTCCGGAACCACAGGGTTCTAAAAGTTCCATTTCCTTTATAAATTCAAAAGAAATATCAGAAATCGAAACCGGAATATCTATAGAAAGATGCGGTATAAGCATTTCATCTGTTATCAATTCGCTTGCAATGAATTTTATCCGCTTAATAAATTCACTTAGCTTGCTTTTTGAAACGCTTAAACCGGCAGCAGCTTTATGCCCGCCGTATTTTATTACTATATCCTTACATTTTTCTATAACTGAAATAATATCAATTCCTTCAATGCTTCTCGAAGAACCCATCGCTATATCCCCATCGAGTATTAGAAGAAATATCGGACGGCCAAATTCCCTGACCATTTGATTTGCTATTATTCCGGTTACCCCATGCTTTAATCCCTCAACAACGGTTACAAATATTTTATCATTTTCAATATCGTTTTGCTGAATAGTTGCGTCGATAAAACTTTTAATATTTATTTTTTGCAAATCTTTTCTGTCGTCGTTAATTGACATAATTTCGTCCATCAACAATTGTGCTTTTTCGTTACTCTCAGTCATTAACAAATCTACCGATAAATTAACTTTTCCGCAACGGCCGGCAGCGTTAAGCACAGGTACTATTGACCAGGATACTTTTTTTGCTGTGAAAGATTTTTTGTCAATTTGGAAAGTATCAAGAATAGTTCTGATACCGGGTTTTTGAGAATTATAGAACAACCTAAGCCCGTATTTTACAAAAATCCTGTTTTCGGAAACAAGCGGTACGATATCGGCCACTGTACCAAGCGCAACAAGATACAAATAATTTTCAATAAAGTCTCTCTGCTTTTTTTCTTGGACCAGGACAAGCCGTTCAAAAATCTTCACAGTTGCTTCGGCATCACTAACCGCCCTGTGATGCTTTCCCATTTCAATATCGAACTCTTTAGTTAAAGCATTCAAAGCGTGTGAGCCGAATTTGAAAAGTGAACGCGACATGCCAAGCGTATCTATAACTTCGTTTGGAATTTGTTTTTTCGCTTTATTTGCATAACAACTCAAAAAACCCATATCGAAATCTGAATTATGCGCAACAAGAATTGCGTCCCCGATAAAATCTAAAAATCTAACGATAACTTCCGAAATATCCGGCGCATTTTCACAATCCTCATTTGTTATGCCGTGAATGGCAGTGACACTCTCCGGAATCGGAAATTTCGGTTTGACAAGTGTCGAAAACCTGTCTATTTCTATAAAATTTTGTATTTTTATTGCACCAATTTCAACAATTTCGTCTGTGGTAGGCGACAGCCCGGTTGTTTCAATATCTAAAATTACTATTTTTTTGTTGTAATATTTCGAGTAAGAAAATGCAAGTGCCTGAAAAAGTTTAAATGCAACACCGCAACCGGCAAGTTCCTTGAACGGATATCTTTTATTTGAACGTTTCGGATCAAGTATCGCAATAGCTTCCGGAAGCTCTCCAGGTGGTTCGTGATGGTCGGAAATTATCATGTCTATTCCAAGCGATTTTGCATACTTAACTTCTTCCTTACCGCTTATTCCACAATCGACGGTTATAATAAGTTTTACTCCTTTTTCATGATAAAGTTTTATAAATTCGTTGTGAAGGCCATAACCTTCTTCGGCCGGTATATACCATAATACATCAGCATTCAGCTCTTTAAGATATGAAAAAGCAATGTTGGTTGAAGTGATACCGTCAACATCCCTGTCGCCATAAATAAGTATTTTTTCGTTCTTATCAATCGCCGTTCTGATTCTGTCTACTGCTTTTTCCATATCATTAAATAAAAATGGATTGAATAAATCTGAAATTTTAGGAGATATAAATCTCTTTATTTCACGTAATGTTTTAAATCCTCTCTGGACAAGTATAGAAGTAAATATTTTTGAATAACCGGTCTGAGCAGAAAGTTCGTCTATAATTGATTCATCTGATGGTTTAATATTCCACTGTTTCATATTATTTTAAAGCTCCGCTATGATTACATCCATCCTCCGTAGCAGTAGTCTGCTACTGCTGAGGACGGGTAGATTTTTAAAGACGATTACACAGATACTACAATCGTGCCTTAATCTGTGTAATCTGCCGTTTAATCGGTGTAATCAGAGATTGTTTCATAACAATCACATTATTTTAACAATTTCTTTTATATAATTGGTCAGTTTACTCTCTACTTTTTTACCTATTTCTAAAACTTCTTTATGGCTTAATGGCTGCTTTAATATACCCGCCGCCATATTAGATATATATGAAATCCCAATAACTTTTATTCCGCAATGATTTGCTGTAATTGCCTCCGGTACTGTTGACATACCTACAACATCCGCACCTAAAGCTCTTGCCATTTTTATTTCAGCGGGAGTTTCATATGATGGCCCGCTAAAAGCAAGATAAACGCCTTTTTGTATTTTAATTTTTAATTTTTTTGCAGTAAGCTCTGCCTTTTTAATCAATTCGTATTTATAAATATCTGTCATATCAGGAAAACGAAGACCCTGCAATATTCCTTCAGAACCCACAAGCGGATTACAACCCATAAGATTTATATGATCTGTGATAAGCATAATATCGCCTGGCTTGAATTTTTTATTCACTGCTCCGACTGCTGATGTTAAAATAAGTTGCTCCGCTCCCATGCATTTCATTAATTGAATCGGGTATATTACATCTTGAATATTATGCCCTTCGTAAAAATGCAAACGCCCTGCCATTACAAAAACAGTTTTACCGGAAAGTCTGCCTATAACAATTTCTCCCCAATGCCCTTCGACATTACATTTTGCAAAATACGGTATTTCGGAAAATGGAATTTTTATTTTTTCTGAGATGCTGTCAGTTATAGACGATAATCCTGAGCCCAATATCATGCCGATTTTCGGTATTAAATCAGTTTTGCTTTCTATAAATTTCTTCGATTCGTTTAATTTTTCAAGTAAATCCATACTAGATTCAGGATACAGGATACAGGATACAGTACACAGTTATAAGTCAAAAAACAATAATTTGTTTTAAGCTGTATCCTGTGAGCTGTATTCTGTGTACTGCATTTTAAGTATTTTTAACCAATATATCCCCGATAATATCCGCAGATTCTACAACTCTATCCGCAGCATTGGATAGATGCCTGTATATCTCTCTCATTTTAAGAATTTTTATTACATCATTTGTTTTAAAAAGTTCAACCAATCCTTCGCGATAACGGTGTTCTACAAAATTTTCCGCTTTTTTAGCACGGACAAGATGTTCCGCACATACACCCGGATGTTCCTGCAGATTTTTTATGGCAGAAGAAATGTCTTTTGAAGCATTATAAAGTGCATCAACCATTCTTTTAATATAATTGTCGGGTTTCATTTCAAAAAGCGTCATTTCTTCAACCGTTGATTTTGCATAGTCCATGACATCGTCAATTGCTCTTGATAATGCAAATATATCTTCTCTGTCAATCGGCGTTATAAATGTGCGATTAAGTTCATCAATAAGAATTCTTCTTAATTCATCCGCTTCTTCTTCAAAGCTATTTACTCTTTTTGCATTTTCGTCCGTCGGATTATCAATAAATTCAACCAATGAAGCTAATCCTTCTTCAACCTTTGTCACTTGACTATAAAGCATTTTTAGAAAATCTCTTCTTTTTGGAAATGGCCACATAGTTACTCCTTTTTAGTACACAGTATACAGTACACAGGATTCAGTTTGAAACAAATTATTGCTTTTAACTTTTAGCTGTATTCTGTATTCTGTATCCTGAGTACTGCCCTTAGAATATTTTATGTAATATGAAATAACTGATTCCGGCTATTATTCCGCTCGCGGGTATGGTAACCAGCCACGCAACCGCCATATCCTGCGCTACATTCCAACGTACCATTTTTGGACGAAATGCCGCACCCGCGCCCATAACTGATGACGAAATAACCTGAGTAGTTGAAACCGGATAACCGAATAATGCCGTTATATAAATAATTAAAGTAGATGCTGTTTGAGAAGCAAAACCATGAATCGGTTTTATTTTATAAAGTTTACACCCTAGCGTTTTAATAATTTTCCAGCCGCCTATACCCATACCGATAGAAATAGTTAAGGCACAAGAAATAACTACCCAATGCGGTATTAATATCGACTGATTTTCCGGCACTTTGTATAATCCTAAAATTATAAGTGAAAAAACAATTACACCCATTGTTTTTTGAGCATCGTTTGTTCCGTGCGCTAATGCTTGTGTGATTGAGGATAATATTTCCAATTTCAAAAAATATTTATTTGCTTTTGGCGACGCCCACTGAGAAAAAATTAAAGTGAGTCGTGTAAAAATATATGTTACAAAAAGACCTATGAACGGAGATATAATCATTATTAAGATTATTTCCATTACTTTATACCAATTGATAGGTCCAATACCCCATCCGAAGAAAAATGCACCGATGAGTCCTCCGATTAAAGCATGGGAAGATGAGGATGGCATACCAAATTTCCACGTGATAATATTCCAGGAAATTGCACCTATTAAAGCAGCGATGATAACTTGTGCACCCGATATTCCGGTCTGTAAAAGCCGCGGGTCTACTATACCTTTACCTATTGTTTCCGCTACGGCAGTTCCTAAATAATATGCCCCGATAAATTCCGCTACAGCAGCCAATATCAATGCTGTTTCCGGAGTAAGCGCCCGTGAAGCGATGGAAGTAGCTACAATATTTGCCGAATCATGAAAACCATTAGTAAAATCAAAAAATAAAGCTAAAAACACTATAATTCCTGCAATTAATATTGTCGTATCCATAAAATTACCGATTACACAGATTTTTAAAAACGATTACACAGATACTACAATAGTGCCTTAATCTGTGTAATCTGCCGTTTAATCGGTGTAATCAGTGATTGTTTGATTTTAAAACAATCACATTATGATATTTTTAAAACTTTCCCCTGCATTTAGTTTTTCTATTTCGAATATATCCGCAATTGTCTGGCCTAAATCAGCAAAAGTTTTTCTTATTCCAACATCAATATTATTTTTTATTTTTTTGCAATAAATAAAGACCGGAACATATTCGCGTGTATGATCTGTGTGTTTTAAATATGTCGGGTCACAACCGTGATCGGCAGTAATAAATAAGTAATCATCGCAGGCCATTTTATTATAAATTTCAGGTAAAACATTATCAAATTCTTTAAGCCCGTTATAATACGATTGTGTATCCCGGCGGTGTCCCCAAAGCATGTCAAAATCTACAAGATTGATAAATATAAATTGAGATTTTTTAGAATCTTTACCGGTAATTGTTTCCAATATTTTTTCCATTCCTTCTTTGTTGTTGTTTGTATGTATAGACTTGCTTATGCCTTTCCCGTTAAATATATCATGTATTTTCCCTATTCCGATAACTTCTATGCCGGAATTTTCCAATTTATCTAAAAGTGTTTCTTCAGGCGGATTTAGAGAATAATCTTTTCTGTTAGATGTTCTTTTAAAATTTCCCGGAAAACCCACAAATGGTCTTGCAATTACCCTACCGACGTTGTGCGGAGCAACAAGCATTTTTCTTGCAATTTCACAGACTTTGTAAAGCCGTTTCAAACCGAATATTTTTTCGTCTTCGTGCGATGCAATCTGAAAAACACTGTCAGCTGAAGTATAGATTATCGGATATCCGGTTTTGCAGTGTTCCTCGCCTAATTTTTTTATTATTTCTGTGCCGGAAGCGGTACAATTACCCAATATCTTTGTACCTATTAAATTTTCGTATTTCTCTATTAGTTCTTTCGGAAAACCGTTCGGATAAGTCGGAAGAGGTCTTTCAGTAATTATGCCCATAATCTCCCAATGTCCAATTGTGGTATCTTTTCCGGCTGACTTTTCAGCCATTTTACCGAAAGAACCAATTAAATTATTTTTGGGATTAGAATTGGGAATTGAAATTAAATTGTAAAGTCCCAATTTTGATAAATTAGGCAGGTTAAAATTTTTAACTGATTTGGCAATATTACTTAATGTATTGGATCCTTCATCATTATATTTTTTGGCGTCGGGAAGCGCACCAACACCGGCAGAATCCAAAACAATTAGAAATACCCTCATTATATGTAATTGTTGAAAAATCTAACAATTTCTGATTACACAGATTTTGAAAGACGATTACACAGATATTATATAATCAAGAATTTGGTTATTTTCTTTGTTCTCGCTAAATATAATACTTGTGCCAGCTATTTTCACTTAATTTTATAGACTGCTCTTACCGCTTTAAAAATATCACTCGACATACAGCAGAATTCTTTCATCAGTTCCACCGGAGTTCCGGATTCGCCGAATCTGTCCGCTACCCCGACTCTTTTTATCGGAACAGGATGATTTTCAGCAAGGACTTCAGCAACCGCGCCGCCAAGACCACCCGCAATCTGATGCTCTTCTGCAGTAACAACCCTGCCTGTTTTTTTAGCAGATTGTATTATAGTTTCCGCATCAATAGGTTTCACTGTATGAAGATTTATTATTTCTGCGGAAATGTTTTCTTTTGCAAGCTCATCAGCAGCAACCATTGACTCATAAACCATTGAACCGCATGCAATGATAGTAACATCTTTTCCTTTTCTTACCACATTTGCTTTACCGAAAACAAAAGGTGTTTTTTCATCCGTAATTACCGGGACAGCTTCCCTACCAAAGCGGATATATACGGGACCGTTGATATCTGCGGATGCTAAAGTGGCCTTTCTTGTTTCATTGTAATCGCAGGGAACAACCACTTTCATTTCCGGAATTACCCTCATAATAGAAATTTCTTCTAATGCCTGATGTGTTGCACCATCGGCACCGACTGAAATCCCCCCATGTCCTCCGCCTATCTTTACGTTGCAATTATTATAACAAACCGTTGTTCTTATCTGATCCCAGCATCTGCCTGATGCAAAAACTCCGTAAGTGCAAACAAACGGAATTTTTCCGACAAGAGAAAGACCCGCTGCAACACCCATCCCGTTTTGTTCAGCTATACCCATTGAAAAAAATCTGTTGGGAAATTTTTCTTTGAACATATTTGCAGTAGTTGAAGACGTAATATCTAAACCGATTACAACTACATTAGGATTTTTTTCACCTAAAATTACAAGAGCTTCTCCATAACCATATCTCGTCGCTTTCATGTCAACCATAAAAAATATCTCCTTGTTAAATTATATTGTTAGCACAATTCCTTTAAAGCTGCGTCGTATTGTTCTTTATCAGGTGTTTTACCATGCCAGCCGGCCTGATTTTCCATAAATGAAATACCTTTGCCTTTTACTGTATGTGCTATTATTACCGATGGTTTGTCTTTTGTCGAGGATGCTTTATCATAAGCAGATAAAATATCACCCATTTTATGGCCGTCAATCTCAATAACATTCCAACCAAATGATTTCCATTTATCTGTAAGAGGTTCAATACCCATAACATCTTTAACATTCCCATCTATTTGAAGTTTATTGAAATCAACTATACCGCATATATTATCCAGTTTATAATGAGCGGCTGACATCGCGGCTTCCCAGATAGAACCTTCCTGCTGTTCTCCGTCACCCATTAAAACATAAACGCGGTTGCTTTTTTTGTCGAGTTTAAAACCAAGCGCCATTCCTACCCCTGCTGAAAGTCCCTGCCCTAAAGAACCGCTGGATATTTCAACACCCGGAAGCCCTGCATTTTTTGCAGGATGGCCCTGAAGACGCGATCCGAATTTTCTTAATGTCATAAGTTCATCTACGGCATAATAACCTGCTTCTGCTAAACATGCATACAGCAGCGGACACACATGCCCTTTTGAAAATACTACTCTGTCGCGTCCTTCCCAGATTGGATCTTTTGGATTGTGTTTTAGTTTTTCAAAATATAATCCTACCATTAAGTCAGTTGCTGAAAGTGAGCCGCCAGGATGCCCGCTTTTTGCTTCGGTAAGCATTTTAATTAAGTCTACTCTTATAACTTTTGCCTTTTTCTCAAGTTCCTGAACCGTCATAAAACTTCCTCCCTTTTTGCGTTTATTGCGTTATAGTGTTACTATTTACAAAGATTAATTAGCATCGTGCGATAGCGGGGTAGTTAGATAGTGCGATTGTGCATTGTGAACTATTATTAAATAATTCTATCTATCCATCCACCGCACTATCCCACAATCATACAGTCCCCGTTTAACTCTATAACTGATTTTTATTTACTATCTTTTTTCCTTTCTATTAACTTTGCTATTTGATTTAATAAATCATCCGGTTCAAAAGGTTTTACAATATAACCGTCAGAACCAGCCATAAGTCCGCGCATCACTTCGACATCCTGTCCTAGCGCTGATAAAAATAAAATCGGAATATTTATTGTTTCCGGCAAAGACCTTAATTTTTTACATACATCTATTCCATCCATCTCAGGCATCATAACATCAAGTATAATAACCTCTGGCTTTATTTGTTGAGCTTTCTTTACTCCTTCCTGCCCATTATTACATGTTGTTATTTCATATCCGTGTTTTGTCAATAAAAACTCTAAAAGTCCTAACGTAGTAGTGTCGTCATCAACCGCCAATATTTTGTACACTCTTTTCCCTCCTCGCTGATTTTCTTATTTTAGGAAGTAAAAATGAGAAATTCGATCCTTGTCCCACCGCAGATTCGAGCCAAATATTGCCGCCATGTAATTCAACAATTGTCTTTGAAATAAATAGACCCAAACCGGTGCCTGTTGCTGAACGCGTGTATGAAGAATCTACCTGATAAAATTTTTCGAATATTCTGTTGTATTCATTATTAGGAATACCTATCCCTGTATCAGAAACAGAAGAAACAATATAATCTCCCTTGTCCTTTACTGTAATAGTTATTATACCTTCTTTAGCAGTAAACTTTATTGCATTAGAAATGAGATTGTTAAAAACCTGTAATATTCTGGAATTATCAATTTCTATATCGGCAATATCATCATCAATGTCAACCTTTAATTCAATTTCCTTTTCTTTTATCTGATTGATATTTGACATAATAGATTTTTTTACAATGTCTGAAATATTTCCTTTCTCCAATTTAAGTGCAATAAGGCCTCTTTCAATTTTGGATAAATCAAGAAAATCTGAGATCAGCATATTGAGATGATTTATTGACTGTTTTACTATGCCTAAAAACTTTTTTTGATTATCATTTAATTTACCTGCATCTTCATTTAATACAACATGAACAAATCCCTTAATCGCTGTTAAGGGTGTTCTCATTTCGTGAGAAACCATTGATACAAAATCATTTTTAATTTTGTTTAACTTTTCAAGTTCCAGGTTTATTTCTTTAAGTTGATTATGTATTCTTGCGTTTTCAACGATTACAGCAACCTGCCCTGCAACGGATTCTGCAAGCCGTATTATTTCTTCACTAAAAACATTTTGCCGCCTTGAACAAAAGCAAAAAACTCCAATTTTTTTACCTTCAACCTGTAACGGAACAATTAAATTTGATTTTATTTCGTATTTGTCATGTATATTATCTAATGCATCTTTAAATTCAATATTTGTTAAAGATTTTATCTTGCCTTCGAGGAATATCTTTACAATCGAAGAATCTGATTTAACATCTAATTCCATTGATTCTTTATTAACATATTCCGGAGGGAATTTTGGGATAAGCTTTTCACCGGTTTTGTTTAAAAGCCAGCAAACAGCGTAATCCGACTCTAAGGATCTTATCGTTTTTTCGGATATTACTTCAAGAATTTCTCCTAATTCCGGTTCGGTTTTTATTGTATTTGATATATCTCTTAGCACTAATAAATCGTTTATACGGTGATTCAATTGCTCATAAAGTTTAACCCGAGTGATCAGTTCGGAAATTTGCGATGCGACTACGGATAAGAATCGTAAATCTTCCTGTGAAAATTTGCCGATAACTTTGTTGCATACAATAAATAAACCGACTGACTTTTTCTCTACTATAGGCAAAACAGCCAAGGATGTAATTCTGCGGTTATTATACAGATCCTGCAAATCAGAGTAAGATTCCATGAAAAGTTCGTTAGAGATAAAAGAAGTAATATTTTTAAACGATTTGATTAAAATACTGTTTTCGTTTCCAGATAAATTCAGCTTGAATCCTTTTAAATCTCCATAACCGTTAAGGGAATCCGAGTGTTCGCTATATATCATAAAGCCGGCAATAGATACATTGGTAATAATTTTTATTTTTTCTATTATTGCAGAAAACATATCATCCATCTCAACCTTACTTGAAGCGGAAAATATTATGTCATTTAAAGCCTTCATTTCCTTAACTTTTGCAATTAAACGTAGATTTGTATTGGTCAGTTCTTCTGTTGTGGATTCAACTTCCAATTCCAGTCGCTTGTTAAATTCCTGCATGTCTTGATACATTCTGTGATTTTCCATAGCAATTGCAAGGTAATCTGCAAGTGTAGCTATCGTTTTGACAACATTGGTGTCAAAAAAACCTTTTATTCTGGAATTAGCATTAAAAGTTCCGATAACTTTATCATTAACTATAATTGGAACCTGAACAAACGATACTATTCCTTCCTGTTTAAATATTTCTTCGGAACTAGATAGTTTTTCTTTTGCTGAATTATTTATTATAACTATTTCTTTAGTTAAAAGACTTCTGCTATAAAAATTTTCATCTTCATTAAAATGAAAATTTCTTATAAATTCGTCAGATAATCCCCGCGATACTTTAATTTTTATAATTCCGTCGCTGTCCTGCAACGTTATAAATGCTGAAGGCAATAACATTTTATCATACACTAAATCCAACAACATATTCATTATATCAACTATTTCTATATGTGAGGTAATTACTCTAGAGGCTACGGAAAGTATACTCAACGATTCCCGGGAAATCATTAAATGGCTAAGAAGTGAATTTATACTATCGCCTGTCTCACCAAAACTTCTGAGTTTTTTTATCTGAGAATAATCTCCATCTAATGCAGACTCCAGTATCTTTTCTGTTGAAAAAAGAGGCTTGAAAACAAAAAAATAACCTAAAACGATTACGGCCGCGGGATACAAAACTGTAAACAATATGCCTCTAAAATCTTTGATTAATATATAACCTGAAATAACCGCTAAAATGAATAGCAATATCCGTAAACTGAGTTTTATTCCAAAAATATTTTTTATTTTCATTATTTTTTCCCCGTGCGAAAATGTAGATACATAATACTAAAATATATTATTAACATTGCTAAAATCTATTTACCCCGTAAAGTAATGTTGTTAATAATATTTTCCAACGAACTAAATTTTATAACCAATATATTCTACATTACTAACGGGGCTTACAACATTTTCTAACGGGGTTTCCCTAAATCCTTATGTAATAAGGTGATATCAAGTGCTATGTTCAAATATTTATATTGTTTTGTCAAATCGGAATAAGGAATTATCTCCGGCGTAATATTATTTGCTTCGCAAACGGTTGTCAGCATATTTGTAAAATCATCTTCAGAAAGAGTTGGTACCGGTGGCGGACCTAATAATACCGCTATTGCTAAATTGTTGGTCTTGCATAGCTGAGCAAAAAGTGAATAATTTATTTTTTTATCTAGAGAATAACTTTTTTCAAAAACACTAAAAAGTCTGAATTTCAATTTATGTTTTTTTACTACCTCTTTAAATAACTCCTTCATCTTTTCAAAATCTTTCTCGTATCCTTCTGGATAAAATAAACCCACCTCTACGGGACTTAGCGAATCATATTCATCTTTAGGAGCAGTGCCGGTAGGAGCAGAAGCTACTACTGGTTTTGAAGGTACAGGCGGTGTTACAGGAACATGAACGGGAACAGGTACAACAGACGGCGGTTCAACTTGCGGTTGAGGTTTTTCTATATGAATTTCCGGCTGAGGTTGTATCGCTTGGGATGCCGACTGAACCGGAACTGAAACTTCAGCAGGTTTTTGAACCGACGGTATTGTCTCTTGAAGTATCGGCTGAGGAATAGATTGAACTTGCGGTTGTGGTTGTGAAATTTCTTCTTGAACCGGTTCCTGAACTATTTTTTGTTCCGGAATTATCTTGGGTTCGTGAATCGTAATTGCCGGAGGAGTAACTTCAGGTACATCAACAATTTTTACCACTACAGTATCTTTCTTTTCCTCAAGTGCAACTTCCGGTAAAAGTTCGCCTATTAACTCTTTAACTAATTCAAAGTCAACAGGCATTTTCGTCATAGTTGCATATGCCTTAAGTCTTTTTAAAAATCCTTCCAGTTCCCTTATATTTGATTTTAATTTGCTTGCAACATAAATAAGTATTTTTTCATCTAGTTCTATTCCTTCATGTTTTTCTTTCTTTTTAAGTATAGCAACTCTTGTTTCTAAATCCGGCGGTTTTATGTCGGCAATCAGCCCCCATTCAAAACGGGATTGTAATCTGTCTTCTATTCCTGATAATTTTTTTGGAGGCCTATCAGAAGTAAGAACTATCTGTTTTTGATTTTCGTGTAAAATATTAAACGTATGGAAGAATTCTTCCTGCGTAGATTCGGCTTCCGAAAGAAATTGAATATCATCCACAAGTAACAAATCAAGTTTTCTGTAGTGCTCGCGTAATTCTGTCAGTTTCCCGGTTTTTATCGCCTCGATAACTTCTGATGTAAACTTTTCAGTTGTAATATATAGTACCTGAGCATCCGGATTTTTGTCTTTAATCGTATTTCCTATCGCCTGCATAATGTGCGTTTTTCCCAAACCCACTCCACCGTAAATAAAAAGCGGATTATAAGTTTTACCGGGATTTTGGGAAACCGCCCACGCCGCGGCGTGAACAAAACGGCTGTTTGAACCAACAACAAACTCGTCAAATACATATCTTAAATTTAATTTGGGTTTCGGAGCTTCGGATTCCTTCTTCGGAGTAATAATCTGGGGTTTTTCTTCTTGCTTTACTTCCTGTTTTTTCTCTTCCCTTAGTGGTTGTACCGGTATTTCCTGATGTTTTTCTTCGAGCGGCTGATATTTTTCTTCTTGGGATGGATTTATTAATTTATCGCCAAATTGTGCAACCTTTTCTAAAATTTCTTCTAAATCCTTGCCCTTTGATGATTCTTCAACTTTTCCTTTTTGGCATTTACTCTTTAGAAATTTTTCAGCTGCAGCTTTTTTTTCCGGAGTTAGATTATAAATATAAATCGCATAGTTGAATTCCTGCGAAAGAGGAGTAAACGGTTTTCCCGCATCCTGATTAAAAAATTTTATAATTTCTGACAAATCCCCACTTACGGAGGAAAGCAGTAATTTATGTCTGCTTTTGTCCCGGTCACAAGGCGATGGCATTAAATCCCATTTAGTAATCATAATAATTTCAGTACACAGGATACAGTACTCAGGATACAGTTTTAAAAGGATAATTATTTTTGGTTTTACTGTTTACTGTATTCTGTGTACTGTGTACTGCCTTTAATCACATTCTTAATTTTTTCTTAATAAGTAAAAGTTCAATTGCTATATCAACATATAAAAACTTTTTATCAAGCTGATCCTGGGCTGCAAATAAACTTAACATACTATATGCCATACATTCTTTATTTATAAAAAATCTTATATCATTTAGCCCATCCGGCACAATAGCTATCATCAATTCGACGCCCTGAGAACTAGCATTCTTGATAATTGCATTGAAGTCATTGGTTGAAGTAACGCTATATTCGACTGTCGATAATTTTTCAATATAAATTGGTTCTTTCATTGATTTTTCTATGATGGCCGTTAATTTACTAACAAAATTTTCTAACAAAGCATTTTCACCTGAAGGGTATAGATACAAAACTTTTAACGGACCGGATCTTGATGAGATATCAATTATTGTTGGTCCCTCGTTCGGCTTAGAAATTTGCGGAATTGATGTTGTCGGTTCACCGAAACGTTCAATTTCTATTTTGAATACCGGTTCCTCTTCTTGTATTCTTTCTTCTTTCACTTCTGCTTCAGGAACAGGCTGTTGCGGTTGTTCCGGCACGACTTCTTTCTCTTCAGTAATTTCAGCATAACTTTCAACAGCAGGTTCTGCAGGAACTTCAGCAGGAATTTCTTCTTTTACTTCTGCAGATTTTTCTGAACTTACTTCTGTAGGTGTCTCAACCGTTATTTCTGGGACTGGCTCTGCTTCTAAGTTCTCTTCTTTAATTGCTTCAGATTGCTTTTCAGGTTCAGGTTCAACCGGTATGTTTTCAGCTTCTATGGATTTATGAATATATATTTCATCGGATTCTTCCTTAGATTCTTCTGATTCTTCAATATGTGCATCTTTAGCTATTTGATTAGGCAGCTTTGCTATAGATTCTTCAATCTTTTCTGTTACCGGTTCTTCTGTTTTTTCTGATATTTCCGGCTGTATTTTTTCTTCTGCGTGTATTTCTTCTACAAAATCCTTTTGCTGCTCAGGTGAGGTTTCAGGTAACTCCTGTTCATTTTTTTCATCTACATAGTGTTCTTCTGTAAATTTTTCTAAAGCATCAATTCTTTCGGGTATCTCTTGCTTAAGATGTCTTTGCTCTTCTGCGGTCAAAGTTGAAAAAAGAGTATTTAGTTCGGAAATAACACCTTGAATTTCATCTTCCTTCTTTAATTCGTTATCAACATCTTGAGTACCCATGAAATATTTATAAATACTTTTTCTTTCCTCTCTTGTTGAATTATTGAGATATATTCCCCATTTGTATTTTACATCAAGAATTCTAAACGGTTCAGAACAAATATTCGGATATTTTTTGATTAAATTATCCGCATCTTCTCTTGCTGAGACCATAACTATATATCTATTCTGATGTTTTTTGTCAGTTTCCGGCAATATAACCCAATTATTAGCCATATAATGGTTTTCCGCCAACTTAAGCTGGCAGCTCCTATTTTACCTTTTTCCTCGACAGGTAATAATTATTGTTCCTCTCTATCTATACCTTTTACTTTTAGCATCAAATCATCAGGATTTGTTGCATTTTCCAGAGCATCTTCGAGTGTTATAATCTTTTCTTTATAAAGACGAATTAAATCCTGATCGAAAGTTCTCATCCCGTAATATTCACCCTGCTCCATCAACTTATATATTTCAATTGACCTATTTTCCGCAATATTTTTTCTGATTAATGCAGTACCCACTAAAATTTCAAGCGCAGGCATGCGCATATCACTGTTGATACTGGGTATTAAACGCTGAGCGATTATACCTCTTATCACGTTTGAAAGTGAAATTCTTACCTGATGTTGTTGATGCGGAGGATATGCATCGACAATCCTGTCTATTGTCTGAACCGCATTCATAGTATGTATAGTTGATAATACAAGATGCCCGGTTTCAGCAGACGAGATACCTGCAGAGATAGCTTCGTAATCGCGCATTTCTCCTATACTTACTACATCAGGATCCTGCCTTAATACATATTTCAAACCCTTGGCAAATGATTTTGTATCCGCTCCGATTTCCCTCTGGCTGATAAAAGATTTTTCATCTTTATGAAAATACTCAATTGGATCTTCTATCGTTACAATTTTATAAGCATAAGTTTTATTTATATAATCAATCAGTGAATTCATCGTTGTGGTTTTGCCGGCACCTGTTATCCCGGCGAACAGAATCAATCCCCGCGGTTCTTCTGCCATTTTTTTAAATATTGTTTGCGGCAGATTAAGTTCTTCAAATGCCTTTATTTTAAAAGGAACTACTCTCAGTGTAAGCGCGATTGTCCCCCTTTGTTTATAAACATTTACCCTGAATCTTGATACACCTTCTAATCCGTAAGAAAAATCTATTTCACTCTCTTCTTCAAATATTTTTCTCTGTTCTTCATTTAACAATCCATAAGCGATCTCCTGAATATGTTTAGGAGAAAAATTTTCAAATCCGGTTGAAATCAGCTGTCCATTAATTCTTATTACAGGAGGTGTACCTGCCTTGAAGTGAATGTCCGAAATCCCTTTTTTCAAAATTGCTTGCAAAAGTTCAGCAGTATTCATGTTTACCTCTCCTATTTATTTAAAATTATATTAACGGAAGCCGACGTTCCTATCCTGTTTGCTCCTGCGTTTATCATTTTTACGGCATCGCCGAATGTCTTTATTCCGCCGGATGCTTTAACACCAATCTTATCTCCCACAATTTTACGCATCAATCTTACATCTTCGACTGTAGCACCATGTGGTCCGAATCCTGTTGATGTTTTTACAAAATCAACATGCGCTTCTTTGGATAATAGGCACGCTTTTACTTTTTCTTCGTTTGTAAGACATACCGTTTCCAAAATCACTTTTAAAATTTTTTTACCTGCCGCTTTGCGGACTAATTTTATATCATTTATAAAAACTTTAAATTTTTTGTCTTTCAAGGCGCCTATATTCATAACCATGTCTATCTCATCGGCACCGTTTTTAATTGCTTCTTTTGCCTCGAACGCTTTTACTTCAGAACAAGTTGCCCCAAGTGGAAAACCTATTACCGTACAAACTTTTACATTTGAACCCTTAAGATTCTTCTTTGCAAATGAAACGTAAAACGGATTCACACAAACAGATGCAAACTTATATTTTTTTGCTTCCAAACAAAGCCTTACAATATCTTTTTCAGTTGCATCAGCTTTTAAAAGAGTATGATCTATCAAAGAAGCAACATTAAATTCTTTATTACTCATAAAACTCAGAATTCTTAATCCCACCAATAATGAATGGTATAATTTAATGTATTTTCCGAATTTTTCGGGATTTTTAATTTATATTCTATTGTTCTTGAATCCTTCTTTTCATAATCCTGAGATTTTTGTGTAATTTTCCAGTTAGACCACCTGTTAAGTTTTTCAACAACCGTAATTTCAATATTCTCTTCTTTATGATTCCTTAAATTAATTTTAAATGATTCGTCACACCATCCGTCTCCGTTCTTAAAATCCGCTTGAACTCTTTCGCCCACAATGTCAAAAGCATCACCCAGATAAATTCTTATATTTTCGTCTTTTGGCGTGTGTTCTATCGAATCTTCTCCGATAAACTCCAAAGATTTGTCCGTGTCTTCTTTATAAACCCGAATTTTCCCTTTGGGTAACGGAATTCCAAGATTGTTCTCTTTTGAATTTTTAAAATCTAACATAACATAAACTTTTTTATTTGACTGGATACCATAATTTCTATCTGTACGTGACCATTGCTGATAACCGTAAAACTGCTGTAAAGATCCGTTGTAAATATAAAGCTTCTTAACCGGGATGCCTGTAGCGGAAGCAAATTCTATCTGTTTTGTTTCATTATCCTTCACAGTCGTTTTTCTTTGTAAGGTATACATGTGATATTCGAAAAAGGATTTTTCTTGAAATTGCGGCGCGGCTGTTGCCCGCATAGCTTTTGCTTCATACATAACATCATTTTCTGCTAATGCATCAGGTGCAATACGATGAATATCGCCTGCTATTAATTTTAATTTTGCTTCTTTATAAGTTGCGCCGGATTTATTATCTATGGTTACCCATCCGTTCAAATCTATATTTTTATCGTCTTTATCCGAAACGACAACATAATCTGCATCCCAGTTTATCCCGTTTGTCAAATAATCAACTTCTATTTTGTTTTCCCCTGAAACATCATTTTGCAAAAGCCATGAAAGCGTGGGTTTTAAAATTAAACCTTCGGGAATTTTAGAAAGTGAAACATCACCTGACGGATTAACTAAAATTTTATCATCAGATTTTATAGTAAGCCCACCAGCTGTTGAAAGAAGCGTACCCTTTATAATTTCTTTTTTATCCCCGTCTTTTCCTATTCTTTTTTCAAGTTCTATTTCCTTGCCGATATATTTTTGCAAAAGCTTATCCCTGGAAATTAAATCATACTCGAAATTCTGCTCTAAAACCGAACATTTCTCCGGATTTGTTAATGACTTAAAATGTACGCTTGTCGGATCAATTTTTGCAGCAACATCAGTAAATTCAATTTTTTGAACGCCTTTATCAATTTTTAACGTTCTTCTGTCTTTTACTAAACCAAGGTTCTGATTATATATAGTCAAATCTATTTCCTGCGAAAATACAAGATGAACACAGATAATAAACAAGATTAAGACAGATATTATTTTTTTCATCTCAATTCGTCTGTTCGTTTATATAAATCTCTTGAGTCCTGCACCTTGCCTGTCATTGCCAACTTTGCAGATTTAGAAAAACCTTTTTTCTTTTCATATGCTAAATCTAAACCGAATTTTTTTATATCAGTATTAAAAAATGCATCGTGACATTTCATAAAGAGATCTATATTTCTGTTATTAGCGGTAATGACTTCAACCCCAAGTTTATTCATTTCATCTTCCATATCTTTCATCTCTTGATATTTGGCCACGTCCTGTTTAGCCTGTTGTTCTTCAGTAACTTGTAAACGCATTTTTTCTTCAAGATCGTTTACTTTTTGGGAATATTCCTTTACTTTTACATCAGATTTTTTTGCCATCTTAAGCAGGAATATCCCTCCGACAACTATTTCTGCTATAAGAATTGTCATTCCAATAGTATATAAAGTTTTTACTTCTTTATATTTTTCAGCTTTGCCTTTCTCAAGTGCAGCAACTTTTTTGGTTAGTTTTGAAATATTGCTTTCTTTTTCTTTAAGTATACCTTCAATTTCACCATCAATTGTGTCCAACTGTTTCTCCAGCGCCTTTTTGTCACGGTAAATATGATCGCGGTCGGAAACAACATTATCATAATGACCTATTATTTCCAACTCCTTTAATTCTTTTTTTATAACATTCTTCAAAAAAGGAACCGTAGTATCGCTATCTCTAATCAAAATTAAAATTTCACCGAGATCCTCAACAATTTTCTGATTATTATGATGTAATACTATGTTGACCAACGTCTTTATTGCTTCAGCCCTAACCTCTGAATCCTTATCATTTTTTAGAACTTCTATCAATTCACTCAATACCTCAGGGCTGCAAATCCTGTCTATAGCATGGATAGATTCTATGCGCACTTTTCTTTCTTTGTCTTTAAGAGTCTTGCTTAAATACTGAAGAAATGATTTATCGCCGATCATTCCGAGCGCGCCTACTACGGCGGCGCGTATCACAGCAGATTCTTTAAGCTTTTCTATAAAATGCGCTACGACTGTGTTGTCTCCGATATTACCAAGTGACCTTATTATTACAGCTATGACCTCTTCATTTTTTTCTTCGTCCAACGCCTCTATAAGAACCGTGGTTGCCTTCTTTCCGAATTCTCCAAGTTGGCTGGCTGCCTGGGAACGTTCCGAAATTTCAGAACTACTTTTTAAAATATCTTTTAGTTCCTTTATTCGAACATTTTCATCTAAAATATTATCAAGAGTAAAATAGGACTCTTTTTGCTGCTTTTCTGTTTCTTTATCAAGCATATTATTTTAAATCTTTCCAATCTTGTTTTAACGCCTTTTTAAAAGAATATACTATTTGCCCAATCGCAGTGGTAAGATCCAATGCTTCATATGACTTTGTATCGCTCCACACAACTTCGACTGTTGAAACATCGATAATCTTTGCAAAAACAGAAACTGATGATGAAACGCTGAAAATGTTTGCATCATTAGTGCCCAACACAGTCCCATCCTGAACAACTGTGGTCCCGCCAATAGGATAAACCCTATCTGAAATTATAACGTTGTTCTTATCCTTAAATACCAATAATTTACTTGATGGATTATATTCTATAACGTTGCCTGAAATAACCGCATCTACTCCGGACAACTTAATATCAGTTATATTCTCTATATCTGTTCTATCAACAACATTTATTCCTGATGCTAAGAGCTGAGATATAAATTCATTGCTTATATTTACGCCGCCTGTACCAGTAAACTTTAACACAGCAACTTTTTTTATGTTTGAAAAATTATAACCGCTTTTAACTACCGGTTTTGTAGAAGCACAACCGGAAATAAACCAATTAGAAATTAAAAATACAAAATTAAAAATGAAGATAAGAATTAATCCTAAATTTTTAATCCCCAAAAGACGGGGACAGGTCCCTCGATATCCTTCGACAGGCTCAGGACAAGTAACTCGGGACAAGCTTTTTAATCCCGCTTTTGCAGGACAAGTTTTTAAATTTTTCATCGCCTCTACAATCTTCATTTTCCTTCTTCCAAATATTGAATATGTTTTTTTGCTGTATTTTTAAAATTAGAATTTTTCAATAGCTTATTCCAATATTCAATTGAATTTGTTCTATCCCCTTTTTTTTCGTAAAGAAGTGCAAGTGTATATCTAACCGCATCCAAATCCGGATTCTTTAATTCCGCCGATTTGAGATATTTTTCCGCTTCTATCAAATCATCTTTTATTAAAAACAGCATTCCCAGCGAAATATCCGGTAACGGAGATTTATCATCTAAATTTTTTGCCTCCGTTAAAACTTTTAAAGCTTCATCATATTTTTTTTCTTTTATTAGTTTATTTCCTTCAGATATCTGTTTAGAAATATCTTGAGAATAAATAAAATGCGGAAATTGACAAAAACAGAGAATAGAAAAGAAAATTAAATAAATGTTTCTCCTTATTTTATTTTCTAGTTTAAATCGGAAGGTTGAATTTCTCATTTTAATCTTCCTCCTCAATTTCTTTCATTTTTTCTACTCTTCTTAAATGCCTTCCGCCTTCAAATACGACTGATAAGAATTTTTTTACAGCTTTTTTTACATCTGTTAACGGAAAGTCCTCGGAAAAACAGATTATATTTGCATCGTTATGCCTGACCGAAAATTCCGCTGCTTTTGCTGAATACCCGATGGCAGCTCTTATTCCATTCACCTTATTTGCAGCCATACAAATGCCATTCCCGGAACCACAAATTAAGATTCCTCTTTTAAATTTTCGGGATGCTACCGCTTTGGCAACTTTAAACGCAAAATCCGGATAATCGCATGATTCTTCTGAAAAAGTACCAAAATCTTTGATTGTATGATTTTTTGAAAGATATTTTATTAACTTGGATTTATAATTAAATCCGCGATGGTCACTTCCGATTGCTATTTTCATAATTTTCCACTGCCCCGTAAGAGACAAATAAAACAATTTAAAATGCAAAACGATATTTATGTCATGCTGAGCCTACTGCGAAGCATCTCGTCGTTAAAATCGAGATCCTTCACTTCGTTCAGGATGACACCTTGTGTCATTTTTAATTGACCCTCTTATCCCCACATTCTCGTACGGGGTCATAAAATCGTTACTTTATCACCGTTTTTTATTCCAGATGCATTTGCTTCATCGGTATCAACATGATACTCCAATGCCATATCTTCCCGGACACGCACAATAACATTATCAAATATAAGTCCTCTTTCTCCCTCAACTTTTACTTTTAAAACATCACCGTGCTTAACTTGAAAATGCTCTGCATCCTTTGGTGTCATATGAACATGTCTCTTTGCAATAATGCATCCTGCTTTCAATTCTATGGTTCCCTTGGGGCCAAATATCGTTATCGGTGCTGAGCCTGCCAAATCTCCTGATAATTTAACCGGTGCATTAACTCCCAGTATGTAAGTATCTGTTTTTGATATCTCAACCTGTGTCGCTTTTCTTAAAGGACCTAACACTCTGACATTTTTTATTTCACCCTTGGACCCTTTTATTGTAACAGTATCTTTAGACGCAAATTCTCCTGGTTGCATTAACCCTTTAATTTTTATTAATTGATAATCTTTCCCGAAAAGTTTTTCAAAATCTTCTTTAAGAAGATGCAAATGCCTATTAGACACATTTACAATAACAGGATTCTGTGCTCTTTTTTCACTTAAAATATCACCCATGATTTAATCCTTCCGCATCAAATTTAATTGATTTATCCCGATTTTTTGGAATAGCACTTCAATAACTGACAAGTTTTATAAAATCGTCCGCTTTTAATGCCGCGCCGCCTATAAGCCCGCCGTCAATATTAGGCTGCTTCATTATTTCTGAAATGTTATCAGGTTTTACCGAACCGCCGTAAAGAATCCTGATCGCTTCCGAAGAATCCTTACCGTACATTTCAAAATAAAGTTTTCTTATAAAAGCATGAATTTCTTCTGCCTGCTGCGGAGATGCGGTTTTGCCGGTACCTATTGCCCAGACAGGCTCATATGCAATAACTACTTTTGTTATCTGATCACCGCTTAGACCTGCAACACCAATTTTAATCTGTTTTTCAATCACCGAAAATGCTTCATTTTTTTCACGCTGTTGAAGTGTTTCGCCGACGCAAACAATCGGTGTAATCCCGTTTTCAAATGCAACTTTCATTTTCTTGTTAACGCTATCATCGGTCTCTCCGAAATATTGCCTTCTTTCAGAATGTCCGATTATAACATAATCACAACCGATATCTTTAAGCATCAGCGGAGAAATCTCTCCGGTAAACGCACCGGATTTTTCAAAATACATATTTTGTGCACCGACTTTAATATTCGAATTTTTTAAATTTTCTTTTACAGCATAAAGTGAAGTATACGGAGGGCAAACCAGTATTTCACGTTCTTTAACATCGGATAATTTTTGTTTAAGAGCTAAAACCAACTCCACGGACTCTTTAACCGTTTTATTCATCTTCCAATTGCCAGCGATAAGCGGTACTCTTTTTGCCATTTTTTCTCCTTGTCTCGCCATAGTCCTTTGGAACGTAGGCGGGCTTTTTTCTACCTATAATTAACCCGAAATTATCATTAATAATAAGAATCGATAATTCGAGTATTTTCTTAACTATGTATTTTATCAGAATAATTAAAATTTTTCAAGTAAAAAATAGTAGTTTTCTCTTAAGAAGATAATAAATTCTATAGTTTATGAAGTTTATATGCCAAACCCTGTTCTTCCCTCTTCCCTCTTCCCTCTCCCTAAGTCTTATGGTACATTTATTGGGAAAATTTCTTCCCACACGCGTACAAGATTTCTACCATCTCTTTTAGCTTTATAAAGTGCATCATCGGCCATTTTTATTAATTTATCCTTATCTATCCTTTTTTCTCCATGCCAGGATGCAACCCCTATACTAACGGTTATTTTCAGCTTTTTACCTTTAATGTCAATAGGATTATCCTCTACGTTCTTCCTGAAACGTTCTGCGATGCTTTTTACTAATTCCG
>MGVS01000044.1:46904-51550 GCA_001800605.1 Elusimicrobia bacterium RIFOXYD2_FULL_34_15
GATAACACTAAACTCTTCACCGCCATATCTAGCTAAAATATCACTTGACCTCATAGTGTCTTTCAATATCTTTGCCAAATGCATTAATGCCGCATCCCCAACCTGGTGACCATATGCATCGTTAAAATTTTTAAAATGATCTATATCAAACATTATTAGGGAAAGCGTTTGATTAAACCTTTTTGCCCTTTCCATTTCTTTTTCAAGGCGCTGCTGAAAATATTTGTGAATATAAAGTTCTGTCAAACCGTCTGTTATTGCATTCTCGTACAATTTTGCATTCTGAATCGCAACCGATGCCTGATTCGCCAAAATTGTCAAAACCCTTCTGTCATACTCGGAAAATTTTTCACCGCCCACTTTTTTATCCAGGGATACTACACCCAAAACATGCCCTCTGAATATTAACGGTAAACATAGAAGTGTTTCTTTTGGCCGGGATTTTTGAGGATCTGAAGCAAAATCAATATAAAGATATTTCTCTTTACTTTTATCGTCAATTAATATCGGCTCGCATATTGCCGCAACAACACCCGCAACGCCCTCGGCTAACCTCGGGCGGATAACTTCAAACGCCCTGGGCGACAACCCTAACCCTGCTTTTATTTCAAGTGTTTGTGTTTCTTCGTTCATAAGCATTATAGAACCTTTTGAAACTTTCCCTGCTTTTGCAAACGCATCCATTATTTGAGGTAAAAGGTCTCTCATTTCAAGTGTAGCTGTAACATCTTTTGAAATATCGTGTATTAATTTTAAATCTTCATTCAGGCGTTCAAGTTCCCTTGCTTTTCTCCTGAAATACAACACAGAAGTCCATAAAATATAAGCAATAGATGCTGACGCGAATATTAAAATTACAATATCTAGCCAATATGGTAAGTTCGGTAAAATCATATAAATTCAGGTATTAAGGTAAAAAGGTAGACAGGTAGAAAGGAAAATAAATTTGTTTTTAGATTCAAACGTTTTAACTTTTTGAACCGTTTCTTATTACTTTCCTTCGCTAGCTGCGGATTCATCTTTTACCTTATCTTTTTCTCTCCAATAATTACGTTATTTATTTTTGCTATTCGTTTTTTTAAAACCGGGTGAATCAAATTTGGTGAAATCTCTCTTAACGGCCTTAAAACAAATTCTCTATTATGTAGATCCTTATGCGGAATTGTAAGCTTTTTGTTTTTGATAACCCTTTTTCCAAAAAACAATATATCTAGGTCTATCTCTCTTGGACCCAATCTGAAACTTTTTTTTCTTCCAATCTCGCTTTCTATCTTTTTACAAAGTATTAAAAAATTTTCAGGATTTAATTTGGTTCTTAATTTGACTACGGCATTTAAAAAATCTTTTTGCTCTTTATATCCGTATGGCTTTGTTTTATATATCGAAGATGTTTTTAATATTTTCTGGCCGTTTTCTTTTAAAAGTGTGATTGCTTTTAAAATATTTTTTTCCTTATCTCCCCTATTTGAACCAAGACCGACATAAACAATGGGCATTTACTTCAACGCATCCTTTAAAACAGAAATCACTTCATCGACATCCTTTTTGGATATGATTAACGGCGGTAAAAACCTGAGTACTTTATCCTGAGTACAATTTATAATAAGCCCTTTTTGAAGGCATTTTTTTACGATTTCTTTGCCGTCAGTATTAAGTTCTATTCCGATTATTAGTCCCTGCCCCCTGACTTCTTTAATAATACTATAACTCTTTTGCAGTTCTTTCAATTTTTCTATAAAGTATTTTCCGGTATTTTCTACATTTTTAAGAAAATTTTTATTATTTACTATCTTCAAAACTTCCACAGCAACAGCACAACAAACCGGATTTCCTCCGAATGTGGAACCATGAGTTCCATAACCAAGAACCTCCGCAACATTGCTTTTAGCTATAGTTGCCGCAAGAGGCAACCCCCCGCCCAGCGATTTTGCCAGCGTCATAATATCCGGCTCTACTCCATAATTTTTATATGCAAAAATTTTACCTGTTCTTCCAAGCCCGCATTGAATTTCATCAAAAATCAAAAGCAAATTGTTTTTTTTGCAGATATTTTTAATTTCAATTAAAAAATCCTTATTGGCTAAACAAACACCGCCCTCGCCCTGAATAGGTTCTATCAAAATCGCGCAGGTTTTCTTATTTAGATGCTTTTTAACCGAAGAAATATCATTAAAATTTGCAAATTTAAATCCTTTTAGTAGAGGTTCAAATCCTTTAGAAAATTTTTTCTGTCCTGTTGCTGAAAGCGTGGTTATAGTTCTGCCATGAAAGGAATTCATAAACGAAATAATTTCGGATCTTCCGTTTCCCCACTTTCTTGCTAATTTAATCGCACACTCATTTGCTTCCGCACCTGAATTGGAGAAAAAAACTTTACCGCCGAACGAAACGCCGGATAATATCTTTGCAAGTTCAATTTGCGGTTTGGTATAAAAAAGATTTGAGGTATGAATCAGCTCTTTACTTTGTTTTTGAATAGCTCCGACTATCTTTGGATTACAATGACCTACGGAACACACCGAAATACCGGATAAAAAATCCAGATATCTTTTTCCTTTATCATCCCAAAGATATTTTCCGCTGCCTTTCACAAATAAAATCGGGTTTCTTTTATAAGTCTGAAAAATATATTTTTTCTCTAAATCATAATAGTTCATATTATCTTCGTCCCCTTCAGCTTTATACTAAAAATATCGACTTCTTTTACTCCGTTTTGCACCGCTTCGGCGCATCCCTGGACTTTTGGTATCATACCGCCGGTAATAACACCGCTGTAAATCAATTTTTTTATATCCGGCGTTTTTATTTGCGGAATTGTTTTTTTATTGCTGTTTAAAACACCTTCTACATCGGTAAAAAAAATCAATTTCTTTGCTTTATAAATTGCCGCTATGCATCCCGCGATGTCATCGGCATTAAAATTTAAAATCTGCCCGTCCTTTGATTTACCTACCGGCGAAATAACCGCAATTTTCTTTTTATTTAAAACTTCATTTATTTTTGAAATCTCGGCATTAGTAAATTTTCCGACATATCCCAATTCTTTCAACCTTTTCCCGATAACAGCTTTTTTAATAACTACTGCGTTTTTTAATTCTTTCGCTATTCTTCTCTGAATATTTTCCAAAACCCCTTCAACTATTTTTATAGCTTTCTCATCGGTATATCTGAACCCATTAATAAATTTTGTTTCAATATTTGCCTTTTTTAACGCACTTGTTATATCTTTTCCGCCGCCGTGAACCACAATAACAGGATTTTTTTTAGAAATGCTTAAAATATTTTTTAGAACCGCCTTCTCGGCATTTCTGTCATCCATCAAACTTCCGCCGTATTTTATAACTATAACGTTTTTCATACTTTTAGTGGATTACCCCGCACAGTTTTGCTCCAAGCCTCCTATCATTTTTGTCACAGACAAAACTCTGGGAAGCAAAACTAGTCGTGGGGGGTTTTCTTGCTCAGATTCCCAAAGCAAGAAAAAAACGATAATCTCATATCGCCGTATTTTTCCTGACGATACATAACTAAATCAACAATTTTTTCCGGAAGCTCTTCTCTAAACTGATGCTGCCCTATTATAATTCCGTCTTTTGCAAGAATCGGTGCTGATTTTTCAATTATACTTGCCAAAGTTTTCATCGCGTACGGAGGTCCTATAAAAATTATATCGAATTTATCAGTTTTAAAATTTGGCTGTGATGCATCACTTTGCAATACTTCGGCTTTATCCGATACCGATAACGTTTTCAAATTCTCTTCTATTAATCTTACACAGTTTCTGTCGCTATCTACAAAAACAGCTTTTTTTGCACCGCGCGATAACGCCTCTATACCAACCGAGCCTACTCCGGCAAACAAATCAAGAAATGTTGAACCAATAATCCTTGGAGTCAAAATATCAAAAAGCGATTTCTTCGCTCTCATTAATAGCGGTCTCGTTGATAAAGCCGGCGGAAGCTGCAAATTCCGTCCTTTAAATTGACCTGCAATTACTTTAAGTGCCATTGTTTTTATCCCGTTAGAGAATGTTGACAGTGAAATTTTAAATTATTATTTAATTAAGATTACCTTGTAAATCTACATTCTCTAATGGGATGCCATAAATGAAAAAAATACAACTTTTATACAACAAAAGTTGTTTGTGTGTAAATTATACAAACAAATCTAGTAAAAATCAAGAATATTTATTGATATTGGAAAGAATTATTCCAAGTGGAACGGGTATGTAATAACCTATAACTTATGATCGATAACTTATAACTCAAACCTTATAACCTTTGCTTTCTATTTTGTTACTGCACACCAATTAACTTGTCTAAAATGTAATTTTTAGCAGGTAATTCAACTATCATCTATTTATCATTGTTAGTTTTCAAAATTCGCACGCTCAACTGACATAGTCGGACAGAAACCAACCAATTCAAATAAGAAAGCAATCCCGACATATTGAGACAATACTTAGGACAATCTCGTTTCTGCACTTTTTACTGTAATTTATATGTTGGGACGGATAATTCTACTTTACTGTGTTTTCTTGCTATTAATATCAAACCTGTGAAATGTAATCGAAAAAATACCCCTTTGGAAGCAAAGTTGTAATTGAAAAATTACCCCACCCTAGTGTAAAATACTCCTGATTGAAG
>MGVS01000045.1:0-6884 GCA_001800605.1 Elusimicrobia bacterium RIFOXYD2_FULL_34_15
TATATCATACATTCTGCTAAATTATGATACAGTTTTCAACTGGTTCGGTACAGTGGCGGACTTGGACTAAGAATATCTAAGTTTTCAACTGATTATGCCTTTGTCCCGTACGGTGATTTGGGCAATACGCACCGGTTAAGTTTTTCAGTGAAGTGGTAAAGTATTAAAAAAATTAGTTATTATTTTAAAAGCTGCCTTAGTAAAAATGTGGTTTTTTATTTATATGTCAATTATGGTTGAAATAAAACATATTTTGAGTATAATATCTAAAGTATGAAATATGCAGTATTTTCAGATATTCATTCGAATTTAGATGCTTTAAAAACGGTACTTGCGGAAATTTCAAAAGAAAAAGTTGACGAATATATATGTTGCGGTGACATCGTAGGATACGGTCCGGAACCAAATGAATGTATAGATGAAATAAAAAAGATAAAAAACATTAAAATAGTTGCGGGAAATCACGATAGAGCAGTTGTTGACCGTTTAAATATAGATTTTTTTCATGAAAATGCTAAAGAAGTAATTATATGGACTTCGTCAGTGTTAACTCAGGAAAATAAGGAATTTTTAACAAATTTACCTGAAAAGATTATAGAAAATAATTTTACAGTAGTTCATGGCAGTCCGAGAGATCCTATAAACGAATATCTTATGGGTGTGCTTGATATTAATAATAATCTAAGTTATTTTGAAAATGATATATGTTTTATCGGTCATACGCATCTGCCTTTTTTTTATGCGGAAGGGTTAGGATCGATGCAGTTGAAGGCTTTAAATAAAATGAGAATAACTTCAAAATCGATAATAAATGTCGGTTCCATAGGACAACCCAGGGATAGTGATAATAGAGCCTGTTATATGATTATAGAAGATAATGCAATTACATGTTATCGAGTACCCTATGATATAGAATCAGTACAAAAAAAGATGAAGGGCAAATCTCTTCCAAAAAAATTGATTACTCGTTTGTCATGCGGAGCATAATTTAGAGGAAATATTATGTATGATGTTATAATAATTGGCGGTGGGCCTGCCGGAATGTCTGCAGGAATATACACTTCAAGAGCAAGGTTAAAGACCCTTTTGATTGACAATTATAGTATTGATGCTCAAATAGTAATGGCGAATAAAATAGAAAATTTTCCGGGATTTCACGATGGGATCAGCGGTGTAGAACTTTTGGAAAAATTGACATCGCAGGCAAAAAATTTTGGTATAGAAATAGTTTCGGGAGAAGTTACGGATATTACAAAAGTAGGTGTGGAATTTGATATTAAAATGGAAGCTAATAGTTATAAAACTTTGGCTTTAATTATTGCAACCGGCGGTAAACCGAGAATGTTAGGCGTTCCGGGTGAAAACGAATTAAAAGGCAGCGGAGTTTCCTATTGTGCAATTTGTGACGGTGTGTTTTTTAGGGATAAAAAAGTTATTGTTGTGGGAGGCGGAAACACCGCTGTTGGTGATGCTATATTTCTTACCAGATTTTGTACTAAAGTATGGGTAGTTCATAGAAGAAATGAATTGCGGGCATCTAAAATTCTACAGGAAAGAGCACTGTCAACCGATAAGATTGAATTTTTAATGAATTCTAAAATTTTAGAGATAGGCGGAAATCAAAAAGTAGAGAATGTATTAATTGAAAATGTAATAACTAAAGAAAAAAGCATAATTGATTGTGACGGAGTTTTCGTTTTTATCGGGCATTTGCCAAACACAGGATTTTTAAAGGATATACTTGCAGAAGATGAGATTGGATATATAATTACCGATGATGAAATGAAAACAAGTAAGGAAGGTATTTTTGCATGCGGTGATTGCCGCAAGAAACTGCTTAGGCAGGCTATTACGGCAAGCAGTGACGGTGCAATTGCAGCATATTCTGCAGAAAAATATATTGAAGATATAAAAAATATTGGAGGATAAATATGCCTATGTATTCATACATTTGTAATAATTGTAAATTGGAATTTGACTTATTAATTGATAGTACCAATAAAAATGAAAAAATTAAGTGTGAAAAATGCGGAAGCGAAAATACTTCCAGGACATTTTCAAGTTTTGCTGTAAGCAGTTCTTCTGGCAATAGTATGTGTGATGCCGGCTCCTGTGATGTTGCACGGCATCAGGGAGCTTGCTGCCCTGGATGCAAACACCATTAACAAATAGTACACAGAATACAGTACACAGGATACAGTTTTAAAGGATAAGGTTTTTTGGATTTTTACTGTATTCTGTATCCTGTATCCTTAGTACTGAGGTATATATGCAAATAGGAATTATTGGGCTTCCAAATGTCGGGAAGTCCACACTTTTTAATGCCTTAACTAATGCTCATGCCGCTGTTGCGGACTATCCTTTTACTACAATTGAACCTAACATAGGAATAGTTTCTGTCCCAGATACACGCCTAAAAAAACTCGGAGAAATCTATAAACCTGAAAAATTGACACCTACTACAATACGTTTTGTAGATATCGCCGGTCTTGTCAAAGGAGCTTCAAAGGGAGAGGGTCTTGGAAACAAATTTCTTTCGCATATAAGGGAAATGGATACTCTCGTTCAAATAGTCAGTTGTTTCAGGGATAATTGTAATCCTTCCGATGAAATAGAAGTAATAAAAACGGAGCTTTTTTTAGCAGATTTAGAAGTTGTTGTTCGCAAAATTTCTTCTGTATCACCAAGGGCAAAATGCGGTATTAAAGAAGCTAAGGAAGAGTTGGAAATACTTTATCAAATAAAGGATTCCATTGAAAAAGGAGATGCAAGTAATTCTCAATTGTCTCCCGAATTGCAGCTCCTGACTTCCATACCTGTTTTTTACCTTGTCAATGTTAAAGATATAAATTCTAAAATACCTGAAAGTAAATACGAATTGGTTCCAATAAATGCAAAACTTGAAAGTGAAATTTTGGAACTTTCAGATGCAGAGAAGAAAGAATTAGAAGTAAAATCTGATTTGGATAAACTGATTTTGGCGGGATATAAAATACTTGATTTAATAACATTTTATACTACTGTAGGAACCGAGATAAGGGCATGGAATATTAAAAGAGGAACTTCAGCCCAGAAAGCTGCGGGTAAAATTCATAGCGATTTTGAAAAAAACTTCATAAGAGCCGAAGTTTTCAATTTTTCTGAACTTGAAAAATACGGTTCTGAAAAGGCATTGCGTGAAAACGGGCTTATTCGCGTTGAAGGTAAAGAATATATAGTAAAAGACAGCGATGTAATGAATATAAAGATATAAATTATTGACGTAAGAAAGGTAATTTAATATAATAAAAACATGGAAAATCTTTCGAAATATTATAACGTTGCAAAAAGTTCGGTATTAAAATCAGGGGAAATACTTAAAAAATACTTTTATAGTAATTTCAAGGTTGATTATAAAAGTGAAAGGAATCCTGTTACAACAGCGGACAAAAAATCGGAAGATAATATTAAAAAAATTTTAGATAGTAGTTTTCGTGATATAGATTTTTTATGTGAAGAAAGTTGTGATTTACTTAAAGTAAAAAATAATAAATTAACTTGGATTCTAGATCCGCTAGACGGCACGGTCAACTTTCTTCACAGACTACCGGTGTTTTCTATTTCACTTGCACTTTATAATGGCAAAGAAGGTTTGTTAGGCATTGTTTATAATCCTATAAGCGGGGAATTTTTTTCTGCAATCAAAAATAAAGGTGCATATCTTAATAATAAAAGAATAGCAGTTTCTAAGATAAACAATATAGAGCATTCACTTTTAGTAACAGGGTTCCCTTACGATTATAAAGAAAGAGCAAAAAGAGTGTTAAAAAATTTTAAAAATTTTATTTATTATGCGGAAGGTATAAGGCGGTTTGGTTCTGCCGCTATTGATTTGTGCTATGTTGCCTGCGGACGATTTGAGGGTTTTTGGGAAGAAAATTTAAAACCTTGGGATATGGCAGCCGGTGTGGTTATATTAAAAGAGGCGGGAGGCAAAATTTCAGATTATAAAGGTACAAATGAATATTTATTCAGCGATACTATGATTGCTTCAAATTCAAAAATTCATAAAGAAATGCTTAATATTATTGGACATCCAATAAAAAAAAGGATGTCTGATTACACCGATTAAAAGGCAGATTACACAGATTTTATTAAAGGTTTAGTTTCTAATCAGTGTAAACTTGTCCTGAGCGAAGTTGAAGGATCGAAGTTAAAAACCTGTGTAATCATATTTAATGAATATTATATTGGAGGAAAAGTATGATTTGTCCAAGTTGCGGAAATATTTCTGAACAAGATGACAAATTTTGTAGCCGGTGCGGTTTGTTTGTAACAGCGCAAACGCAGAAGTTATTTAGTAGTGTCAGCACATTTAGCTGGATTATGCGTCGAGCTTTAGGCGGTATGTTTGCCGGAGTAATAGGCTGGATTCTTTCTATTGCTCTAAGCCGTACAATAGGGACTTCTTCTTCAATGACTGTCCATTTGATTGTTGGTGGCGCAATAGGCGGTGCATTTTTAGGCAATGTTGGCGGTATTATAGAGCATTCTTCATACAAAGCACTTTTAGGCGGTATTTTGGGCTGTATTGGCGGTATTTTGGGTGGTTTAATAAATAGGCCGATTTATGATTACTTTTCAGCGCATAGTTTAGCATATTCCATTTCTCACTCATTTTCATGGGCAGTAGCAGGGCTATTTATAGGAGCCACCAGCGGACTTATAGAAAAAAATAAGAAGAAAATAATGGTAGGTGTAATAGCAGGTTTTATAGGCGGAGCAATCGGCGGCGGGTTGGGTTCGGGATTGTATGTTTCCCTGCTGATTGATGTCAACCGTCCGGGCTGGATAACTTCTAGATTTATCGAAGCATTAGCAGGAGCAGTTGTTGGAATGAATTTGTGGTTTATTTTAGGGCTTGTAGAGAAACTTTATATTTTTAATAGAAAACAATTGCTTGATGCAACTGAAAAAATTTGTGATTTTTGTAATACTCATAATTCCTTGAGAGCATGGTATTGTAAAAATTGCGGTAAAACTTTGCTGGTTTCTGCACCTGTAGAAAAACTTAAGATTACACCATACAGGTCGCTTGAAAGAATATCAAATGCTTTTAAATTTATTTCATGGTTATCCGCTGTTGCAGGGGTTGTCCTTGTTTTAATAATATTTATTTTCTTATTATTTAAAAATCCTTTTTTTGCGGTTTTTGTATCAGTTGCATTAGCAATAGTAATCTATATGATATCTGTTTTACTTAATGGTGTATCTGAAGTTTTTACAAAATTTATTAAAATTAGAGAAGCCGAATAAAAACAGATAAAAAACAATTAAAAATTAAAAATGCAAAATTAAAAATTTAGGTTTGTTTTTTTAAACGAGGCAAAAGGAGAAAAAGAGTATGATTAAATTTGGAACGTCAGGTTGGCGCGGGATAATTGCGGATGATTTTACATTTGATAACGTTAAAATCGTTACTCAGGCAATAGCGGATTATGTTAAACAAAAGAATAAAAATAATCCGACTATAATAATAGGTTATGATCCGAGGTTTCATTCCGATAGTTTTTCAAAAGTTTCTTCATCTGTCCTTGCAGGCAACGGCATAAAAGTTCTCTTTACAAAAAGAGATTGTCCGACACCCGTAATATCATATGAAATAATCCGAAGAAAAACAGACGGAGGAATAAATTTTACAGCAAGTCATAACCCGGCGGAATATAACGGTTTAAAATTTTCACCATCCTGGGGTGGCCCTGCACTTCCCGAAACTACAAAAGCCATAGAAAAAAGATGTGCAGAGTTGTCAGATCCGGCATTAAAAAACGAGATTAAAGAAATGGATTTTGAGGAAGGGAAAAAGAAAGGTATTATTGAAATAATTGAACCGGAAAAAGAATACATAAAACGAATTTATGAACTGGTTGATTTGAAAGCAATAAAAAAATCAAATTTAAAAATAGTGGTAGACCTGTTATATGGTACAGGCCGCGGTTACTTAGATAAAATACTTGAAGACATCGGATGCAAAGTAAAAGTATTGCATAATTACAGGGATGTGCTTTTTGGAGGGCATCCGCCGGAACCTTCAAAAGATAATCTTGGGGAACTATTAAAAATACTTAAAAAAGATAAATATCAATTAGGATTGGGAACTGACGGTGATGCCGATAGATTCGGAATTATCGACAGTAACGGTACTTTTATAACACCTAATGATACTATATCGCTTTTACTTAATCATTTAGTAAAAACACGCAAATGGAAAGGTGTTGTTGCTCGTTCGGTTATGACTACCCATCTGGTTGATGCAGTTGCAAAAAAGCACGGTATACAAGTAAGGGAAACACCGGTTGGATTTAAATATATCGGAGATGTAATGCTTAAAGAAGATATGATAATAGGTGGTGAAGAATCCGGCGGTCTTACAATTTTAGGGCATATTCCGGAAAAAGACGGGATACTCGCATGCCTTTTAGTTGCAGAAATGGTTGCGATAAACAAAAAACCAATAAAGGAAATTTTAAAGCAGATTTATAAAGAAGTAGGTGTAATTCTATCTACCAGGCTTAATTTTCATATGCCGCAAGAAAAAATGGAACAGGTTAAGTCCAAACTTGCACAAAATCCGCCTGCTGAAATAGCATCACTTAAAGTTACAAGTATAAATAAACTCGATGGCTATAAATTTCTGCTCGAAGATGGTTCTTGGGTGGGATTGCGGCTTTCAGGAACAGAACCGGTTATAAGGATTTATGTTGAAGCAAATAGCCAGAAAAAAATAAATGAGCTAGCCAATGCTTCTAAGAAGTTTTTAAGTGATTAGATATTGAAGTTCCATCAAGATTGTTTACAGGTGGAATCTTAGTATACGTTTCAGGTGGGAATCTTGTCGGATCGCT